>CAYFPZ010000023.1:0-15465 GCA_964345105.1 Hadarchaeota archaeon (SeqCode)
AACCCCACCACGAGTAAAATCATCAGGCCCGCGCCCATGAGGAAGAATTGCAAGATATCGGTTGATACGACCGCTCGGAGACCTCCAAGAAGTGTGTAAATGATTATCACAAAAGTTGCGATGATCATGCCGAGCGAAGTTGAGATGCCCAACATCGAGTGGGAGAGATAGCCAATTGCTATGATGGATTCTGGGACGAGGCAGTAGAAAATCAACAGGCTAGCGGATAAAACCCTACATCGCTTGTCGAACATGGAGCCGATGGCTTCGGGCATGGTGAATTTTGAAAATTTAGATATTTTTTTTACCAAGAAGATAGCCACAAGCAAAGTGCCAATGTACCAGGGTATGACGAACCAGATAGCACCGAGACCAACTAGGTAAGCAAACCCAGCTACCCCAATTACGGCAGTTGCACCATAAAACGTCGCAACTGTTGTAGCGGTCATTTGGGGAAAACCAAGCGATCGGCCTGCTATGGTAAATCCACGAAAATTCGTTGTTTTCTTCGAAGCCTTGACCCCAATGATGATCAGCACGGCTATATATCCGATGAAGATGGATAAGTCAAGCACTTCCATGGGATCACCTTCCGCTGGATTTATGCGGGCAAATTTATTTAATTACCCCTTGTTATTATGAAGATTGGGGGCTAATCTGATGGCTAAAATAGTGAGGGTAGGATTAGTTAAGATGGGCAACCTCGGCACTTCTGCTATGTTGGACCTGATGCTCGATGAGCGGGCGGAAAGAGAGGGCATCGACTTCAGGGTTGTGGCATCTGGACCGAAAATAACCGAGGAGGACTGTGAAGGGGTTTCTGAGAAAATTCTTGACTTTAATCCCGAACTGATTATAGCGATAAGTCCAAATCCCGCCATTCCGGGACCTTCGAAGGCTAGAGAAATCCTAAAGAAATCCGGCAAACCCTGCATAATCATCGGTGATGCCCCAGGGGCCAAGATTGCCGGGGAACTCGAGAAGACAGGCTTTGGCTACATATTCATCGAGGCAGACTCCATGCTTGGCGCACGAATGGAATTTCTCGATCCCGTCGAGATGTCGCTCTTTAATGCGGATGTAATCAAGGTTCTTTCAATAACTGGCGCTTTACGAGTTGTTTTTGAGGAGATTGATAAAGCAATCGAGGGCGTGAAGTCTGGCAAGTCCTATTTGCCAAAGATAATCGTCGATCGCGATAAAGCTGTAGGCGCCGCCAAATTTGAAAATCCCTATGCGCGTGCGAAGGCCATGGCGGCTTTTGAGATAGCGAAGAAAGTTGCAGATGTAAGCGTTGAAGGCTGTTTCAGGGTCAAGGAGAAGGAGAGATACGTACCGATCGTGGCAGCTGCTCATGAGATGATGAGGACGGCCGCAAAGTTATGTGACGAAGCTCGCGAAATAGAAAAAAGCGAAGACTCGGTGTTAAGGAGGCCGCATGGAAGAAAAGGCGAACTCCTTTCGAAAAGAAAGCTTATGGAAAACGAGAAGTGACACTCCCCGGCACTATTGTGGGGATTCTTGGACGCTCATTAATAGAGGGGCACCAAAATTGTTTGGAATAGAGATGAAAGTAAAACCGCTGGAAGGTGACATGGTAGAAACGGTGAATGGTGTTATTTTTGATGTTAGAGGGCATACCCATCCGCCCGGAAGGGTCATTGCTTATCCCAAGTACGTGCCGGATTTGAGGGGAAACCTGAGACGTGGCAAAACCACTTTTCAAAGGGTCCGCACCTTTCAGAATCTACATGATGCAATTGAGCAGTTGGATTCAAAGTATTTGGTCTACGATCCTGTCTTCGGCGAAAAATTATGCGAAGTTCCGGAGGAAGATATAAAATATCACTACAGGCCTAGCGACCGCCTGTCAGAGCTGCGACGTAAAAAGGAGCTGGACAAAGTCGAGAAGGTGGCGCTTTCCTTTCTTCAACTCATGAAAACGGAAGCCAAAGTTCCGTGGAACAAGCTAGGAATTTCTGGATCAATACTTGCGAAGCTCCACACAATCTCGTCTGACATTGATCCCGTCATTTATGGGTCGAAGAACTGTCGCCGAGTATACGCAAGTATAGAGCGGTTGTTGGAGAATGGGGAAAGGGGATTAGCGAAGGTGAAAGAGGGAGAGAAGAAGGGAGATTATAAAGAAGAAATCCGTTCCAGAGAGGTGGATAGATCTGCAGTATCATATGAAGATTACATGCGCGTGGAAAGAAGGAAAATCTTCGTGGGGCGGTTTGGCGGTCGGAAGTACTCCATAAAATTCGTCAAGGATTGGAATGAGGTGGAGAGCACATATGGTATGGTCAAGTGTACTCCAAAAGGATATGTCAAAATAAAAGCCGAAATCGAGGACGATACGGATGCAATTTTCATGCCTTCTTTCTATAAAATCTGCAACGTCGAGCTCTTAGAGGGACCGGCCTTTGAGCCAGTAGAGATATTATCAGTTCACTTAAGATTTTGTGAACAGGCAAAAAAGGGGGAAACCATCATCGCTCGGGGAAAGCTCGAACTCGTACAGCGGAGAAGTGGGGATAAATATCATAGGCTCGTCCTCGGGAACGAGGCTTCAGACTATATGATTTTGGCTTGAAGTGTCAAAGGTCTCCAAAAATAAGATTAAAATTCAACGAGTTAAAACGTAATCGATTATCCGTTTGGCTATGCTTACTTTTGTTGTGGATTGAAGACCTTTCCACCCAGGGATGGCATTAACCTCAGTAATAAAGAACTCATCATCCCGTTCAACGATGTCCACTCCGGCGTACTCGCATCTCAAGATTTTTGCCGACTTTATCGATGCCTCTTCTAGCTCTCCGCGTAACTCACATGGCTCGACTTTCGCTCCCTTTGAAACGTTAGTCTTCCAGCCTTCGCCGACTCTCTTCATTGCCGCTATAACTTCATCCCCGAGGATAAAGGCCCTTATATCCTCGTTGCGATGGGAAATGAACTCTTGAACGTAATACACGTATCTTCCAAATTCTAGAGCCGTAAAAACTCTATATGCTAGGTCCCGATCGTTCACCCGTACCATCCCCGCACCCAAGGAGCCGAAGAGGGGCTTGACTATCACGTCCTTGAACTCCTCGAAGGCCTTCATGGCATCTCCATGCTTTTCGGTAACGATGGTCTTGGGGGTCGGAATTCCAGCATCTTCCAACAAGGAGCACGTATAAAACTTATCCGCACATCGCTCGATGGCGATTGCGGGATTCAGTACCTTCACCCCCAAATTCTCCAGCCTGTGAAGCGCATCCATTCTGAATACCAGTTGTTCCGCTGATCCTTTCGGCACCCATCTGACAATTAATGAGTCGAACTCCTCAAGATTTTGGCCATAACACGAGACGCGTGGCTTTCCGCCCAACTTTGCAACTAGATAAGAAAGGGGAAAGGTAAAACAATTGATTTCCCTGCTTTCTATTTCTTTCTTTAACTGCTCGACGTTCCAGTCATTTCTACCTGAGGTGAAAATCCCGATCTTCTTCACACGAACGCACCCAGTGATTTCGCCAGCACTTCCTCGTCAACGCTTCCGGCATGAAAAACTCTTCCTGTCCTCAGGTTGTTTATCGCTACTTCGGCGGGGGAGAAGAGTTTTGGATCGATCTTGAAGAAGTCCCTATCATATTTCTCGAAGAGTTCAAGGAATGGCAGGCCGTAGTCCTTGGAGGCGCGTGAGGGAACATCATCGATCACCTTCTCAACCTCTGAGTCGTCAGCATCCACGAAGTACATCGTCCTCCCACCGTAGAGCACGCAGTCGTTGGTTTTTCCCATCGCTTCTAGATCGTTTTTTGCCACTGGTGCTATGGGAGCACTCCCGCTCCCGCAGACTATCTTGCCTATGTCGAACCCGACCTCATGTAGCTTGTGCACGCCCGTTTCCACAATCCTCGCTGATATCTGGATGCTTCCAACGATGCTTGCAGTCGGGGCAGCTAGGATGTAGAGACTATTGGGCCTCACCTTGCATTTTTTGGCGATGAAATCCGCTACCTTTTCGTTTGGTATTTTTCTTGTCTCGAGCACGATGACAGCTTTCTCACAATTATCTTCATATTTCAGTTCTCGGAATAGTTTTTCCTCCACCCTCGCCAGTGCCCTCGCGGGACCCGAACCCATCGCGAAGTAATCCTCAACTTTTATCGCCCACCCAGCAAACTGAGAAGCCATGCACGATATCGCGGGATGATTCACGTTCACATGGACATAGGGCCTTTCTTCCATACAAAGACCAACGCCACCAAGGCCCCCTAGACACACCTCAGAGAAAAGTTTGCCAGCTTTAAGGCTCCCCTGCGCATTGATTCCAGCGTCAATTACTACGGCTCCATTTTTTAGTTTGAGGACTTTAACCCCTAGTTCTTCCTCACCTTGAATCATCGCATCTGCTATTTTTGAAGCCCTTTCGTTCACGCTTATCATGTCGCGCCTCCTTTCCAGACCAGTATCTCTCCCTTTCCTAGAGCGGCAATATCCCCGTTATACTTATCGTAGAAACTCTCGATGTGTTCTTTTTTAATAGGTAAACCATATTTTTTCAATCTTTTTAGAAAGGCTCTGATGAAAGTCGGTTTGTATGTGCAGCTATATCTGAAGGTCGGAAGTAACTTCGGGAGATTGAAGGCTATGATGGTTCCCCTATCCATCCCGGCTCCAGCGCTCTCCCCGATATCGCTGAAGCAAACGATCGATCCACCCGTCATGAGTGCACCGGCTAAGGTCCCTAGCTTGCCCTTGATGACGATCGCACCCCTCCTCATCAGTTCTCCGACCTCGCGTCCAGCATCGCCTTCAATTATAATAATTCCGCCCTTCATTCCGACTTTAGAACCCCGGTAACCCGAACCAACGAGGTTTCGAGCGTTCCCCTCGACCCTTATCAACCCCCCTTTCATCTCGGCCCCGAGCCAATCCCCAACGCTTCCGTGAACGATTATCTCTCCTCCTTGCATCTCTCGACCAAGGTGCATTCCAGCACTTCCCTCGATTACCAACTTGCCTTTGCTCATCCCTGCTCCAATATGCTTGACCGCGCTGACATCGCCAGTGATAACTATCTCCTCCGTGCCCTCCGATGCCTGTTCGATATTGAAGACATCAGCCAATCTCTTCTTTTTATTTCCCCACAACAGCTCGAGACTTTTTAACTCCTCAACAGACTTACCCGAAAATACATCGGGCGAGATGCATTCGGCCTCAACCGGCACCTTGAATTCGACTTTTGGTTTGAGGATGATCATCGGCTGCCCTCGAAGAGTTTGTGAAGGTAGACCAAGTGTTTGCCCAGCTTGCCCCCATAGTTTCCGGCGGTTATGAGCTTGATCCCGTCCACACTACAGGTTTTTTCGATTCCCACCTTCGTGGCTTTTTTTACGCTTTCTTCGTCCAATCCGTTTATCACTATTTCTAGGACGGAGTTGACATCCTGTGGTATTTTGCTCTCCACTACCGATTTCAGGGTCGGACAATAGGCGATATTCGTCGAAGCTCTCAGAAACTTGTACTTTGACCCGACCTTGCTGCCGCTCCTCACCACACCACCAGGGAATGGGGTTATCACGTTTTTAATTTTCTTTATAGCTTCGACTGCTTTCTCCGCAGCCTCAAGTACGCAGTCGGCATCTCTCCCCAAGATTAGGAAGTTTCCCCCTCCCACGGCTTTTCGGACTTTGAACTTCTCCTCGACTAGGAATTCGCCCTCCATGACGGGGATTCTCCAAAACCTCCTACCGTCGATTCGCTTGGCAATTTGATAGCCGTCCCCGAAAAATCTCAACTTCCCCCCGATGTTTATTTCCTCCTCCCCTTCCTCCAAGTTGTTGAAGCAAGCCGATGTAGGACAAGTCATTATGCATTGACCAACCCTTCGCATGAGCTGGTCCTCGAGAGCCTTTTTTGACATGGCTAAAACTAGGATGTTCACCCCGGGTCTTCCATCTGGGGTTTCTTTGGCCCTCACAAGATTCTCTATCCCCGCTTCAGCCCCACACGCTATGACGGAAGTGGCAAATCCTGTAGTGATGTTCGCAACGTGCAAAGCCCATTTTTTGTTTTTCGCCGTTACCAGCAAGCGTGCCGCTACCATATCGAAGGCTTCGGCAAATGTATCTTCTATTTCCACTCCGTTTATCTGCATGGTATCATCTCTCCTCTAGGCAGGTACTCGTCCTGCACGGGGTAGTTTTCTAAGGCAACCGTGTAGTACTTCGAGAAGGCTTCCCTCATCTCATCGGTCACCTCGCCTCCAGCGTTTACCCAATAAGTTCTCCCTTGGGGTGATTCAACTATTTCCCCATCCTTCAACACAATTTTCCCATCCTTGATAACGTATTTAGCCTTCGAGAAAGAGCGCTTTATATCATCATCTCTGAACTCGTAAATTGCTACGTCGGCATCAGCTCCCACACCTAGGTGTCCCTTTTGCCCAAGTCCTAGGAGCTTGGCAGCGGCTGCCCTCGTTATTATGGCAATTTCGAACAGCGAATATTCCCTATCTATTCCCCCGAGACCAGTTCTGGATGAAGCGGTGCGGTGGACGGACTGCAGCATCTGGTCGCGCGCCTGCTTGTTCATTAACCAAGAGATGACTTCAGGATAGTGATAGAATGGGCCCCCATTGGGGTGATCGGTGGTCATGAAGAACTTCCACGGATCTTTAACTAACAGAGCCATCTCCAACCCGATTGCCCACTGAACAGCATTAACGGAACTCTTAGCATTGTAAACGTGTGGGACTACCCCAGCGCCCTCCTCCATCTCCACATCTGAATTATACCACTTGTTCCCGGTCATCTTGTAAAGGCTATGTTGCATTGGACCGTCGGCCGTCATGGTGGTGGCGTCGTCGAATATGACTTGCCCCATGTCACAAGTCACGTTTTCGCGCTGGTTTATTCGCTTCGCGAGTTCGGCTGCGCCAGAGGCTAAGTTCGCCCAACTGTCCCCGGCGTAGGAGTTAAACTGGATGTGAGTAATGTGAATCCTTTCCTTGACCGCATTTATCGATTCTGCGGTCGTTTCAAAATTCCCAGGTGTTCCAAGGTTGTTGCAGTGAACGTGGATGGGGTGGGGGAGTTTCAACTCCTCGTTGACCTTCGCTAGGCCGGTGAGTATTTCTCGGGGGGTTACTTCGTAATTATCGACTCTATCATTGATGCTTTTCACGTTCCTGCCCCACTTCCAGTTCTCCACTCCACCCGGGTTCACTATTTTTACGACGCACCCCCTTGTCGCCTTTAGGAGCCATGCAACGAAGTTCTTGAGCTTTTCAAGGTCCTTCTCTTTGATGTATTTCAAGATGAAGTGGTTATTACCCATGAGTGTGTAACACCCCTTGTCCACGATTGGGATGTCGTTTAGCTCCTCGTGTGTGTGTCTCGCGCCTAAGGGTGGGGCGGCGGCTTCCATCAGGGTCGTGTAACCGAGCTTCACGTACCTATATCCTGTCACAAACGTTGTTGGAACCGTGTACCCGACCCCGCCCCTCGTGACCCCTGTCCTCGAAACGGGATCCTTCCTGTGATCCTCAGGTCTGAATAACCTCCCGAGGTTAACCTTGGAACCAGCGATGTGGGTGTGGATCTCCACGCCTCCAGGTAGGACGATTAGCCCGGAGGCATCTATTTCCTTCCCATCAGCTTCTTCGACTATTTTTCCGTCCTTGATGAACAGGTCCTTCTTTTCCCCATTTATCCCGTTTAGGGGGTCATAGACGGTGCCGTTCTTGATGATCAAGCCTTCACCTTCTCGATAATTTTTTTCAAAATTTCTCTGTCGGGTAAGAACTCCGAATCGATTACTTTTTTGAGCCTTAGGGGGATTCCGTCCATTCTGTAGGCAGTTCCATCGCACTCAATCCCAGCTATTGCTGATGGTATTACAATTTTAGCAATTAGGGAAGTAAGGTTAATTTTTGGATCGATCACGATAGTCGGAATCTTAGCCAAGTGCTTGGAAGCTTGGGCAGGGAAATGTGCAACAGGGTCAGAGGCTATTATGAGAGCGGCATCACATTCCCCACGGGCCAAGATATCGACCGCAGAGAATTCACCTGGATTGTAAACTGGGTAACCTTTGGAAAAATTGACCGCATAGGGATAGCCAGTGCACCAAGTCATCACGTCGTTGGAACCAGTCACATTATAGTGGCCCCTCATGGGGATTATGGCGAATTTGGTGTGGTCATTCAAATCCCTGACGAGGCGGAGAGCCGCGTCGATGTTCATGTGCTTTCCCCCAGTCATCGTAAGACCTAGGCCGAAGAATATCACCCCAAACTTGCAGCTCTTCATTTTCTCTGCAAGTTGCTTGATGGTTTCAGAAGGTACCCCTGCAACATCCCCCACATCATATCCCTTGACCACTGCTCTAAATGCCGAAAGCAACTCGTAGTCTTGACCGGGCTTAACTTTTACAAAAATATTGGCCATCTTCGAGGTCTTCGTTTCTCTCACATCAATGTGCACTATCTCCCGACCTTTCTTTCCACTTTCAGTGTAGAGACCTCTGGGGGTTATCGAGTATCGCGTTGCGTGCTTGATATGGGCCTCTGCTGGGTTACACCCCCAGAAAATCACTAAGTCGGCCCTGTTCTTGACCTCCCCTAGCGTGCATTTTGCAGCTCCGCAATCTTGGGCTGCTTGGATGGTTGGTCCGTGGCAGACGGAACTCGTGTTATCTATGGATGCCCCAATCAACTCGGCGAGCTCGACAGCCAGTCTCTGGGCGTCAGTTTCGGTCGAGCTTAGGCCGTATATCAAGGGAAAATCGGCATTCTTCAAAACTTCTGCTGCTTCATCTAAAGCTTCTTCTATGTGCACTTCAACGAGTTCCCCGTTTTTCTTTATTTGAGGTTTGGCCCTATCTTTAGTGTGATTCAAAAACTTACTTTTAGAGAATGCACAAGCATTTTTGGCATTAGCTACCCTCCCATCCTCCGTTACAACCTCTATATCATCACAAAGACATCCACAAAGAGGACACACGATGTTTTTGTAATTCATTTAATCCCTTTTATTTGTGTTATGGCATTTACTATTTTCAATACATCTTTGTCTGTCGCTAAAATCTCCGCCTCAACGCCCTTAGAATCCGGCATCCCGGTTCCTTGGGTATCCGCGCTTATCACCATATTTGCCCAAGGACCATAGGGCATGAAAGCGATTCCGCGGTCTATTCTCGACTCTTTGCACCTGACAACGGCTGAACCGAATTTGGTGTTAATTTCTACATTTTCACCCTCTTTAACACCAATCTCTTTCATATCGTTTTCATTCATCATGATCATGGCGACGTTGTTAGAATATTCCTCAGAAGTTTTGCTCATTTCTAGGCTTGTGCCTTGTTCTACCGTTCTTCCACTGATTAAGATCACTTTCATGTAATTCATCTAATTCTTTTTTCCTAGTTTTAATATCAAAGCAAGGTATTTTTAACTTTTTGTAAAACGATTTAAGTTGCGGGAAAGCTTTAGACAGAAGATTTAAACAAAAATGGAACATACGCAAACTTGTAGCAACTATGAAAAGGTAAGTCGATGGATATACCATATGGGGAACTAAAAACGACCGTGGTCGGTAGCTTTCCCTTACAGTACTCTATAGAAAACATGTGTAGGGCGCTTTCAGATCAGATCGAAGCTGGGATAAATTTCCCCTGTTATGGGCAACTTTTGGATATGAATTTAATGTTTCTAGAACCATTGGCAAAGGAAAAATGTGGAATCGATATAATCGCGGGGGAAGCGTGGATCACCGGATTATTAGAGGTTCCTAAGAGGCCCATAGTTCTCGAGTTCTTGGAATTCGCTCAAGATTACCTCAAAAAGAACCCCTCTGAAGGGATTGACGGGATTAAAGTACCCATAACAGGACCAATCACCTTATCATCCGTGACGAAGGTTTCCGAAAAACATCATGCGATAGAGTACCCAGATTTTATCCTAGATTTTTCCAATATCGTGGCTGAACTCGCGAAATGTTACGACAAATCAGGGGCGGGGCTGATAATGATTGATGAACCTTCGTTGGGTTATGCCAAATGGCTTGGAATAGAGCCCGATGTGCTAATCGAGGCGATTAATAAGCCCATAAAAGCGATAAAGAGCGCCCTACCTTCGGTTCATGTATGCGGTGACATTTCCGCGGTCACGGACATCCTCATCCAATCGGAAGCTCCAATATTAGATCACAGCTTCAGGGACTTTCCAGCCAACTTAGAATTTTATTCCAAGGGCATTTTAGAGAGGGCTGATAAAATGATGGGTTTTGGCTGTGTGAGCTCAACACCGGACCCACAGCTTCTATTAGACATTGGTGCAGGAAAGGCGCAATGGGCGGAAGCGGTAGAATCTGTGGATGAGATAGAAAAGTTGATCCTAGAGGGAGGGAGGAAGTTCGGGCTCGAGAGGTTAATCATAAATCCAGATTGCGGATTTGGGGGGATGAAAGAATACTTTAAAGACGACACGGGGCAGAGAATAGCGACCGAAAAGCTGAAAAATATGGTCGGGGCTGTAAGGAGGGCGAGGAAAAAATTGGAGATGCCCCGTAGTTAGCGATTATTTTCAAATGAGCAAGCGTGATATTTTGAGAATTCACATCAAAACACCCTCGCGGTTGCATTTCGGGATAATTGATCTCAGCAGAAGCGTAGGTCGCAGCTATGGTTCAGTGGGTTTAGCGATAGAGGGGCTCGGGTATGAAATCCTCGCCGAGAAAGGCGAAGAGCTAGAGGTACTTGGGCCAGAAAAGGATGTGGAGCAAGCAAGAAAGATTGCCGAAAAAGTGACGCAAATTTATAACATTCCACGTCAGGTCAAAATAAACATACTCGAGAGCATCCCAATGCATGTAGGGCTGGGCTCCACGACCCAACTGACTCTGGCGGTGGCAACGGCTATCACGAAGCTCTATATGGTGAAGGCTTCATCCGTTGAGCTTGCGGAGAAAATGGGCAGGGGAAAAAATTCGGGTGTGGGGACCTACGCTTTCATGAACGGTGGTTTCATAGTGGATGGAGGGATCAAGGGGGGAAAATTTCCGCCGCTGATTTTCAGACACGATTTTCCTGAAGAATGGAAATTCGTAATCGTTACACCGGAGATTGAGAGGGGGCTCGATGAAAAAACTGAGGAGGGACTGTTCAAGCGAATAACAGCTTCTACTGACCTTGCCCGGAGGATTTGCCATTCACTCGTTATGAAAATGTTACCCTCTATTGTGGAACATGACATAGAGAGTTTTGGGCAGGTTTTAACTGAGGTGCAGAGGCTCGTTGGGGAAGCTTTCTCCCCCTATCAAGGAGGCGTGTTCGGGAGTCAGGTATCTTCTGATATCGTTAATCAGATGCTGGAGGATGGGGCATATGGGGCTGGACAGAGCTCTTGGGGTCCGACGGTTTATGGGCTGGTTGAGAGTAATGCTCAGGCGGAGAAACTTAAAGAAAGAATTTTGGAGTTCTTAAAAGGTAAAAGCTACAAAGCTGGCTTGATGGTGGTCAGACCAAACAATGAAGGAGCTAAGGTGAAGATCGAGGGCTAAATGGGATTTTCTCTTCCAATTTTTGCTTTACGCTTTTTCCCTTGGGATGATAAATATGGTCCAACGCCGTACCTTTTGCATTTTTGATGCCCATCCACTCGACGAGCTTGGCAAATTTGCTCCCTGCCAAACCATCAGCTACCATTGCGTACCCTTGAGCCGATTCTTTGACCCTCCTCGTCCCCTGAAGCCACCCGATTCTCCTCACTGGCGCGAATTTGGCAAGCCTCTCTAGCAGTTCGTCCTTAACTCTTTCGATTCTCGTTAACCTGCCTGAAATCAGGATCTCTTTGGGATGGGGAACCGTGACCATCATTGAAGCGACACCCTTTACTATATCCTCGATCATTGCCTCCCACGCCACTTCGCAGCGCTTATCGGAGTCTGCGCATCCAGTCAGCTCTTCAGGGGAAAGCTTGCCAGACACGGAAATTCCACCACCCGTGAAAATATCCATTTTTTCCCAGTTCCCGACTAGCTGCGTGAGCTCCGCGTCCATGCCGCCTGAAGTTAGAAATCCGATTCCCCCCATAGTTCCGCCGATCCCATCGACAATTTTCCCTTCACTTATACCAAGAACTGCGTTATACCCAAATCCCATCTCAACAAGGATGAAGGAGACCTCGGAGTATGGAATGTTTAGCTTTTTTGCCTGATCATAAACTCCGAGGACGCCAATGCACATCTTGTCAACTGTTCCCATGTCGAGCTTGTTGATTTTTCTGTGAGCAGGCACTGTGGGAAGCTCGATCACACCTGGGATGTAACAGACCGGCCAACCCCTGCGCTTCATTTCCATTGCTGTTTCAGTCATAGCTGAATAGACCATTATTCCGATATCACCTCTTTTTAAAGCAGCCTCTAAGTCCTCCTCCTTCAGGAGAAGTATGTAGGTGAGGTACCAGTCCTTAAGGGTCTGGATGTTTAAATCTTTTAGATAAGTCAGTTCAACGCCGTATCCCGAGGGGCCTGCTATCAAATCTAGTGGCATGGCTTTTTCGGTAGCTTCTATCAACAGGTTTGGTTTTTTAGCAACCTCAGGGGTGTCTAAAATCTCCTCAAAGTACACTTCTCCATTTTCCAGCCCGCATAAATCGAAACTCTTTGTGCCGGGATCTATGCCCAAAACCCTAACTTTCATCTATTCATCCTTCCGTGAAGTCAATCAGACCTTTCCTTTTTCTTTGTGGTCACCTAAAAAAGCTTTTTCTCCTGCAGATAGCTTCTGCCAGTTCTCAGAGCAATTTCGGCTTTCTGGAGCTCACGCCCAACATATGCGGCATGTTCGATATTGCTAATCAAGCCTCTTTCGATGATTTCATCGCATATCTCCTCGGCGGTTTTCCCTCTTATCACGATTTTTGGGTCCCTTCCAGCGTACAGGACAGCGACTATCTCATATTTGTCAACGAAAATTTTGAAGAAACCCTTTTGATCAAGCTTAAACTTTCTCTTTGCCGATGCATGGATTGCCCTTGCTACCTTCTCGACATTTTTATCGTATAGATCGAAAACCTTTCTCTTTTCCTTCAGGATTAGTAGGTCCAATCCTAAATCCTTGGGGACGGTGGATCTTAGCCTCGATATCGTCATCATTTCCCTCGTCTTCCTGACCTCTGCAACATTTCCCTGCGTTTTGTCGCTCGCTTCCACAGTGAGCACTAAACTTGTTCCCAGTTCGCTTGCAGCTCCAACGAGCAAAGCGGTCATACCAACTGAATCTGCATCGTAAAGCTCAATCACGTTTCCTATCCCCATCAGGATCGGGAGTTCTGGATCAAGTCCTCTCAACTCGTAGAAGGACAGCAAGGACTCAACGAATCCTCGGTTAACGGGTTCTAGAATGGGATCGGCTATCACCCGTTTGTATCCGAGTTCCCCCGATTTTTTCACCAGTTTAATCAAATACTCTACCTTTTCTCTTGGCGCGCGCGGATAATGGCCGCGCTTAGGATCTAATGGGACGAGGACAGCGGGCACTTCAAGATTTTGAAATTCATCGATGGTGGCGCCGTTTATGCTTAGGATCAAATCAATTTCACACTCGATGGCCTTTTTGATTTCAGCTTTGTTCAAAGTGTCGATGCTTATCGGGACATCGAAATTATCTCTTAGGGTGGACACAAGCCTCGGAACTTCATTGACCATCTCCCTTCCCGCGAGCATTCCGATATCGATGATTTCAGCTCCGCTTTCGAGGTATCGTTTGGCGACTTCGATAATTTTCTCGTTAGGAAGGAGGGGCGCATCGGCTATTTCCCCGATGACCCTTGGGGGGAAATCTCTACCAGCGGGAACCGCCGCCTTACCCTTCCCAATCAAGAAATTGTGGGGTTCAGAAAGCCTTTTTTTAGCAGCTTCCTCGGCCATTTTGAGTTGTTTTTTTATCGAGGCTTTAATCTCAGAGTTTAGGAGTTCGCATGCTGGCTTCTCTTTCGAGAGCTCTATCTTATCCAAGTTGTCCAGCACAATGGGGATGTCTGCAGCGTACTTCGGCCCCTTGAAAGTAGGTATCCCAAGTTTCTTTTCTACCCTCTTCAAGTCAAATCTAACCAGCCCTGGAACGAGGAGCATCGAGAGGTTGTTTAATTTGATTTTTTTTAATTTATTTATCAGGAGTTCTGAAGTCATGAATGATGCGACGGAGATGGGCAGGACTTTTACGTCAGAAGCTATAGTGCTTTCGGCCGCATACCTTCGAACGAGCTTTTCAGCGAGTTCAGCCGTTACCAACAAGATTTTCTTACCCATAGGTGCCACTCAGAGAACTTTATTCAGAGTTTTTGGAATTTTTTTCGGACTATCGAGTACAACATAGTTTTTGTTTTTCCGCATCTTCTCGACATTTTCGATATCGATTTTTCTGGGAGTAACTCTAACCTCTTGGCCAAAGGTAACCGCGCCATGAGGGCACTTTTTGAGGCAAACGCCGCACCCTTCACACTTGGTAAGGTCTATTTTTGGCAAGCCGTCCGAGAAAACTATCGCCTCAAATGGGCAAATGTCGATTATCGAGCACGCCTCGCACTTCAGACAAATTTCTCGGTTTATCACATACGGAAGTCTCGTTCTTCCCTTAACCCCAATTTGATCACTCGGAACAATTATTATCGGTACTCTTCCCTTCTCGGCCTGTGCTATGGCGTTTGTAACTAAGGTGTCAGTGATTCCAGCGATAATTTTTGCAACCGTATTCGCACTCGCTGGTGAAATGATCAGAGCATCGTAGGTTCCTCTTAAGAAACGTCCTGCCAGCGGGAAGGCGGCATCCTGCTGGGCTTCAAGGATGACTTCTCGGTAGTAATTACCTGGGCAAATCTCGCTCAGCTTTTGCCGAAGCCCGTAAATGCGAACGACCCTTTCTCCAGCTGAGGAAACGAAGCACGACACCACATGCTTTCTCGCCAATTTCTCCATGATGTTGAATGTTTCTTGAAGAAAATGCCCGGCCCCTGTTATGCCCCAACCTATTTTTCCCAATTTACTACCCCACCTCATTTTTGAAGAGATTTTTAATTTTTATCATCAGGTTTAGCTCCATCGAGTGAGGAGCGATTCGCCGACATTTTTTCACATATTCACTAAGCTCGAGGAATTTCTTTTTCGCTATTTTATATCTACCATTTTTTAACGCTTCTTTTACGCGGGTTGCTAATATTGCGGACTCGATAACGAAGAACTCGGATCTTTTGAACGGATAGATGGACGGATTAATTACTTCAATATTTTTCACCTTTGCGGTAATGTGAGCCACTTCCGAACTGCCGATCTCATCCGAAATCTTCGCTCGTTCTACCTCTTCAACCTTAATCTCCACATGGGCATCGCTTTTCGCCAGTCTGGGCGCGTTTACGTGTCTCGATTTTTCGAATTTTAGTGCAATTTTACTGAAGCGAGGGAATTCTTTTAGAGC
>CAYFPZ010000024.1:0-13487 GCA_964345105.1 Hadarchaeota archaeon (SeqCode)
AGGGGAAAACTGCTAAAAACCGGGGAGATTGTTAACATAAAAGGCCATGCGGAGACAACGTTGTTGGAGAGGGGAGGTTTTCGAACGCTGCACGTGAAGACGAGTGATGGGAAATTAACGAGAATCGGTGGTCTGGGAGCCACGCTCGAGGATGTCGAGGCAGAAAAGATACTCATAGAAGCATCGTGATTGATTTAGTAGGCAATTTCAATTTCATTCAAATACTTGTGGATAGTGGCTGGCGAAAGATCGAGTTTGACTGCTATCTTTTCATAACTAACCCCTTGCCTTCTGAGTTCCATCATTTGCTCCACCATTTTAGAGTTTACCTTCCATCCCGATAATTTCAAAACGGGCATTATTCGTTGATACATGCCTGGCTTGAGCATCACTCTGAGATCAATACTCCTTTTCCCCGAAGCTCGCTTCACAGCATTAATGTTGAATAGACTTTCACGATCTTTTCTGCGATGGATCAACCTGAGATTGCGCATTAGCCAACGCGGTCGGTTGCGAGCACGGGGGCGAGATTTCTCCATATTCATTTTTCTTGCCCCAAAATTTATATACTACTTATGGTAATATCAACTAAACGATTAAGTGAGTTTGAAAAATAAAAAAATAAGTGTAGCGATTATATTTTCGTTACTGTTCGCTTTTTTTATACAGATAAATTTTATCGAAGCTGCGTCGCAGGATAATAATATAGAGTGGAACGGGGTTTATTATGATTCGAGAAATTCCTATTACAGGTCCCAGTCTGGATTTGTTTATCGAATAGGCAGCGTGACCGGAGATGTTGTACCTCCAGATGAAAATGTCACGATTCGAATCAGAGTCTACGAAAACGATGTCACGGCTGTAAAATTAAGAGTTTGGAAAAGCTATGCCGGATCACAGCAAATTTTTGACATGACCGAAGAAAACGCAGATGGCACTTATGAGTGGTGGAAAGTCACCATCCCAGCGCCGAATACCATTGAAAATTACTGGTACTTCTTCCAGCTCATCGATGGCACGGACTACGATTGTTATAGTGATGATTCGGTTCGAGACGGTGGTGTTGGACAGATGTACGATGCAAATTGGACGCCTGGAAACGATTATTTGCTCGCTTATCGCTCACCTCCACCAGCCAATGACCCTCAAAGCATGATTATCTACCAAATAGTAACTGATCGTTTTTATGATGGTGATAATAGCAACAATGACCAAGGTTCTGGCGTATATGATTCTAGGCGTGAAAACGGAAACTGGAGGTATTATTGGGGCGGAGATTTAGCAGGCATAGAGAATAAAATAGATTATATAAAAGGGATGGGTGCAACTGGAATATGGATTTCTGCCGTTGTGAATAACGTCGATAATGTTCTCTGGCCTGAAACCGAGAACGAAACTGGTTATCATGGATATTTTGCTAAAGATTTCAAACAAATCGAAGAGCACTTTGGCACATGGGGATCTTTTGATAATCTTATAACTGCGTGCAACGGAGCGGGCATAAGGGTTATCACAGATTTTGCTCCAAATCACACAAATCCTCCTGATACAGGAGAAAATGCAGCTTTGTACGATAATGGCGTGTTTGTTACGGACAACGCTACAGATTACGGAAATAAGTATTTCAATGATGTTACAAGGAGTTGGGAAAATATCTACCATCATAACGGGCTGACTGTTAACTGGGATGATCGATGGGAGATAAGATACACAAGTATGGGTGCGTGTACGGATTTAAATCAGCTTAATGAATGGGTTGATAATTACCTTAAAGAAGCGATTAAGCTTTACTTAGATAGGGGAATTGGCGGAATAAGAGTGGACATGTCGAAGCACATGGATCAGGGTTGGCTTAGGACTTTTGCTGATTATGTCTATTCAGGATGGGAAAATACGTTTATTACGCATGAGTGGTTTTTAGGTTTTAGCGCGGGGATGTATTGGGATTTATGTCATTTTGATAATAATTTTGGAATGCATGCATTGAATATTCCTCTTAACTGGACGATCAGAGATGTATTTGGGTACAAAACAAGTTCGATGTATAATTTAGAATCCAGAATAAATCAGCAATTTGCATATCCAGTATCCGATTTCAGGTGGAACGGAAAGATAGTTAACTTCATCAGTGGTCATGATACGCCCCGGTTTTTGTCCATCATGTCGACTCCAGATCAAAACAGTCTAGATCAGGCGTTAGCTCTTACTTTAACCATCCCGGGGATACCTTGTGTGTATTACGGAGAAGAACAATATCTACACAATGATAATTTAAATAGAGATAATGTTAAAGGAGCCGATCCATATAATCGAGAAATGATGAAATATTGGGATACGGCCACTAATGCTTATAAAACTATAAAAAAGCTTTCTGATTTGAGGTTATGGAATCCCGCCCTTAGGTACGGTTTGATCACGACAAGACACGTAGACACAGATGTTTATGTTTATGAACGGAAATTCTTTAACAATGTTGCATTAGTTGCCATAAATAAGGATGCTTCAAACGATAAATCACTAACCAATGTTTCCACGGATTTACCCAATGGCACTTATGTGGATTACCTTGAAAATATTCTCGGAAATGGTCAATCAATAACAGTAAGTGGAGGAAATATTTCGAGCATGTCGGTGCCTAAAGGGTCAGTTGGTGTTTGGTATTGCATCGCTGCTGCTGATAATGCATGGTTGGGCGCTATAGATCCAGTAATGGGCAGACCAGGAACTAAAGTCCAAATAAATGGCAAAGGATTTGGAGAAAACACTGGTTCGGTTAAGTTTGATAATGGGACTACCACCACGAACGCTACAATTACATCGTGGTCTGACGAACGCATTATTTTCGAGGTACCTTCGGGTGTATCGCCTGCAACTAAGCATGTAGATGTTTACGTTGTGAGAACAGATAATGTAACTAGCAACAAGATAAAATTCCAATACCTCACGAGAAGGCAAGTAGTAGTGGTTCACGGGGTTGATAACACACAAGGAACGAATTTAGAGACTGCTCTTGGACAATACCTTTTTATCACAGGGAGCGTGCCGGAGTACAGTATATGGAGCAACAGAAGTGAGAATACTCTTGGGCCGATGCTTTGTCCAGCTTGGGATAATTGGTTCTTTGTAGCTAGCGCTCCGTATTCTACTTACATTGAATTCAAACACATCAAGGCAAATCTCGGTGGCGCTGGTACATGGGAGGCTGGCGCTAATCATTCGTACACTAGCCCTGAGAACGGAATATTCTATGTTAGAGTCGAGGCGAATGAGTAACAAATATGTGGTTAGAAGGTTTTCCTCGGGATTACTACAAGTTTGACTCCTTCCAAATTTTAAAAAGTCTAACTTTTTCGAGGAAAAAATATAGGTTCTTAAGATTTAAATACTACTTTTCATAGTAAAATATGATAAAATGTCCCTTAAAAAAGAAAGGGGGTGAAATAAATGAGAAGCGAAATTGGTCAAAGCGCAGTTGTAACGATAATAGTCGCAATTATAGCAGCGGTTGTCGGTGGCGCAGTAGTCTACTTTTTGATGCCAGCACCAGAAGAAGGACCAACTCC
This sequence comes from Hadarchaeota archaeon (SeqCode), assembly GCA_964345105.1. Taxonomy (GTDB): domain Archaea; phylum Hadarchaeota; class Hadarchaeia; order Hadarchaeales; family Hadarchaeaceae; genus DG-33. Next base: position 3,564 of record CAYFPZ010000024.1, read on the forward strand.
GGTGACGACACATATAACTTGGTGGGCCCCTGTTACTGAGGAACCTAGGAGAGCAGCTTATTTGAGTGCCATGGACAATTATTCGACAGAAAACCCCGAGATAATGCTAGAATTTCATCACGTCGACGATTTGCCTGAAAAGATAAAGCTCGCAGTGCCTGCGGGTGTGGGTCCAGACTTTATAAGATGGGCGCATGATAGAATCGGTGAGTACGTGCTATTGGATCTGATCGTCCCCATAGAAGACTACATCTCTCCGGAGTTCAAAGACAAGATTCCTGATTCCGTATGGGATTCGGTCACGCTTGATGGGCACATATGGGGTATACCCGAGAGCGCAGAAGCCGTCGTGTTGTTGTACAATAAAGACATGGTCTCCACCCCGCCGACCACGATGGATGAAATGAAAACAATCATGGCCGAGTATTACGACCCCGATGCTGGCATGTACGGATTATCTTATCCGGCGAACATTTACTCCATGGCATGTTTCCTCCACGCATTTGGAGGATACTACTACGACGATGTAGCGGATAAAGTGGGATTAGATGATCCCGGCACCATTCAGGGCGTGACGTATCTGATGGAAGATATAAAACCGTACATGTTGGACGATCTGGACTATGGTGCTCAAACGGCACTGTTTACAGAGGGAAAAGCTCCTCTTTCGATAAATGGACCGTGGTTCTTCTCCGTCGCGGATGATGCTGGGTTAAATTGGGGGCTTGCTAAACTTCCAACGATTTCGGGGGTTGGGTCTCTTAAGCCCTTCATGGGTGTGCAAGCTTTCATGGTAACTACGAACTGTGAAAACATAGAGGCAACTGTTGAATTCCTTGAATGGATTACATCTCCTCCGGTAGCTGTGGACCTCGCTCTAGTGGCAGGGCATTTGCCGACTAATTCGGCGTCTCTGGAAGACGAACGCATAGGAGGGGATCCGATCAAGTCAGTGCTTGCGAATCAAGTAATAGATGCAATTGCGATGTCAAAGAAACCGGAAATGGGACCCATATGGGGCAGAGGGTATGATGCGCTAGATGCGATATGGACAGGCACGAAATCAGTAGAGGATGCGCTTACGGAAGCTCAGGAATTAGTGGAACAAGATATAGAAGAAATGCACGAGTGAGTAAATGGCCCATAAGCCCCCTTTTTCTCTTTTAATTAGCAAAAAAACTTTGCTTTTACTACTACTGCCGTCCATTATTTTTTTCATGATTTTTTTTATTTACCCTATTTTTGAGAATTTTATGTTAGCGTTTACCAACAAAAGTTTGTACCATTATTATGATTACGAATTCGTTGGCCTGTCGAACTTTACAAAGATGTTCAGTTCTTCTGACTTTTACGTTATTTCGGGACGCACGATATTTTGGTTAATTTGCACAGTTTCCTTGCAAGTCATATTTGGCCTATCTTTCGCAGTTTTTTTTACGTCTCCATCCCTAAAAGGTAGGAACATTTACAGGGCTTTGTTACTTTTACCTTGGGCAGTTCCAAATGTTGTCATGATTATGGTCTGGAGAGGTATGTTTAACCCCAGCTTTGGAGCAGTAAATTTTATCTTGGGGGCAAATGTCCCTTGGTATACTTCCCCCGAGTATGCTTTTCTGATGATCCAAATCGTAAATATCTGGCTAGCGTATCCATTCTTGACGCTCTTATTGACGGGGGCGATACTAAGCATTCCCGCGGAGATTTTCGAATCGGCAAAAATATTGGGATGTAGTGCATTTCAAAAACTCCGGCATATTACTCTCCCCCTCATTAAACCGATCTTAGCTTATGGTCTCCTTCTGACATCCGCCACAGCATTCATGCAATTTCCAGTTATATGGCTCTTGACCAGAGGCGGTCCAGGGGGGAGCACTGACATCCTTATGACATGGGCATACAAAGAAGCGTTCTATTCGCAGAGGTATGGCTATCACGCAGCCATCGCAATATTTGGAGCTGTAATCTCGATAATCTTCGCCATTGTCATCATTAAAAAAGGGAAGATTTTAGAGGTGGCAGTTAAATGAGGAGAATTTTCAAAACGATTCCTTATCAGTTGATTGCGATACTGATAATTATTGCAATAGCTTTTCCAATCTATTGGGCATTCATAACTTCCTTCAAATCACCGCGTGCAGGTTTATACACCACGGAATTTCATTTACTCCCAACAAACCTGACTCTTGAAGCGTATGAAGTTGCTTTCCAATCTCCGCTTTTCCTTTGGTTGAGGAACAGCCTAATTGTAGTTATACCCACAATCATCCTGCTGATTTTGTTTATAACCCCCATTTCTTATGCTCTTTCTAGGTACCGTTTTTTCGGAAGAAAATCCGTCATGATGATATTCGTGCTCGTGCAACTTTTGCCGATAATGATAGCAGCGTGGCCATTATTTTTTATCATGAAGGAGCTCCGTTTACTCAATCTTCAAGGACTCTTACTTGCGTATACCGCCATGCTTATGCCTTTTCACATAATCAACTTAAAATTATTTTTTGACACAATTCCAATAGAAATAGACGAATGCGCCTTTATGGAGGGGGCCTCACTTCCAAGGATCCTCTATAAGATAATTTTGCCGCTCGCTAAACCTGGACTAGGTGTTGCCCTTATATTTGGTTTCATGGGGGTATGGAATGAGTATTTATTGGCTCGAACTCTTCTGATGGATTCGAGCCAATACACTCTTTCCGTTGCATTCGGCGAAATCGGTTTATATTGGCAAACACCTTGGCCCGTGTTTGCTGTATATTCCATCATCTCTTCGATACCCCTTCTTATCGTATTTATCTTTTCGCAACGATATTTAAGAAAAGGGTTAATGAGGGGGGCCTTAAAGTAAAAAATATAAATACTACTATGAGTGTAATATGAAAAAAAGAGGTTTGTTTGAATGACAAGAGTCACGCTAGAAAATTTAACAAAACAATTTGGGAAAACGACCGCGGTCAAAGACTTAAACTTGAAGATCAAAAGCAAAGAGTTTCTGGTCTTGCTAGGGCCCTCGGGTTGCGGTAAAACCACGACGCTTAGGATGATAGCCGGGTTGGAAGTTCCAACTAGAGGCCACATATACTTGGATGACAAAGATGTTACTTACCTCCATCCAAAAAAAAGAAAGGTGGCCATGGTCTTCCAAAACTATGCCTTATTTCCACACATGACTGTATTTGAGAATATCTCCTTTCCGTTGAAGATTGGGAAACGCCCAAAGGAAGAGATAAGAAAGAGGGTTAAGGAGGTTACAGAGCTCTTAGGAATTGGATATTTATTGGATAAAAAACCAAGAACACTTAGTGGGGGTGAAGCGCAGAGAGTAGCTCTTGGCAGGGCGATCATAAGGGAACCCGAAGTTTTCTTGATGGATGAACCGCTGAGCAACGTGGATGCAAAACTCAGAGTTCGTATTCGAGGTGAATTAAAAAAATTACAAAAGGAGCTTCAAATAACAACAGTTTATGTTACCCACGATCAGATTGAAGCGATGGCGCTTGCAGATAGGGTCGTCATATTGAATGAAGGGGAGTTACAACAAATTGATCGACCTATGGATTTGTATCGCAATCCACTCACCTCTTTCGTAGGGGGTTTTATGGGGACGCCCCCAATGAACTTTATAGAATGTAGTGTTGTCGAAAAGAATGGAAAAATCCTCTTTGACACGGGTACGTTTGCTGTAAATGTCCCAGATGGGGCCGATGTTTTAATTACCAAAGCGACCAGCTCAAAACTTCTGCTTGGGATTAGGCCAGAGAATGTTATAGTGAAAGATAAAGGTAGGGGAGACTTCACAGCGGACGTAATTTCTTTTGAACCCTTGGGCACGGAAACCATGGTAAACTTTGATGTAAATGGTGTGCCATTCCGTGTTAGAGCACCAATTGATTTTAAGGTGGATATCGGAGAAAAAATGGGTGTAACTCTCGATAGGAATAAGATTTACCTCTTCGATGCAAAAACTGGGGAGAGAATTTTTTAGACTCAACTTCTACTGTGAGTTGTAGTGATTAAAGGTTGCGAAAGGAAAAATATAGGGGGGAGAGAAGATTTATCATAAACCATGCGGGGCATATGCTTATCCTCTTGGCCCACATATGGTGAGCATAACCTTGCAGGCAAAAAAGAAAGACATTAGAAGTTGTTACTTGATTCGCGGGGATTCTTGGGAACCAGATTTACCCATACAAAAAGTTAGAATGGATAAAATTGCTACAGACGATTCATTCGATTACTTCAGGGCTATCATAAAAGTACCTTCTAGAAGAGTACGGTACGTTTTTCTTGTTGAGAAAGGTGAAAAACGGTTGTGGTATTCGGAAATAGGCCTAACTACTCAAAAACCCAAAGTAGGCGAGCTTGGACTTCCCTATTTTGAAATCTCGTACATTCGCGAAAATGATGTGTGTTCCGTCCCGGAATGGGCCAAGGGGGGAGTCATTTATCAAATTTTTCCAGAAAGATTCTGCAACGGCGATAAAACCAATGATTCGTCGCCTACTAAAGAATGGGGAAAACTCCCTGTAACTGAAGATACTTTTTATGGCGGAGACTTGCGCGGCATAATCGAAAAAATTCCATACTTATCTGAATTCGGGATTGACTCGATTTACCTCACGCCAATTTTCAGTTCGCCTACCCCACACAAATATGATACTACTGACTATTACCAAATTGATCCTCACTTCGGCGATCTAGAGACGTTTAAAGAACTTGTCCAAAAGTGCCATGAAAATAAAATAAAAATTATCTTGGACGGTGTTTTCGACCACTGTGGGTATGATTTTTGGGCATTTCAGGATGTCGTGGAAAAAGGACCAAAATCGAAATATGTCGATTGGTTTAACATTTACAGTTTTCCGATCAAAGCACGTCCCAAGCCCACGTACGAAACTTGGGGGAAAGATATCTGGTGGATGCCCCGATTAATGACGGAAAATCCAGAATTGAGGAAATATTTACTCGAAGTAGCAGTTTATTGGATCAAAGAGGCGGGAATCGATGGCTGGCGTTTGGATGTCGCGAGCGAATTGGATCATGAATTTTTGAGAGAACTTAGAAAAGCTGTCAAAAGGGCTAATCCCGACGCAGTTATAATTGGAGAAATCCCACATTTTGCATCACCTTGGCTTGAAGGCGACCAGTGTGATTCTGTAATGAATTATCCTTTTAGGCTGGTTGTTATTGATTTCTTCGCAAAGGGCACCATCAATGTTGAAGAATTTGACGCAAGATTGGCCAAGCTCAGAATGATGTACAAAGAACCGGTAAATAATGTCCTCTATAATTTACTTGGGAGCCACGATACTGCACGTTTTCTATCGCTGTGCCGAAATAAAATAGAAAAAATGATGTTGGCAGTTATTTTTCAAATGACCTATCCGGGTATGCCTGCAATCTACTACGGTGACGAAAGGGGAATGGTTGGTGGGGCTGATCCAGACAATAGAAGAGCTATGGATTGGGGAGAACTCGAAGGTCAAAGGAAAAAACTCTTCGAAATTTATAAAAAACTCATAGCTCTCAGGAAAAATTATTCCGTATTAAAGATAGGCGAATTCCTCACCCAATTCGTCAATCAAAAGAACAACGTGTACTCTTATCTGAGGCGGAGCAAAAGTCAGGAAATTTTAATCGTGCTGAACAATTCTGCAAAAACTCGCAAGGCCGCGATTCCCTCGCCGAGAAATTGGAAGGGAACGGTCGTCGATTTGCTGGGAGGAGGAAAATACAAAATAGTTAAGGGAAAGATTTATGCTACTTTAAGATCTTACTCTGGTTTGATTTTAAAAACAACATAAATCAATGGATTTATTTATTTAGCTTCGCTCATTGCAGGATAACGTCACTTGCGGTGTACACGATGGTGAAGTTCTTCGCGTCTGCTGATGCGGTGATTAGCTCGATATCCTATTTTGTTTATTTCACGAAACTTACAGCCCAATGGTTCATATAATTTATATACTACTACAGTAGGTAGTAATAAAGAAATGAAAGGTGAGTGGATTGGGATGAGAATATTAATGCCAACATTCGAGTACGATGTCATCAAGACCGGGGGGCTGTCCGCTGCACTGACCTCGATCGCAGAAACCCTCACGCCTCACGTAGATCCCATTGTGGTAGTGCCTAGGAGTGATGTTTCGCTATCTTGGAAAAAAATTGATGAGACCCCTCACGAAAAAGTAACTGTGGAAATTTTTGAACACAACGGGGTCAAGATCCACGTTTTGTCCAATAAAATTCTAGATAATGGAGAGATTTACCCGGAACCAAAAAACACCAAAACAGTGAGAAAAATCGATGAGTTCGGAAATAGACTCAGCGAAATCGTGGAGGGTATAGATTTTGATCTTGTTCACATGCACGATTCATTTGGGTATAAAGCGATGGATAAGTTTAAAGAAATGGAGAAGCCCATTTTGCTCACCGTTCACAGATTACACAGGGAATGCCCAAATTGGTTCAAGACGGAACTGGTCGCCCTGGACAAAGCAGATTTTGTAACGGTCGTGGGAAAAACTTATTATCAAGAGGACGAAAAAGAGCTTTTTTCAAAATATGGGAACAAGGTCACGCATGTTTACAATGGCATCGACACGGAGTTTTGGAGTGTGAAAAATTGTTCTTACCCGGATTTGCCGAGAGAAAAACGCAGGGAAAAACAATTGGGGAAATATGGTCTAAAAGATGGTATTTTCTATCTTTTTGTGGGGAGGCTCGATGCATCACAAAAAGGCGTTGATCTACTGCTTAAAGCGGGAGAGAAATTCATCAAAACTAAAGAATCTCGGATGATGATTGTGGGTACGGGCGAGAAAAAATTGGAAATAGCTTCAAAAAATTTTGAGAGAAGACATCCAAATAACGTTAGAGTCATAAATGAGCTCTTGCCAATGGGAGAGACTCGAGATCTTTTCTGTTCTGCAGATTTTGCGCTAGTACCCAGTATTTTCGAGCCGTTTGGACTGGTACAGCTAGAGGCCATGTGCTGTGGTTGCGTGCCGATAGGAAGCAAAACAGGAGGGATTCGAGATACTGTTGTTCCCTATCCACGTAATGGCGCTACGGGGTTGCTTTTTGAAAAGGGAAGCGCGAGCACCCTTCTGCAAGCAATGGAAAAATCCTTTTTGCTTTATCAGAATAACCAAGAGGAGATCGAGATGATGAGAAAAAATGGCAGGAAGAGGTGCGAGACTTCTTTCCAGTGGGAAAATTCCTGTCGTAAGTACCTGAAAATATACGAATTGCTAAAAAGCTGAGTTAAATGAGAATTCTTTTCGTTTCCCCTGAAGTTTATCCGCTGGCAAAGGTTGGAGGACTTGCCGATGTTGCGTGCGCCCTCCCAAAGGCGCTCAAGAAGTTGGGGCACGATGTCAGGATAACGATGCCAAAATATGAATGGATTAAAAGCAAAAAAAAGATTATGACTATTAGTGTTGATTTCCATGGGCGCAAAAAAGTCTCCGTTGGACTAGCAAGCATTGACAGCGTTCCAGTTTACCTGTTGAGAAATGATGAATTTTTCGGGGGAAAAGTTGTCTATCAAGGCGGGAAAGAAGAAACGCTTAAATTTGCCTTTTTTTCAAAAGCAGTTGCGGAGTTAATAAAAAATTTGGATTTCAAGCCGCAGATAGTTCATTGTAATGATTGGCATAATGCCTTGGTCCCGCTTCACCTAAAGTTGCTTCAAGATAAAACGCCCACGGTTTTCACGATTCATAACCTCAAGTACCAAGGTGCTAAGCCGGGTTTGACTCTGAGTGGCATAGGTCTTCCAAAAACTGCTTCTAATGTTTTAGAGAAAAGAGTTGTAAATCCGATGAAGAGTGGAATACTTTATTCGGATATCGTCAGTACAGTGAGCAAGACCTATGCTAAAGAGATCCAAACCAAAACTTATGGTCATGGGCTTCACACGTATCTGAAGAAAAGGGAAATTTATGGTATCGTCAATGGAGTTGATTACGATGTGTGGAATCCCGAAAAAGATAGGTACATCTACAGAACCTACAGCTCAAAAAGTCTCGATGGAAAAACGGAGAACAAATCTCAGCTTTTGGAGGAAATAGGCTTTCCCCAAGATCTAGAAACACCACTGTTAGGGATGGTGGCGAGGGTCGACCCTCACAAGGGCCTAAATCTCGTAGCGAAGGCTATGCCAAGAGTTTTGGGTAGTGAAAAAGCGTATTTTGTGATGTTGGGCGGGGCGGGAGAGCGAAAATATCAAAGAATTGTCGAGAAGATGTCCAAGAAGAGTGATAAAATTAAAGTTATTTTGAGGCACGACGAGAAGCTCGCTCATAAAATCTACGCCGGCAGCGATATCTTCCTGATGCCTTCGCTCTTTGAGCCATGTGGACTGGGTCAACTGATCAGCCTGAAGTATGGAACAATCCCAGTGGTGAGGAAAACCGGTGGTCTAGCTGACACGATAATAGATTTCGACAGGGGTAAGAAAAAGGGGAATGGATTTGTCTTCGAGAAACCGACAGGCGCAGCTTTGCAGCGTGCCATTCGAAGGGCGCTGGCAGTCTACCGGAGGAAAGAGATTTGGGGAGGGCTTGTGAAGAGGGTCATGAGGGCGGACTATTCTTGGGAGAGGTCGGCAAGGGAATACATAGGGCTGTACCATACGGCCCTACGAACGAGGCAATGATTAATTTAAGATAATCTAAAAAGCTAATGTGATTACCATTAATAAAATTGTGTTCGAGAAAGTGATCCGCGGTAAAGCTTTTATTTTCTGCATAAGATTGTAAACGCAGACATCATTGTCGTTACCGATTTTTTTGAAAGTGACGCGGGGGCGAATCTAGGTGTTTAACGGAAGGGAAGGAGGAAGAACCTTCCGAACAGAATAATAAATCCGCCCCCGCTTTGTCCATCTAATACCCCCACATTATTTTACAACTATTAGTAGTATTTATATCCACCCCCTTGAGGGTTAATAAAAATAGATAGCATGATGGTGGCTGCATTGATGTTTTCTGGTGGCTTTGTTGATTCTTTTTTCTAGCTGGCGGCAAGCAAAATAAAAGAAGAGTAAGACGAATTAATCAGATTATCTAAGAAGAAATTTAAGTAACGTGAGCAAGTCCTTAATGGGGGCCCGTGGCGCAGATTGGTTAGCGCGTTCGGCTGATAACCGGAAGGTCGAGGGTTCGAATCCCTCCGGGCCCACCATCAAAGGAAAAAGACTATGTCATTCAATGAGAAACTTCAGCATCTCAAATTGATTATCCGAGGCTGCGACGGTGCGGTAATCGCTTTTTCGGGTGGAGTCGACTCCTCGCTCGTCTGCGCGGTTGCCCACGAAGTATTGGGTGAGCGAACCGTCGCGGTCACCGCTATTTCTCAGACATACCCACCCGGGGAAGTTTTATGGGCCGAGAAAGCTGCCAGACATATCGGCATCAAGCACATGACCATCATAACGAACGAACTAGAAGACCCAAATTTCGCCACAAATCCGCCGGAAAGGTGCTACCACTGTAAAAGTGAGTTGCTTCGAAAATTGGAGGGGATTCGCAAGGAGTTAGGATTTGAGAAAATTTTAGATGGAACGAATCTCGACGATTTCTCCGACTACAGGCCTGGCATCCGCGCCCTCCGTGAGTTTGGGGTTTTGAGCCCGCTTGCGGAAGCCGGTCTGACGAAGGAGGAGGTTCGGCAGCTAGCGGCCGAATACGGTTTGCCAAATGCAGATAAACCTGCCAATCCATGTCTCGCCTCTAGGATCCCCTTCGGTCAAGAAATAACGCCCGAAAAGCTCGAGCGGATAGCGAGAGGAGAGGAGTTCATCCGTTCTTTGGGTTTTTGCGTGGTTAGGGTAAGGGACCACGAGGAGCTGGCGAGGGTCGAAGTTGGAAAAGAGGAGTTGCAGCGGGTAATTCAGTTGAGCGGGAAAATTGAATCAGCTTT
>CAYFPZ010000025.1:0-17754 GCA_964345105.1 Hadarchaeota archaeon (SeqCode)
GAACCCACGACCTATCGCTATCCCGACAGGCTACGAGGCGATCGCTCCACCGCTGAGCTACGGCGGCCCCAGTTTAATCTAACTTAGAAACTCTTAAGATAAGCTCTATCAAGCCGAGATAAAATGTAGCCATTGTTTCTTCAGTCCCGAAATTTAGCGGTTTATCCAAACATGCCTTTTAGGATTTTTTGTTCCGATTTTCTCAAATGTTCTATCAACGTCGCCTGATTTATACCGAAGATTTCCGACAATTTTTTGGAACTTATTTTCTTTGGTCTGTTGTAGTATCCAAGTTTATATGCGGTGGAAACTATCTCCCCCTGTTTTTGTGTTAAATTTGCAGGATTCTTGAACTCACTATAATCCTTTATCGATTTTATGTAGTGTGGTACGTGTAATTTTTCAAGCATAGCAAGAAATCCATTTATTGCTTCTTGCGTCCCCACCAATAGGACCTGTGCTTTTCCCGGTGTCATGATCATCGGCACATCGAAGTACAAATCTTTACTCAGGTATTTTGAAATCATTACTGGGATATTTTTTTTATTTACATATTTCGAAAAAGTTTTAAAAAATATTCCTAGGATATTTTTTCTGACCAGACAAATATACTCATCCTTATCCTTCTCCAAAATCTCGAAGTTCAAAAGTCTCTTATCTTTACTTAGTTCTGAGGGACTTTTGCCCCGTTTCATTTTTATCCTAGCTATTCCTGAACCCTCCTTCTCCCCAAACTTTAGAATCTTCAAAACTTCCATGCGTTCAATTAAGCTCACATGTACTGGACTGTCTTCCAAAAGGCCGCTCATATCCACTTCGATAACCGCGTTTCTCGGCATGGATAAATTTTAGTTTGCACTGCTTAAAAGATAGTGATTTATCAAAAAACCATTTATTTATGGCAAAATGGGCAAATTCTCGGACTTTTTAGTTATATCAGGCTGGTGAGATCCATCAATAAAAAACATCGAGGAAACGATAACGGGAGCAAAAGGAATCCCTTGGCACTGATCGCCAACATTTCCACTAGACATCCGAAAAAGACCTTGTTAATCTTCTTTGTGATAACTTTCATCTTCTTGATTCCCGCATCTGAACTTAAGGTCGATACCAGCATAGAAGGATTCTTCGGGGATGACCCACCCGAGGAGATGAAACGTTACCAAGAAATCACGGGCGAGTTCGGTGAGCACAGGATTGTAACCGTTGCAGTTGACTGTTCCAAAAGCAATGGCACCATCGCGAAGATGTTCCTCGAAGACCTAGGGGATGTCCTTGAGGGCAATGATTGGTTCAGAGACGTCAGGTATACCCAGAACATGGATTTCGCAGGTGAGAAGTCAATTTTATACCTCCCAGAAGAACACCTGTATTTCCTCCTTGACCCCGATGCCACCATTGAATCCGTGGAAAGTACCTACCAATCTGTTATGGAAGCGATGAACGAGCCCTCGTATTTCGTTTCTGAGAACGGCAACATATATCTCCTTAACATGATTCTCAATGTCGCCATCGAAAGTGCCGATATCAGGACTGAGATCTTCGACGGCCTCTACGAGATCCTCGATGAGGTGCAGGACAAGGACCCCCGCTACGAGGACTTGGAGGTCGGGTTTACCGGCGGTTTGATTGTCATGGATTACGAGGGAGACAAGATGGCGTTGGGTGATATATACCTCGCTGGGAGCGTTACGATCATCCTAATATTGATCCTTCTATTCGTATCGTTCAGGAGCATATCACTGCCGCTACTGGCACTCATTCCATTAGTCTGCGGCATTGGTATAACGGCGGGTCTGTTCAACCTCGTGTTCGGGGAAATGGGCATAATGGCCATGATTTTTGCAGTGCTACTTTTGGGGCTGGGGATCGATTTCAGTATACATCTGCTAAACAGGTTCATGGAAGAGATGGAAGATCACGATGATATCAATAGGGCATTTAGGCATACCTCCATCAACACGGGCAAGGCAGTAGTCCTCGGCGCCCTCACCACGGCCACAGCCTTCGGTGCACTTTTCTTCAGCAAAACCCCAGCAATGCACGAGATGGGCTTGACATTAGCCATAGGTCTCCTGATCACCCTGGTCTGTGTATTCTTCATTCTTCCCGCATTGACGACCCTCAGACTGAGGATGAGCAGGCTGAGGGTAAAATTGCATAAAAGGGCCAGGTTCAAGGTGTTGGGGGCCATTGGGGGCCTCTCCTCTCGGTTCGCGGTTGTATTCGTGTTGATTTTAATCCTCATCGGGGGCTTCTTAGTCCTCAGGGCGCCAGAAGCGGAGCTGAACACCGATATACATGAACTGCAGCCGAAGACCGTCCCAGCATATAAGCAACTGGAGAAGATAAAGAGCAATTTCAACTACTCGGAGGATCACCTACTGTGCGTTGTCGATTCATTTGACGAACTCGTGCGGACCGTCGAGGGTTTCAAGGCCATTTCCGAGGTGATGCAGGTGGAGTCTGTACTCGATTTTCTCCCGCAGGACCAGTCGGATAAAATGGCAATATTCGAACAGGCCAAAACACTTCATCCGGAGTTCGTCGACATATCCTGGTTGAACATAGACGAGATGACATGGGAGGAACTGCCGGCCAGCATCCGGAAGGACTGGGTCTCCGAGAGTTCCGAAGAGGTGAAGTTCCTCATACGCATCAGGGCTTGGGGAAACATCTATGATGAGGAATACAGGGGAGAACTTTTGGAACAATTAGAGGAGGTCAATCCGGAAATATTCTCCGAGGCGATTCTCTGGCCCACGTTAATCGATGCGATGACCGAGGATGTCATCAGGGTGTGCATATTCGCGGCGATCCCCATTTTGGTTATAGTCTATGTAGGTTTCAGGAGGCGGAACCCCATTTATGCCATAATGGCGCCGATACCCGTGCTGTTCGGGATAGGCGGCATACTAGCCCTCAGTGGATACTTGGGCGTGTCCTTGAACCTGCTATCGATCATGATGATACCGCTCATCATCGGCATAGGCATAGACAACGGCATCCACATCCTCCACAGGTACCAAGAGGAGGGCAAGGGCTCGGTGCCTATGGTGGTTCAAAGAACCGGTAAGGCCATTTTCCTGACCACGGCCACCACCTGTCTTGCGTTCTCCTCACTTCTGTTCGGGGGACATCCGGGAATCAGGGCACTGGGTCAGGTCCCGGTACTGGGTTTAATCCTCTGTTTCCTAGCAGCTGTGCTCTTCCTGCCGGCGCTGATTGCATTGATATTGGATAGGAGAAGAATGGGAAAACACGAAAATCCTAAGAAAGGGGACTGAAGAGAGGCCTACTGATTCGATTAGATAGTTAATGTACGCCCCGACACCTATCGCATAGAGTCTATTGTAACCTCTCACCAGAAACCACAGCGTGATGGCGCCGGGGCAGGGATTTGAACCCTGACGACCCAAAGGGTCAACAGCTCTCGAGGCTGCCGCATTAGCCTGGCTCTGCCACCCCGGCCCAACCAAGTTTTTGTTCCTCGTGGTAAAAAATCAATAGGTGGTAGATAGACCACGTTCAAATCTACTCATCGCTCTTTCACTCCACAACTATAGAACCTTTCCACAACCGCCTCAGCTGTGCATGGCACATGTTATCTGTGCTCCAGAACTCTACCACATCATCATCCGAGCGTAACGTCCTTCCAATTTGCTGGACGAATTCCCTCTCGGCCATGTCCCTGTAGTACTGCCGGAAAGGTTCCGCACCGAGGCGGCGCTGCATTCCTTTCAATAACGGGTCTTCACTATCGGGGTAAGGAAATTTCAAAATGATGACGCTTTTCATACCCTTGAGGTCGGCGCCCCTGTCCATTTTGGTGCTGAGCATGATATCTTTGTAATAACAGACATCACCACTTTCCAGCACTTTTTTCCTCAACCTCGGGGTAAGGTACTTGTGGGCGTGGACGGGCATGAAACCCGGGAGCTTCGCCTCCTGCATGATTTCACGTAGAGTATTCCAGTATCTCTGTTTGAAACCGTCATTCATCCATTTTCGATAATTTATGACCTCTTCCGAGCCGAGCTTCCTCTGGACGAGTTCCCCTGGGAATTTGGTTTCACCCTCCACAAAAGTTGGCGCTATCCCGAACACATCGTTCAGAACATCCTCGCTCTGAGTGGTCGCGCTCATCAGGAGCCACTTGCCACCTACCTTGTCGAGAATTCTCTGGAGAACGATTTTAGGGTCTGGGACGAAGTAGACAATTCCTTTTTCCCCGATATCCCACTCCGCGTAATCCCTGTGTTCCAAAACCGACTTCAGTTTCCAGTACAACCTTCCAGAGGTCTCGTCAATCTCCTCAAGCAAATCAGTCAAAAACTCAACCAACTTCAGAGGGTCGCCCTTTCCAGCAAGGGTTTCTGACCACAGGCCTCGAAGTTCTTCTAGTCTATCTTGCAGTTCCTTTTCCTCATCACCATAGTCTGGCATTATATTTCGTCTGATCCTCTCTCGCACCCCTCCAATCGTCTTCACCGTTAGCGAAACCTTTACCGCGAGCGAGTCCAACCACTCATCCGCCTCATCGATGACTGTGATAGGCGCCTCTGGCAGCCTCCCTATGCTAACCTCCGAGGCCCACTTCGCGGAGTTCATCACAATGGCGTCGGAAAACACGTAGGCCTGGAACTGCTTCCAGTAGGGACATTCACCTCTCTTACACCAAGTCCACTTCCCCGTTATTCCATGATAGGGCACCTTTTCTACGTTCTTTATCGACTCCGCCAAACCGCTCGAAAAAATGAATCCCCAGTAGGGGCACTCCCGCAGGGCGTCAATTCTTTTCTCCCCATGTTCCCAATCAACAGGTCTCTTGCAAGGAAGTTTGCTATTGTCGCACAAAATTTCTCTTCTTTTATCCGCTTGATACATGCAGCGGAAGTTCCTTCGCCCTTTTAGTATCCCTATCCTGGCTTTTGATTCATCATCTTTCGTGAAGTACTTGTCCCTCTCGTAGCTAGCGGCATATTGATCCGAGAGGACTTTAGTGGGGACCGAAACAATCCCTCTTCCGAACTCGAGGATGGTTCTGAGCCCAACAACGGATTTCCCACTCCCGACTGTCCCCTTGAGGAAAACGATTTCGTTACCACGGAAGGCTTCCAAGATTTCCTCCACCAAGTCGATTTGCGTTTTCCCAGAGGAGTAGCACAACGGCTCACACTGACCCTCCTGATCATAAAGATTAAGCCTCAAGTGACCCCCTCGCCAGCTGGCTACAGAAAATCAGCAAGACTCATTTGCCTGTGCGCATCGCTCTCGAATACGGATTTTATATCTCGCTGCGTCAGCCTTAGGCGCTGTTTTGTGTAATCGCTCGCCTCGTAATCGTGCGCTATCTGCATCGCCACCTGCAAGTACTTCTCGACGCCCCCTCGCGTGACGGTGAGAATGAGCTTCCCCCCGCATCGTGCGCACTGGCCGCTCAGCGGGACGCGGCGATATTTAGAGTTGCAACTCGTGCACCTGAACTGCTGGCTCGCGAACGCCCGCATGTTCCCTTTTAGGTCAGGGATGAAGTGGTGCTCGATTAGCCGCTCGGCGACATCCCGTTCGTCCACCGCCATGATTTTTCTGGCTAGCCCGAGCTGTGCCGAGGCCTTTTCCTCCATCGTTTCGAGTGTCTTGTAGCGGCTCACACGCGGACAGGCCGCGATATCTCTTGTGTCGAACGAAAACTTCAACCCACAATACTGCTCCTCACTCCCTATCCTTTGCTTGACGGTCCCCATGAGCTGCGCCAGTTCGCTCGGGCTCGCATAACGAAGCGTGGCTTCATAAAACTCAAGTGGGTAACGCTCCATCACATCCATATTATGCGCTTCCTCGTCAATCTCGCGAGGGTTGATGCGGGTGTTCAGAATGAGCGGAGCGTCCATCATTCCACCGCGCTTCGAAGGCAAGAAGCGTTTGCTGAAGTTGAGTAATCCATCGAGCAAAAGTATGACTGCATCTTCGTCCCCGTCACAGTCCCGACGCTTCGCCGCGTGGAAGAACGGGTGCGCGTACCCCACATTCGCGTCGGTGAAACCGATTATGCGTCCGACGATGCCCACAGAAGTGTGCGGCGCGAGACCTATGACAAGGTGTCCCGCCAAATCTGAAAGCATGCTCGCGTTGTAATACGGCTTCAACCCATAGAACTTTTGAAGGAGATCGTCGACAAACTTCGACGTGCGAAGCAGATACTCGGCGCACGCGTTTGAGAGGATGATGTCCTGCACCTTTAGTTCAACGAGCTGGTCATCCCGCTCTAGCGGCTCGCCCTTGTAATCCAGCTTGTAACCTAATT
This sequence comes from Hadarchaeota archaeon (SeqCode), assembly GCA_964345105.1. Lineage (GTDB taxonomy): Archaea > Hadarchaeota > Hadarchaeia > Hadarchaeales > Hadarchaeaceae > DG-33. Next base: position 6,308 of record CAYFPZ010000025.1, read on the forward strand.
CATGCAGCCGTTCCACGGACATGCCCACCTCCCGTGGCCTGAAGTGGGTGAGCGGGACATCGGTTGCATCAAACCTGACGGTACCATCCTTGAATACATAGACATGGTGCTTCGCCCGCAGTATCCCCTTCTCGATAGGCTCGGGAATTTTATGAGCGCTCGTCATACCCCTGACGCCTTTGACCTCCGGTGGCGCTTCCTCCTGCAATCGTTGCAGCGCTTCATTGAAAAGCGGCCCCAGCTCAATCTTCCGTCGGTCAAAGTACTCCGCGCGGACGTTGCACGCAAAACAACGCTCATCTTTCGTCGGATGCTTACAACGGGGACAAACCTTCGTATAATTTGCGACCGTACCACACTTCGGGCACTTTCGTGTGAAACATATTGTACCGCACTTCGGGCACTCCAGCCTAGCCATATCTACATAAATTTCCCCGCGCTCAGCCGCCTTTATCACGCTGCGCGTAGCCCCGCCGCGCAAGCTTACTGGGAAAAGCACATGCACCGGAGGCCTCATCAACCGTGGATTCGCTTTCTCAGGTCTACCCATCCTGCACCCTATGCGCGTTGCGGCCTTCCGACTCACGGGGAACCCAGCCAGAATTTGAATTATTTCCATCACATCCTTCGCCGGGTTCTCACGCAAAGTTTCTTCGAGGCGCTCGCTGGTCAAACGCTGCCCGTCGAGTAGACCTAAACACCTGCAGAGTGGAAGGGCACAATCCTCAATCAAGACATGCTCGTCCTTGACCCTATGCGGCACCCCAAGGACATCGAGAACTCGCTTGGGTGTTTGATTCAGGCCTAAGTGAAGCCCCTTGAGTTTGCCATCCTCGAACTCCGGATTACCTCCCGCTAGCCAACTACCCAGCTCCCGGAGCTCCTCGATGCCGATATCGTGGAAAAGGTATGTGTACGCGGGGTGGAGCGGGACTCCAAGTTTCTCGGATAGTTCCACCGCTATTGATGAGTTGGGCTTTAAGTAGGGTGGTGAAAGGTAAGGGGATAAGTCCATGTCGAATTTCTTTCCCACAAGCTCTTTCTCGACCTCTTGGGCCCACCAATCCTCGCTCCAGCCAGCTGGCATGAGCGGATGGTTGTTCTCAAGAAACTCACCAAAACCAATCAGGATGTCTCCAAGCGACAAAATCTCGCTAACCCGATCCTTTAGCTCAAGCGCTTGTTCGACCGAATTTACCTGAACCACTGAGCCGTCGTCGAGCTTGACAATTGGCCCTTCGATTGAGTCCACGGGTACTACAGCGCCACCCTTGCCTGGACGCTCCATCTTGAGCTGGGTTCCAACTGCTATGAAATCATCGCATATCGTCATCGCCGCGGGGTGAACTCCGACCGCAGCTATTCCCGTATTCCTGGCATGCCCATAGCGAAGCCTAAATCCTCCTTCTCGACTCGGGTATGAAAAAACGGGCCTGCCGGCGATTATCTCATCCAAATACTTGTCCCCCTTGGGGTAAGACAACGCGGCCTCCTCTTTTGCCTGTGCTTTGGCAATTGACTCGGAGAGCCAGTCCCAGCCGTCAATGTTCAAATTGCTCACGTGCTTCATTATCTTCGGCGCCTTTTGCAGGACTCCCTCCACTAAGGCCAAAATCGCCCCTCCTCGGATGAGGTTGTGCCCTATCCGCTCGAGGTTGCGGTAGGCGGTAACTGAAACATCCCGTTCGGTCGGTTCACCTGTTATCTCCACGGGAATATTGCGCACGGCGGCACGGATGTCGTCAGCTGATGGTGGGGTATATTGAAGGTGGGCAACATCGGTGGCGTAAAGATCCACTTCTTCTACAAATCGTTCAATTTCCTTATCGGTTGGTTTGTAGGGATCCAAGTACAACTTTCGCCGCACGAAGTCCCCAGTGAGGACGGCGAGCGCAGCTGCAGTCCCCCCCGCCGACCTAATTGGACCGGCGAAGTAAAGAGCAAGATAACACGAGCCATCAAAATTTTTATTTATTTCAACGTGAGTTATGCCCTCGAGCGGCGCCGCTGCAGCGATGCCCTCAGTAATTATCGCGAGCGCCGTCCGGACTGCCTGCTCAGCCGCTTGCTGCTCCTGAAATCTCCCAAAGTGACCATCTACAATCATCTCAGCTATCTTCAGCGACAGCTCCTCGCGGGGCATCTCTTTCTCCAACCCGCGTATAACCTCCGCGACTCCGGGGGGTCCAACAAGTTTCTCGACTCTTGCAGCGAGGTCTTCAGCTTGGGGAATCTCCGGCTCCAGCTCTGGGTCGTGGCCTAACGATCGGGCCTTCTTGGCTATCTCGTAAATTTCACTAATTTGCCGCTCGAGTTCCTCGAAGTAAAATTTCATCTCTTGGCTGGCGACTATCATCTGTGCACCAAATCCTTTATGCTATCGATAACGAAATCAGGGATAATTTTCATCCTCCTGGCTTTCACGATATCTCGCCTCTTGCTCACGCCGCTGAGTACGAGAATAGTCGTTACTCCTGCACGCTTGCCAGCAGGTATATCCGTATCGAGGCGGTCCCCGACTATTGCCGTTTCGCTTGGTTTTGAATGGAGGATTCCGAGCGCAATTTTTATCATTCGCGGTGATGGTTTGCCCAACACAACGCTAGGCTTTTTGCCCGAGCAGCCCTCGAGTGCACCGATCATCGCCCCAGCTCCCGGGTAGAGACCATCCTCGGTTGGATAAGTTGCATCTGGATTTGCCGCAATGAATTTGGCCCCCGCTAGGAGAGCACGCAGAGCGCCAGTCAGTTTCTTATTGTTCACCTTACGATCAATGCCTACCACCACGTGAGTCGCCTCATCGGCCCTCTCGTACGGCACGAGCTTCAGACCCGCTCGCTCGAGCTCTAACCTTAGCCCCTTCTCACCGAGGACGTAAACCTTGGCCCGTGGCGAGCGTTTTCTGAGGTAAAGTGCAGCCACAAATCCGGATGTTATTATTTCTGACTCGCGCGCTGCTATTCCCATGCGCGCCAACTTTCGCGCTTGAGCTCTGCGGGTTCTAGCCGAACTATTCGTGGAGAAAACTATCCTTTTGCCCCTCTTTCGAAGCCATCTAATAGTCTCCGCTGCCCCCTTGATTGGCGTCTTACCGAGATAAAGCACACCGTCCATGTCCAAGATAAAGACCGAAATTCTATCGACCACTTGAGTGAGCTCACGCAAAATGAATCACCCTAACTTTGCGGGTTTGTAGATCGAGGACGGGCACGATTCCCGGCGTGGGCTTCACCCCTAACCGCCGCATGAAGATAGTCGTTTCCTGGAAGGTTCCCGAGTTAACCACTTCCACATTGCGATACCGCTCGTATCCGTAAACGTGCATATGGCCGCAATGAAAAACATCGGGTATTTTTTCTATCACGAGGTAATCCTGCTGCTCTGGCGATATCGCCGTGCGACCCCCGTAGACCGGGGCAAGGTGCCGCTTCTGCAAAAGTTTAATCATGGAAGGAGTGGATCTCTGCCGGTTCAATCCTGGCATCGTTGCTATTAAGTCGTCGAAGCTTCTGCCGTGATAGATTAGAAAATTAACACCATGGAGCGATATCCACGCCGGGTTCCCGACCATAACCGAGTTCAAATCGTAGAGACCTCCCGCGATATCTTTTGGGATCGCCGGTTGAGGCTCGGAAGGGCGCACAGCATCGTGGTTACCAGGCGCTATGATGATAGTGATGTGCTCGGGCACTTGAGCCAAGAGTTTAGCTGCGGCATCGTACTGCTTGATGATATCATTGATGAGTAACTCCTCTTCCTGCTGGGGGTACACTCCAACCCCATCAACTATATCGCCTGCGACAACTAGATACTTTACTCTACTCGCTAGCTCCTGCTGTTGGGCGTTGCCAGTCTCACCTCGCAACCAATTCACAAACTTCATGAACACATCTTCGAGAAACATCTCACTCCCGATGTGCAAATCTGATATCAGCGCCGCGCAGGCAGGATCCTCAGCGTGGGAGATTTCGCGCGCGATAGGTAAATCCGGCCAGATTATATCTCTGACGAATAATCGAGGGGCGCGGTCCCCACTCCGCACATTCCCCGCAATCCCAACTACCTCATCCACAACTACCTCAGCCGACTTCTGCATGAGCTTCCTCTGCCCTTTGAAGACCCACGCCGATGCCCGACCGTTCAAATCCTCTATTTCTAAAACTACGTGACCCCCCGATGTCTCTCTTTTTTCCGACACCATTCCAATAACTTTTACCAATTCCCTGCCCTCGAAGTTTTTCAGGCTACTAATCGGTACCGCGTCGTGAAGATCGACGCGCTTCCGGAGGATACGGCTTAAACGTTCATAACGGTCCCTGAACACGCTCACGAAATCATTCAGTTTTCCTTCCGTGTAGCTCCGTCCAGTAATATCTTTAAGCACCTCGACGCGGGGTTCGAATTCACTGACCTTTGATTTAAATTTTGCGCGGGTGAGCTCAGGCAATTTTTCTACTTCTCTAGCTTTGGGCACCTCCTCTTCTTCAGGCATGCTCGGTCTAGGTAGGGGAACAGTGGGTGTGGGGCCAGTTTCAATGCTTCTTTCTTCCAAAATTTTTGAGATAAGGTCAGCCGTTATTAGAAAGGGCCTCCCCCCCATTTCTCTAAGGCTAACTAACACTCGCTCAACCGCGGACTCCGTGTCTTCCCGCCTGCGCAGAGCGTCGAGCGCATCCAGCGTCAGCTGCATATCCGCATCCATGAACTTGCGGACCAACGAGGAATCATCCATAAAACCCACTACACGAGAGTCAACTGCCGCGGAATTGGAAGCGTTTCAATGCCGAGGGGATGCTCCTCCTGAACTGCCGCCCTAGCTTGGATTGGCGGGATGCTCAACTTTATTTCCTTGGTCCGTCCGTAGCGACCGTTGCTGATAATCTGGGCGTTGACGATTCCTAACATGTCGAGTTCTGAAATCAAATCACTGACGCGGCGCTGTGTTAGCACATCCAGCCCTCCTTGTAGGCAGAGTTTGCGATATACCGCGTACACATCACCCGTCACTATCTTGTGCGAGTTTTTTTCCGCTAATAACACGACGCTGAAAAGTACCAGTTTCGACTGCGATGGCAGTGTTCGGACGACTTCTACCATTTTGTCCTGTTCCATCTTCTCGAAGGCCCGCCTGACATGGGCAACAGTGACCAGCTCCACACTCTCACGCTCGGCCAGTTCTCCAGCTGTACGAAGTAGATCGAGGGCTCGTCGAGCGTCACCATGTTCGCGAGCTGCATGGGCTGCGCAGAGCGAAATCACACCCTCACCCAGAACATCATCAGCAAAGCTCATTGTCGCTCGTCTTTCCAATATTTCTTTGAGTTGAAGCCCGTTGTATGGGGGGAAAACTATTTCCTCCTCGCTAAGGCTGCTCCGAACGCGGGGGTCCAAGTAGCTAACGAAGTTCAAATCGTTGGAGATGCCCACGATGCTAACCTTTGCCTTCATCAGGTCGGAATTCATGCGGGTCAGATTGTAGAGGACTTCATCTCCGCTCTTCAGCACAAGCCTGTCTATTTCGTCGAGCACGATTACCGCGAGCTGTGGGTCGTGATCGAGTGCCCTGAAGAAACATCTGTAGACCTCGTCAGTTGGCCAGCCTGTCATCGGGACGCTTTCGGGAAAACCGAGGGAATTCACGTACTCCCTACCGTAGCGCTCCCTGAGCTTATCCAAGAAAATGTTCGCAAGCGTTGCGAGAATTCTGTACTGGGTGTTAACGATCTCGCAGTTCAGATAAACCGGCTCAATCATCCGAGGCGCACGATCACTCACGCGCTTCAGCTCCTTCATCACATGCTTTACGCAAGCCGTCTTCCCGGTTCCCGTCTTGCCGTAAATGAACAGATTCGATGGCGTTTCCCCACGTAGGGGAGCAACAAGTATCCGCGCGAGCTGATGAATCTGCTCATCCCGGTGCGGTAGTTCCTCGGGTGTGTAGCTCGGTCGCAGGTACTCCCGGTTTTTGAATATCGGCCTCGTCTCCAACAGCATGTCGAACAGGCCTTCCGATCTCCTCATTTTTACCTACCTCCTCTCCTACCTTCTCAAATGATTCTTTCAATCGCCTGCTCCAGCTGTCGAGTGCCACTGCTAAGCGATTGATCAGGAATAGCTCTTGAGGCGGCAGGGGGCCAACGCTCTCTGGAGAAAGCGCCAAACGAACCAACTTTGGGATTCTAATTTCCATCAGGGTTAAGACCTGGTTCTGGATCTCCTCGGCTTCCTCCTGCTGCCCAGCCGCCCGTGCAAATGCTATCTTTTGAGCAACCGACGAATAAAAATCATCTGGAAGGGGTGTGAGCCCAGATTCACGCTCCTCCGCCAAGAGAAGCTTCCGAAGCTCCGTTGATGTGAGTTTCTGAAGGGACTCCACAATCCCGTGACGCTCAAGGACTGCGGCCTCCCATGCCTCAAGCTGTGTTTCCTCCCCCTCCGCCAGTGGGCCCAGCTGCCTGCCCACCAACTTTATCGCTGGTAAATCCTTAAGGACTCGAACGCGTCTCATTTACTTCACCGCTCGTGTGACCATACCCTGTTTCGGCTCGTACAGGTGCCCCCTCATTTTCTCTTGCTCAATCAGCTCTTCCACAAATGACTGTTTGATCCCCTCAGACTCGGCGATGCGCTTTATTTCCTCGACCGGCGCCGCCCCACCGTACTGACCTTCAAGCTCCTTGATGATATCCAGCACGCGGCGAATGTTATCTCGCTGGGATTTCGCCTTGCCTGTCATGAGCACGTCAATATCTAGCCTTCCCGTTTCGGTGTCGACTCCCGATTCCTGCAAGGAGCGTTTGATGAGCATTATCGCGCGATTTGCATCCTCGACGGTCACACGATCGCTTAACCTCATTCGAGCGTTTGCCTTCGCCAGCCGTACAATAGCCTCGAGTTGCCTCACTGTGATCGGGAGCGGTGCCTCCCCTCGCTCGGCTACCCTCCTCCAATCAACGAAGAAATCCTCGATCGTCTTCATGACATCTTTGTTGTCGAGTTTCGGGTCGAGGTTCTGGCGCGCGTAGATGATGATTTTGCGCAAGAAATCCAATTTGATGGGTGGCTTAATCATTTTCTTGCGGACGCTGTGCATTTCCAAGATGTGGTGAGCTATGGTCCTATCTTGATCGGCGCGCGGTTCGTCGCGCATAATGAATACCAAGTCGAACCTAGAGAGAATCACGGGATCTAGGGGAACTTGCTGCGCAATGGTGAGATTCTTCTCAAACCTGCCTAGTTTTGGGTTGGCCGCTGCGAGCACAGCTGTGCGGGTGTTGAGAGTTGCGACGATTCCCGCCTTGGCTACACTAATCGTCTGCTGCTCAAGTGATTCTAGAATCGCGCTCGAGTCCTCTGACCTCATTTTCTCGAATTCATCAATGCTTGCTAAGCCACCATCCGCAATCACAAGTGCTCCTGCCTCGAGGGCCCAGCCGCCGCCTATTTCATCGCGGACCGCAGCCGCCGTAAGCCCGGCGCCCGTTGCTTTCATGCCAGAGGTATAGAGGCCGCGGGGGGCGACGTTCGCGGCCCACTTGAGTAGCTGGGACTTGGCCACTCCGGGATCTCCGGTCAAGAGAACGTGGGTATCGCCTCGAATTCTCGTTCCGTCTAGCAAGTCGATTGCCTCGCAGCCGAATAGCTGTAGCGCGATCGCTTCCTTAATCGCGTCGTAGCCATAGATGCTCGGAGCAATTGATTGGATGATTTTGTTTCTTATCCAAGGGTCCTTCGCGAGCTCCTTAATTTTGGTCTTGTCCTCCGGAGTCAGCTCGGCCTCTTCAACACCCTTCTGCAGGACCTCGATGTGGCTGACGAATAATATCTTCCGAAACGTCTTCTTGCGCTCTTGGCGCCTGCCCTCCTGAAAGACGCGCAACACGCCCGTAATCACCACATGGTTCCCCGGCACCGCCTTATCGACAAAATCGTCTCTGACTATGCCGTTCAACCTTCGAGGCATCCGCCCGCCGCGCAGCCTCTCGGGAGGCTCCTGCAAACAAAGGCTCTGCCAGTCGCGGAAAACTGTGTTTTCAATCACAAGGTCGAACGGGCCCTTCCTACCGCAGTTTGGGTTTTCACAAATGAGGGGCTCCCTGAAGAGTTCACCGACCTGAAGTATTTTGTTCTCCTCTCCGCAACGTCTACATTTGAATACCGCCTCCGTCGCCTCCGGCTTTACCTCGCCCGCCCGTGTCAGGATCCCCTCAACCTGAATGAACTTGCCCACGTGCTCAGCGCGAATTTTGCGAATTTCTGTTGACTTATCGAGACCCATCACGCGCAATTGCATTCCAGGAACCTTTGTTATGCCCTCTAATGCAGCGGCAGCGGAATCAAAAAAATCAGATGGAGATTCCAAAAGACTTTTAGCGAGCTCCATGTCGAACTCTAGGAGCTGTTCGAAGACGATCACGAGCGATTTTCGCCCCGCTGCTGCTGTTTTGCGCAACTCCTTGAGAATTTCCCTTCGGTGCAGGAACTTCTCCAACTTTTCCTTAACCTTAGCCTCCAATTTTTCACCTCAAGCAACAGCGACAAATGGAAGATGCAATAAAGTGTATTTAGAAACTGTGGTGAAAATTTTGAATTCTAAGTTTAAAGTTTGAGAAATTTTTGTGCGCATCTTAAAAGCATCTACCTTCCAATTTTTCACATCCAAAAAATTGAGCCAACTAATGCTAAAAGGCAGGCTTGGCACTTCTATTTGAATACGCACCCTTGCTACCCCAATAAAACCTAAAAACAAAAATTTTTGATGCCGTTTTTGGGGAGAGGTCACCGAAAGTATTCCCAATCCTAAATTACTGAATTTGCGTAACCTATTTTCAAAATGACCTTAAAACAGCACCTTTTCTACAAAGCGTCCCTTTATTCTCTGAGTTCGAGTGGAAACAGTCGAAAACAGGGGAAACACAGGTCCTAAAACTTTGAGTTCTAAGTTAAGTTCCAATTTTAAATTTTAGGAGTTGCCTTTTACTACTAACGTATTTTCACGTACTCGTATGCCTGCGTCGCGGACTCAAAACAATAGTGAACCTTTTGATAATCACGCCTGAACTCGGCCACATCGGCTGCAATACGCTTATTTTCCTCCTCATCGACAATCACCCGCTTGATAAACTCCGCTATCTCATCCATTTCGCTCTCTTTCATGCCGATCCTCGTCACCTCAGACGTTCCCAGCCTTAGGCCTCCGGGATTCCTGAAGTGCCTTCCTTCTCTGGGATCCCAAGGTAAGAGCTCCCGGTTGAGTATTACGTTGGCTTGCTCAAGTTTTCGCTCGATCACCCCTCCGTCTCCGTACTTGGTGACGTCTATACCGAGGGTGTGGGAGGCTGTGAAACCCTGATCTGGGCACAGAACTGCTAGTCCCCGGTCGTAGAGTGCCTTCCCGAGAGCCTTTGCGTTTTTCACTATTTGCGCCGTGTACTCCTTCCCGAACTCCAACATCTCCGCGAGAGCCACCGCAAGACCCGCCACAGCGTGGAGGTGGTGGTTGCTCACCATGCTTGGGAATACCCCTCGATTTATTGGGTCCGCCAGCTCCTTTTTGCATAAAATCATGCCGTGCTGGGGCCCCGGGAGGGTCTTATGGGTGCTGCAGGTTATCACTTCAGCGCCTTCGCGTAGGGGATCCTGGAACTGGCCGCCTCCAATAAGACCGATGACATGGGCGGCGTCGTACGCCACATGCGCGCCGTGCTCTTTGGCCACCTCGCTTATCTCTTTAACTGGGTGCGGAAACAAAAAGAAACTCCCACCGAACATCACAAGCTTTGGCTTTACCTCCGCTATCTTCTTGGCAGTCGCCTCTACGTCGATGTTCATGCGCTTCTCATCGAAGGGGAAATACTCGACCTCTAGACCGTGGACTGCCCCTGCCGCTCCTCCAAATTTCTTCTTCCCCATTGTGATGTGCCCCCCGGCGGCTATGGAAAGACACATCATGGTGTCTCCGGGGTCTGTTAGCGCCGTGTACATGGCTAGATTGGCAACGGCCCCCGAAACTGGCTGCACGTTCGCATGCTCCGCCTTGAAGAGCTCTCGGGCCAACTCCATGGCGAGCAGCTCGACTTGATCGATATAGATACACCCAGCGTAGACCCGCTCTCCCGGCATTCCTTCAGCATAACGCCCACCGAAATCTGTGGTGAGCGTCTCTCGAACCGCTGGAGATTGCACGTTCTCGCTGGCTATCAAGGGCAAAACTGTCTTGAACCACTCATGGTGCTTTTGCAACAGCCCCAAAGTTCGATCGTATGCTTCTCTCGGCCGCATTTCGTTCACCCCAACTGCTTCATTATTTCTTTATACCTCGCCGGAGCCTCGCGCGGGCGTTCCGAGACCGTTATTGCTTCTTCAGGATCTTTTAATACGTGCCCTGTTGCCACGCACACCACGCGCTCGTCCCGCTTGATGGTTCCACGACGCACAAGCTTTTTGAGCCCAGCGATTGTAGACGCGCTAGCAGGCTCCGCTCCAATTCCTTCCAATCGGGTCATTAACTTTTGGGCCTTGATGATTTCAGAGTCACTCACTGCCTCCGCTGTGCCATTTGAGGCTCGGATTGCCCGAATTGCCTTTGGACCGTTCACTGGATTGCCTATGCGAATCGCCGTGGCTATCGTTTCTGGTTTTTTAACTGGCACGAATTTGTCAAGCCCCTTCTTTATAGCGTCGACGATTGGCATTGAGCCCTCGGATTGAATCCCAGTCATCATAGGTATTCCCTTCGTCAACCCGACCAAGTCGAACTCGAAGAAGCCCTTGTAGATCGCCCAGATGTTAGCGCAGTTCCCCATGGGCACCACCACACGGTCCGGCACTTCCCATCCAAGCTGATCCGCTATCTCAAATCCTATCGACTTCTGACCTTGAGGTCTAAAGGGATTCAGTGAATTCAAAAGATAGATGTCCTTCCGTTCCTCGCATATCCTCCGCACAATCGCCAGCGCCTCGTCGAAGTTCCCCTTTACTGCTATCGTCTGCGCGCCGTAAATCAACGTCTGCGCCAGCTTGCCTCGCGCCACCTTACCCTTGGGGAGCAAGACTACGCAGCGTAACCCGGCCTTGGCCGCATAGGCCGACAGCGAGGCTGAGGTGTTGCCAGTCGAAGCGCACGCAACGGTCTTAGCCCCAAGCTCGAGCGCCTTCGTGACACCAACCGTCATCCCGCGGTCCTTGAAAGAGCCCGTTGGGTTAGCTCCCTCGAACTTCACGTAAAGCTCCCGAACACCTACTTCCTTAGCAAGTCGGTTGCAATGGTAGAGAGGCGTCCCCCCTTCATCCAAGCTGATGATTTTCAAATCATCTAAAATCGGCATAAATGCGCGATACTTCCAAACGCTCGGCGCTTCGACCTTCAAGCGCTTACGATTGAGCTTCCGCTTCAGCTCGCTTAGCTCGAACTCGACCTCAAGCAAGCCTCCGCATTTTGGGCAAGT
>CAYFPZ010000026.1:0-3283 GCA_964345105.1 Hadarchaeota archaeon (SeqCode)
CTGAGGAGGAAGCCGAAGGGTATTACAGCACCATTGATCGGTGCCAGCACGCTTGCTTTTTCAATTCCTAGAGCACCCAAAAATAAAACGTGCCCGATGAAAAAAGCTAAGACGCCAGAAAGAAAACTCAGCCACACACCTTTTTTATCTAACTTTATGCCCGCCCTAATCTGATGGATGCCCATTACGATATTGCAAGCTACCGCTGCGGATATCACCTCAATCGTGAGAAGTGTGCCAATTTTCATGCCTTCATTAAGACAAAATTTATTAAGGACGATTACGACCCCCCACATTAACGCCACCAACAAAGCCAGAGGCACCATTCGCTTCCAGCGACCTGTTTCCTGCTCTTTCTGTGCCAAGAAGTATGCTCCTATAATCACTAAGGCCACAGATACAAAAATGAAAAATGTCACTTCCTCGCCCAAAAACAAAATTGCGGCGAAAACTCCCCATACGGGATGGGAATTACCAATCGGTAAAATCTTATGAACGGTACCCCCTTTCAATAAATAAAAGTACAACTCACATGCTATGCACCAAGAAATTACTCCGGCGAGGATTGCTATCGCGGTTAAAAATGCTCCTGGATAGCTAAAACTGTTGGTCGAGAAAGCAAATATAATGGCCAAAGGCGCGACGAAAGTTGGTCTGAGGGCGTTAAAGACAGAAACACTCATCCTTTTCACAGCTAACTTGCCAATCGTTTGATCCGCTCCCCAACAAAGGGTTGCGGCTAACATGAGCGCGAATGCGATTAGATTCATGATTTGGATGTGGATTTAGGTATTTTTAAAACTTTATTGTTCAATTTAAACACAGAAAGGTGAGGATTAAAACAAAAATCAACTTGGGGTTTAGATGACAGGATCAAGAGTATACGTTTCGGATGATAACCAGGGAATTAAACTCATTAAATTGTTTCGGTTTTTTTATATAGCCGGATGGGCTCCCTTTTCTGTATTCTTTCCGGTTTATCTTGTGGAACGCGGTATTTCCCTAGCACAGGTGGGGATAATCATGGCAATCCCGGTGATAATCGGGATTTTTACGGGCATCATGTGGAGTTCCTTTTCCGACTCTATCGGAAGAAGAAAACCTTTTCTAATACAGTCGTCCATTCTAATGGCATTGTTCACATTTGCGATTACCCTGATATCCTCGTTCGAAGGGTTTCTCGTTTTAGGGTTTTTCAAGGCTATTTTCATTCCCTTGGCGGAAGGGTTGATAGTAACAAGTTTATTCAGATTGTCTGATTATGGCGGGAGAGCCACAGCTTACTCAGGTTTCGCGATATGGGGGTCCGTTGGATGGGCCTCCGCGAACGCGCTCGCAGGTGTTGTGGCCTGGTTTTTGGGGACAACGGCGGTTTTTTATTTCTCAAGCCTGTTGTTCCTCGTCGCGACAATCGTTTTCCTCCGAGCTCCCGAACCTAGGGAAATTGAGGAGGTCCACAAAATATCTACACGCAGCTCGGTGCGACCACGCCTTATCATGAACTATTTTGCCCCAATACGTGAACTCTTAATGAATAAGAAAATGGTAATCCTTCTTTTGGCTTCCTTACCTCTATTTGCGGCGATAAATGCTGCTCATCGGTTCTTTCCCATCTATTTGGAGTCTTCTGGAGCCTCGCCTATAATTATAGGACTCACATTCACGTTTCCATCCATCATAGAGATCCCGGTGTTTCTTCACGCGGGGAAACTATCCGATAAAATCGGCGCAAGAAAACCTTTGCTTATTTTCTCCGCAGCGGTGTACGGTCTGCTCTTTTTCCTTGTTGTGTTAACTTCAAATCCCGTTCTACTTTTATTGATACATTCATTACTCACACCATTCGCATGGGCTCCCTTAATTACCGGTTCTTCTACTTTAGTTTCGGAAATTGTGCCACGAGATAAATGGGTTACAGGACAGAATTTATTCACAATCTGGCTGTGGTCTATATGTGGTATCATCGGCCCCCTTATCGGTGGATTCACTTCGGAAGCGTGGGGGTTGCCGATTATGTTCGCCATTGTTTCGGTGTTTGCGTTAATCTCTGGGCTATTTTATAGAGGGATCAGAGAAAAATGACCGAGGAACTATCATTCTGTCTTACATAAAGATTGATAAACCAAACTATCACGTGTATTAACATGATTCCGTTAGCTTTTGCACTTGCTTTTGGGGCGACCATCTGCTGGGGCTTGGCCCAGATAGTTGGAAAGCTAGCTTCGAGGAGTGTGGAGGTGCCCGTTCTCAATGCAGTTAGAACATCATTCGCCTCGGCACTGGTCGTCCTATATCTCTTGTCGACAGAAGGGTTGAACTATTTCGGGGCAGAGTTGACATTACTAGCAGCCCTCACTGGTGTAATCGCATGGTTCGCGGCGGCCATGTTGTTCTTTTATTTAATGCAAAGAGAGGCCGCCCACAGGATTGCACCTATTAGCAATACCCAGCCTTTGTGGGGGATTGTAGCTGCGGTGCTGCTCTTGGGTGAGGAAGCGAAGCCCACAATCTTTTTATCAGTTGTCCTAGTGCTCCTCGGATCGTATTATCTGGCCCCCAAGGGAGGACCGAGCAAGTCAGGACGTTGGAATCCAAAAATCCTCCTGGCTCTTCTAGTAGGCGTTATCTGGGGGGTTGCGATTGTCTTGAATAAATACTGTCTTAGCGGGGGGATGTCGCCAGCGATTTTTCTCCTTGTGGGGTTAGTCTCCGCGTCGGCAGCTTGCAATATCGTAATATTCGCGCGCCGCGCTAAACAGAAAGTAAACTTCAACGGAAGGGGTGTAGGACTTAGCATTCTGTCCGGTGTCATCGGCCTGTTTGTGGGACAAATTCTGTGGCAACATGCTCTGAAGATCGAAGAGGCGAGCGTACTCTCCCCTGTAGTTGGAGCCGTGGTACCGCTTGCCTTCCTCTTCAGCATATTGCTTCTGAGGGAGAGGCCCACCAAAAGGGCGATCCTAGGTATGATTGTCGTGTTTACGGGGATATTCTTGGTGACCATGTAGAACTGTTAACCTAGTTCTAATAAAAAGAAAAAGGGGGAGTGTGCATTTCCCCCCGCTATTCAACTCCAGTTTATCATGTTGTCTACCATTGCCCAAGTCAGACGATCTGCCGTGTCGTCCCAATTCTCATTTTCCATGGCGCCAGTGATGATGTAGCTCGTGCCGGCCACTCCGTGGTCTTTGAACATCGGGTACACGTTTTCGTAGTCGGATTTCCAGCAGTCATCGAAAGCGAAGACCGTCATCGCCTTGCCTTCAGTGGCAGTGCTCCAGTA
>CAYFPZ010000027.1:0-2987 GCA_964345105.1 Hadarchaeota archaeon (SeqCode)
GAGCGCTTCGTCTTTTCGACGAGTTCGACCCCAGCTCCACGCACTACTGCGACGGGGACCCCCTCGGCAGCCTCGCCCATTACAGCCTGCGCCGCTGTGGCAAGCTGGTCTGCGAGCGCCCGAAATGTCACACGGAGCGGCTTGCCGTAGAGGTCGTGCTGTCCCCGACAATCTACGATAGGTTCCAATCCCGCCACCCCTATTGCTTGACCAATGGTTCCCAGGCGAAGAGGCTTGACGTTGCTGTCGGTGATGATTACTCCAACTCTGGCGTTCATCCTCCGCGCGATTGTTTGCTGCAGTTCTCTCGCGGCTCGGTTTGGGTTTGTGGGCATGAGTATGACATGACCGGGTGGGGCATTTGAGCTATCTACCCCCGCGTTTGCGCAAATCACCCCAATTTTCAGTGTTAGAATAACGTTCTTCGAAATGCTGAGAATGCGTTTCGCCTCGCGCAGCACTAGCTCGACGAACTCTGGGTCCTGACCGCTCTTCGCCGCAATTTTCCTAGCCCGCGTCGATGGGCGAACCCTCGCGAGTTCTCGCACCCTGCCTTGCAAAGTCGCGATAACTTTAGAGGAGACCACGATGATATCTCCATCCCGAAGGCCACCAACTTGCTTAGCCGCTCTAGCTATCATCGTCGACAGGTCGTCTCCGGGCTTAATCAGCGGCATGTTCAAACCTAAAATCCTCATTCCACCCCTCCTGCATCTCGGATTGCTTCAGCCAACCGGACGGCTTGGAGCGTTTCTTTCACATCATGAGTCCGGATCACGCTGGCGCCGTTGAGCACAGCTATCGCAGTTGCGGCGAGCGAGCCCACGAGACGATCGGCTGGGTCTGGTAGGTTAAGAACTTTGCCGATGAAAGTTTTCCTCGATATCCCGAGGCAGATTGGGCGTTTCAACCCCTTCAGCCTCCCGAGTTTAGCTATGATTTTTAAATCAAAAAGAGTTGCGGTAGGGTAAGCCAGTTTTCCATGCGGCTTGTTCGCGCGTTTGCTCAGCCTCTCAAGCCTAGCTGGCCAGTACCCAATCGCTGGATCGAGGACGACTTTTTTGAGTTGGATGTCACGCTCACGGCATATGCGCAGGCTTTCCCCGAGGGCTTGACGGATTTCATCGATTTTGTAGACATCTCCAGGGGCGCGCTTCGCCGCCATCAGCACAGCTGAGCAGCCAGCGTTGGCGATAGTTTCAGCCATCTTGGGGTCCGACTTGAGTCCACTGATGTCGTTGATCAAGGTCGCCCCGGCACCGATGGCCGCCTCTGCAATTTCTGCCCGTTGAGTGTCGGCCGAAATGGGGGCATCGAACTCGCGAGCCAGAGCTCTGATTATCGGGATTAACTCACGCATTTCCTGTTCAGCCGAGATCGGTTTCGACCTAGGCCCTGTGCCCATCGCCCCTACATCGATGATGCGGGCGCCCTCCTCGATCGCTTTTGAGGTTCTTCCAACTGCCTCTCGCTCACTTCGGACGATTGAACCCTTGTAGAAGGAGTCGGGGCTCAGGTTGAGAGCATAAATTATCGTCACGGGCATGCCGTCACCGACCTCCACCTTGCCCAGCATTGCTTCAGCCAAGGGATCACGCTCGGCTAGAATTTTGGGCAGCGCGAATAAAGCTTTGACGTAAAAAGACTCGAAATGGGTAGCGTGCGCGAACAGTCTAGGTTGTGTTTTTAGCCCGATGTGTTAATTTATAAAACTTAATTCACAATTTAAAATCGCTGAGGGGGCACATGTGAAAAGACTTCACCTTGCTCACACTTTATCCGTTAGGAGTGTCAAGATTCCAATAATAACTGGAGACGGTGGGGATGGCCAAAGTATTCGATGACCTCATAAAGGAAGTGACGACTCCAGGTTACTGTCTCGCCTGCGGGGCATGTGTCGCCTCTTGCCCATTTGATTGCCTCGAGATGAAAGGGAGGACACCAGCTTTAAAGAAGACGTGCGTAAACTGCGGCATATGCTACGATGAGTGCCCGCAGGTGATTGATTCGAGGCGGCTTGAGGAAAAAATTTTTGGGAGAAAGGCTTCAGACGAGGAGGTGTTCGGCATCTATCAACGAGCGCTTTCGGTCGAGGCGAAGTTTCCCGACATCAAGACGCGCGCCCAAGATGGCGGGGCGGTCACCGCAATTTTGACATCTCTCATTGAAAATGGATTCATCGATGGTGCAATCGTGATGGGTGTGGGGGCTCTACCTTGGAAGCCCACCCCTAGGTTTGCGAAGGCCCGCAAGGAGCTCATGGAGTGCGCAGGTTCGAAGTATGCGATGGGGCCGCTCTTCTTGGGGTTGCGAGATGCCGTTGACCTGCACTACTCCTCGCGAGTGGCAATTGTCGGCACGCCCTGCCAGATTATCGCCTCGCGTCGGATGCAGCTCTCGGAGCTGACCAACCGCCGCTTGGGTGGGACGATCGCGCTCCGCATAGGATTGTTTTGTGCTCACGCTTTTGAATACGAGAAATTTTTCAGGGGCGTCATCCAGAATCAGCTCCGCACTCCCCTCACCGAGGTCGTGAAGTTTGACATTAAACGGGGGCGATTCATTATCTACCGCAGGCAAAAACCAAGGCGCGAGCTTGCTTTAGAGTCGGTGGGGCGGTACGTTTGCCCGCCGTGCAAAGTGTGTATGGACTTCGCGGCTGAACTTGCGGACATCTCGGTGGGTGCGGCCGGGTCACCCCTCGGCAGGTCTACGGTGCTCATCCGGACACAAACTGGCTCCGAAGCTTTTGATATTGCCCGGAGATTTGGGGAACTTGATGTGCTCGAGCTTGAGGGGGTCAAGCCCGGCATTGATTCAATCAGAAAGACCTCGAAGGAGAAGAAGCTCAAGGCTGGGAAGGAGTTCCAGCGGATTAAGCTGCAGAGGAGACCCCTACCGGTATGGATGCAGGAAAAACCGCCAGCTCCTAAGGAAGAAGAGTCCTTAGATCGGATAGCGGAGATCCGCCAACTTTAGCTGTGTAG
>CAYFPZ010000028.1:0-13681 GCA_964345105.1 Hadarchaeota archaeon (SeqCode)
ATGCGTGATAGTGCAGATAACTGTATTACAATCTGTAGCATGGAAAACATCGACCCTATGGGAATTCACACTGGCGAGAGTATGGTCGTCGCTCCGGCTCAAACGCTTTCCGATCAAGAGCATCAAACCCTAAGATCTGTTTCCCTGAAAGTAATTCGAGCCCTTAAACTAAACGGTGGCTGCAACATTCAGTTCGCCGTTAATCCAGACAAATTCGAGTACTATGTGATCGAAGTTAATCCAAGAGTCAGCCGTTCCTCTGCGCTTGCATCTAAAGCCACGGGTTACCCGATTGCCAGGATAGCGACGAAACTAGCGCTTGGGATGACTCTGGATGAAATTTCCAACCCTGTTACTAAGGATACCCCCGCTTCATTCGAGCCAACCCTTGACTACGTGGTAATCAAAGTCCCGCGTTGGCCGTTTGATAAATTTCCAGAAGCCGACCAAACGATAGGTACACAAATGAAGTCCACAGGAGAAGTGATGGCAATCGGACGGACATTCGAAGAAGCATTCCAAAAGGCGATACGTTCACTCGAAATCGGAAGGTTTGGACTCGGTGGAGACGGAAGGGACAAACCTATCATCGACATCGAGCCTCTAAAGTGGCAGCTAACCCACCCAAATGACCAACGAATTTTCTTGATTAGAGACGCTCTCAAGTTGGGGATCGGTGTAGATAAAATATATCAACTAACGAAGATCGATCCTTGGTTCGTCTGGAAGTTTAAGCGAATTATCGATATGGAAGAAAAACTCAAGCGCATGTCGCTGAAAAATTCTGAAATAGGGAAAGTCTTGGGAGAATCAAAGAGATTTGGTTTTTCGGATCGACAGCTCGCTTACTTGCTCAAAACCAACGAAAAGAATATCAAGCAACTTCGCAAGCAAACCGGAATCAAAACTTCTTTTAAAACAGTGGATACTTGCGCTGCCGAATTTGCAGCTAAGGCCCCATATTATTACTCGGGCTATGAACTTGTCGACGAGGTTCCGACAAGCAAGCGAAAGAAGATAATTATCATAGGTGGAGGGCCAATACGGATCGGCCAAGGAATAGAATTTGATTATTGTTGTGTTCACTCAGTACTGGCTCTGCGGGAGGAGGGAATCGAAGCTATCATCATCAACAATAACCCGGAAACCGTCTCCACCGATTCAGACACGTCTGACAAGCTTTACTTCGAGCCGCTTACATTTGAGGATGCGATGCATGTAATCGAGAAGGAAAAGCCATATGGAGTGATTTTACAGTTCGGAGGTCAAACTCCAATAAATCTTGCAGTTCCACTGGCTAAGGCTGGCGTTAAGGTTCTCGGAACCTCAGCTGAAAGTATTGACATTGCTGAAGATAGAGAGCGCTTTAACAAACTTCTCAGGAAATTGAAAATTCCTCAGCCCGAAGGAAGCACCGCTTTCTCAGCCGTGGAAGCAAAAAAGATAGCGAAAAAAATTGGCTACCCTGTCTTGGTGAGACCAAGCTATGTTCTCGGTGGACGTGCCATGGTGCGGGTGCACGATGAAATCGAACTCGCACGCTACATGGAAGAAGCCACGAAGGTCTCGGAGGAGCATCCCGTCCTCATCGACAAGTTCCTCTCCCAAGCGATTGAAGTCGATGTTGATGCGGTTTCTGATGGTAAACGAACTTTCATCGGTGGAATCTTGGAGCACATCGAAGAAGCCGGTGTTCATTCGGGAGATGCAGCCATGGTTATGCCGCCTCAAATTCTGAGCGAGAAAGCTATCAAGACAATCAAGAAGTACACCATTAGGCTTGCAAGAGAGTTAAAAGTTATCGGGCTGATGAACATCCAGTATGCGGTCAAAAATGATTTAGTCTACGTGCTCGAGGTAAATCCGCGGGCGAGCCGTACGGTACCTTTTATATCGAAGGCGATTGGAATTCCCTTAGCTAAAGTTGCCACCAAAGTTATGCTTGGACATTCACTCGACGATCTTGGAATTCCGAAAGATGTAAAGATACCTTATGTTTGTGTGAAGGAATCAGTCTTTCCTTTCATTAAACTTCCCGGCGTTGATCCGGTTCTAGGCCCGGAAATGAAGTCGACGGGTGAAGTCATGGGTATAGACCGTGACCCGGGTAGGGCATTTTTCAAGGCCCAGCTGGCGGCCGGTAACAAGCTCCCAACTTCGGGGAGGATATTCATGAGTGTACGAAAGGGGGATCAACAGGAGTTCGTCCCGGTTGCAAGAAAGCTTAAGAAAATTGGATTCGAGATCTTGGCCACGGATGGCACGGGTGATGTGCTCCAAAAAGCTGGCGTCGAATCAAAACTAGTATTGAAAGTTTCCCAAGGGCGTCCAAACATCATCGATTACATTCGTGCTGGCGATGTCGATTTAATTATCAATACCCCAACCGTCGGACGAGATACGGTGCGTGATGGGTACCAGATCCGGCGGGCGGCAATAGATCTTGGAATTCCTTATATTACAACTCTAACGAGCGCGAGTGCTGCCGTTCAGGCAATAGAGAGAATATTGAAGGGAAAAATTGAAATTAGGTCGCTCAATGAATACCATACTGAGGTAAAGAAGATTCAAACGATTTGATGCCTCAAAAATCATAGATTTTTTGGTTTATCAAGTAGGTCTTCAGTGTTTGAATACTCTCATGCCGCTAAATACCATCGCTATACCATATTCGTTCGCAGCATCGATAATTTCTTGATCTCTGATCGACCCCCCCGGCTGGATAATGGCAGTTACACCAGCATCTGCAACGACATCAACAACATCCCTAAATGGCAAAAATCCATCACTCGCCACCACAGCGCCTTTCACATTTCCCCCGCCTTTGTTCACTGCAGTGCGCGCAGCATCTACTCTGCTGGGCTGTCCAAAACCAACTGCGACCGTTCTTTCTCCCTTCGTGAAAATCAACGCGTTTGATTTGCAATATCGGGCAACTTTAAACGCAAACAGCAAGGATTTCATTTCCTCATCGGTTGGGACTCTCTTGGTCACGATTTTGAGATTGCGCACGTCTAACTCCCTTACATCCCTATCTTGGACGAGCAATCCCCCCACAACAGACCTTATTTCTTTCCCATCTCTCCTACTTGGTTCTAGTTCAACCTCTAGCAGACGTATATTCTTTTTTTTCTTCGAGATATCCAAAGCTTCTCGACTAAATTTTGGGGTGATGATCGCCTCTAAAAATACGCTTGACATCTCCCGTGCCGTCTCCGCATCAACTTCCCTATTTAGAGCGACTATCCCACCGTACGCCGATAGCGGGTCCGTTTGATATGCTAGTTTGTATGCGTCGAAAATCCTCTCGGCTGTCGCCACACCAATTGGGCTGGTGTGCTTCACGATAACACAGGTTGGATTTTCAAATTCCTTCACGAGTTCAAGAGAGGCTCCTAAGTCAAGGATGTTGTTATACGACAGTTCCTTTCCCCATAACTTTCTTGCGTTCACGATGCTGGGTTCTTTGATATCCTCTCCATAAAATGCGGCTTTTTGGTGCGGGTTCGCACCGTAGCGTAAATTTTGAATTTTCTTATAAGTTAAAGAAAGTGTTTCCGGAAACTCTTCTCCGCGAAACATTCTCCGTAGGTAATTTGAAATTATTGTATCATATCTTGCGGTGTGGGCAAATGCTTTCAAAGCTAGCTTTTCTCTCGTTTTATCGCTTAGTTCGCAGTCTTTTTCCCTCAACTCCTTTAAAACCTCATCATATTCATTAGGATTAACAATCACCACAACATTTCTGTAATTTTTCGCTGCGGAGCGAAGCATCGCTGGCCCGCCGATGTCTATATTTTCAATCGCCTCTTCAATTGTGCCGCCGCTTCGGATTGTTTTCTCAAATGGGTAAAGATTTACAATTACTAGATCTATAGGTTCGATATCATGCTTTCTCAACTCTCGTATGTGCTCTCCTTTCTCCCTGATTGCGAGGATTCCTCCATGCACTTTTGGGTGAAGAGTCTTAACTCTACCTTCCAATATTTCTGGAAAACCAGTGAAATCCGAAATTTCTTTTACTTTTGCTCCGCTTTCTTTTAAAACTTTTGCGGTCCCACCGGTTGAGATGATTTCGATACCCAGCTCTTGAAGCCCTCTTGCAAACTCTACGATGCCAGTTTTGTCTGAAACGCTAATCAGTGCTCTTACAATTTTCATGCTGCACCCAAAGTCCAGATAATCAAAGGGAGATAAAGGTTTTCGTTATTCGTACTCTATTGTCGCCGGAGGCTTGTCAGTTAGATCGTAAAGAACGCGAGTGACTGTCGGGATTTTTTCTCTTATCCTCCCCTCGATCCGCTTCAACACCTGCCATGGGAGCTCGACGGACTTTGCGGTCACGGCATCCTTTGACTGCACCGCTCGAATCACTATTATTTCTCCGTACTTTCTCTCCCTATCCACCGTCACTCCGGTCGCTTTGTCACCCATCGCTATCGCAAATGCTTGGAAACACGGAATGTCCTTGGTCTCTTCCTCTACAATTTCCGTGGCTTCCCTCACCAAATCTGCCTTCTCGGGAGTTACTTCACCCAAGATTCTGACCGAGAGGCCGGGGCCTGGGAAAGGCCTTCGCTCGTAGACTTCAGCTGGCATCCCTAGCACTTTGGCCACTTCGCGAACCTCTGGCTTGTAGAGATCCTTCAGAGGCTCCAAAACTTTGAAACCGTACTTTTGGAGAGGATGAATCCCGATTTGCTCTAAAACATTGTGCTGGGTCTTCACGCCCGCTGTTGTTTCCGCCACGTCTGCAGCTATAGTGCCCTGTAGCAAGTACTCTGCTCCCAACTCGCGCGCAATTCCGCCGAAAACTCGATAGAACGTTTCTCTAAACGCCTTCCTTTTTTCTTCCGGGTCGGTTAGGCCTTTGAGTGCTTTAAAGAACTCGTCGCTCACGTCGTAAAGTTTAATATTTACTCCCAATCGCTTGAAACAATCAACTACTTGCTCGGGCTCCCCCTTCCTCATCAACCCGTCATCGAGGAAGACAGCGGTTAACCTATTGCCAACCGCAAGGTGCCCCAGCATCGTCGTGACGGAACTATCCACGCCGCCCGAAGTTGCCACAACCGCCTTTTTATCTTCTATAGTGGCCTTTAACCATTTGATTTTTTCCTCGAGGAATTTCTGAGGTTCGAACATTTGATTACCTTTACATCTTTTAAGTATTTTTCACTGTAACATATTAAAAACCTAAAGTTTGATTGTAAATGTACCTAATGGGAGAGTAGGGTGTACAAGATAATCAAAGGGAAATTGCCCGAATAAAGATGAACTAAATCCAACCACGGATTTTCATTGCTTCAGCAACTCTCTTAACAGCGACTGCATAAGCAGCCTGGCGCATGTTTATGTTATATTCCTTAGAAGCGTTCAGAACCGAGGAATATGCGGCCGTCATTTTATCACTTAAACGTTCGTGAATTTCCTTTTCGCTCCAATAATACATGTAGAAATTCTGCACCATCTCAAAATAGGAAACTGTCACTCCGCCAGCATTGCATAAGAAATCAGGTATCACATGAACACCATTTTTATATAGAATATCATCAGCTTCCGGTGTAATTGGACCATTGGCCAACTCAGCGACGATTTTGGCTTTAATGTTTGGCGCATTCTTTTCAGTAATAACATTTTCTAAAGCGGCAGGGATGAGTATATCCACTTCGAGTTCTAGCAGTTGTTCATTGGAAATAGGTTTAGTATTCGGAAAATTGATTACTGAACCTGTCTTAGCCTTGTGCTCAAGAACTGCTTTCGGGTCAAGACCTTCCTTGCTGAATATACCGCCCTTGCTATCGCTGACAGCAACTATCTTAGATCCGAAAAGAATTTTGGCAAGATATGCGGCATAATACCCGGCATTACCGTAGCCTTGCACGGCAATGGTAGCTTTCTTAAGGTCTATCCCGCAAACTTTTGCCGCTTCACGAACTGTGTGTAGACCACCCCGGGCTGTTGCATCACCGCGTCCGGCAGAACCACCCACGCCGAGCGGTTTACCGGTGACGACACCAAATCGAGTCTTTCCAGCAATTTTTGAGTATTCGTCCATCATCCAAGCCATTACTTGAGGATTGGTGTAGACATCTGGCGCGGGAATATCTTTGTCTGGACCAATAAATTGCCATACTTGGTTGATGTATGCCCGACTCAAACGTTCCAACTCACCTTGAGACATCTGTTTTGGGTTGCAGATAACCCCGCCTTTTGCCCCCCCAAGAGGCAAGTCAAGAAGGGCACATTTCCATGTCATCCAAGCTGCAAGTGCCCGCACTGTATCGATTGTTTCATCAGGATGGAATCGAATTCCTCCTTTTGTCGGGCCTCTCGCGTCATTGTATTGAACCCTGAATCCTTGGAATACTTTGATGGAGCCGTCATCCATGTGGATTGGTAAGGATACGTGAAGTTCACGCATCGGGACTCGAAGGATTTCATGTATATTAGGGTCTAACTTTAGAATCTTTGCACACTTGTCCAACTGTTTTTGCACGACCTCAAATAGGTTAAGTTTTGTCATTTCTTTTATCCCCATTCCTGATTTTATTTGTACTATATTTAATAGTTGCACTTATTGGGGAGATCCTGAAGTACACCTCCGCCGGGAAATCATAATCCGTTTCATGAGCTAGAAATAGAGGCTTTACCGAACCAATAAAACACCGAAAAAGTGCTGGAAAAAAGCTACTTGCGAGTACTGATACTGGGGATAGATTAAAAAGAACTCAGTGAAAAACTTCATTGATAGAGGATGTCTTATGAACGAAAATTTGAGGCCGATATACGAACCAAGAAGCGATAGAAAAATGCGGATTGTCGTGCTTTTTTCCGGGGGCGCCAGTGCTGTCCCCTTTATGATCGGAGGCGAAGGATACGAAGTCGTCGGTGCCATTTCTTCAAATAAAAATGCTTCTGGAATAAAAAAGGTTGAGGAGTTAGGCATACCAGTGGAAGTGGTGGACATCCATGATTTCTATGGGGACAAACCGATCAGGGACATGAGAATTAGAGAGGCCTACGATGAAAAACTTCTGTCAATTATAAAAGAGAGAAAGTGGGAACCGGATATAATCGCATGCTCGGGTTACATGTATATTTTGACCAAGTTTTTAAACGAATTTCCAGCTAAGGTCCTAAATGTACATCCTGCAGATTTAACGATAAAAGAAGGAGGGAAGAGGAAATATAAGGGGAGTAACGCGGTCGAAGAGCAAATGAAAGATGGTGAGAAAGTTACGAGGTCTACCATACACATAATGGATGAAAAACCAGACCACGGGCCTATCCTATTCGTATCAGAAGGCCTACCGATAGAAAATAGAAGTCCAAAAGAACAACAAGAGCTCATGAAGGAAAAATGTGATGGGCCTGCTTACAGAAAAGCTCTTGAAATGTTATCAAAAGGAATGTTCGCCATCGACTCTGGCAAAAATGTTTATGTCAAGGATGGAGAAAATTGGGTTAAAAGGGTTTAGAGGTGTCAAATTTGGTTGTGGGAGTTTTAGGGATAAGTTATGGAAGCAGATTCGCTTGCATGGCAGATTCTCTTTCCAGAAGTGCTCATGGTGTAAAACTCTTCATAGCAGACAAGCAGGGAAATCCTTACAATATAAAAAAGGCGGAAGAAACTGGCGGTAAGCATGTTGTAATTCCAAATTTAAATTTAGATGATATCATCAAATTTGCTAAGAAACATGAAAATGAAATCGACTTCGGGGTACTCGGTCCTGAAGCCCCGGGCATGAACGGAATCAGGGACAGAATCGAAAAAGAAACAAAAATAAAAATGATCTGTCCAACAGCCGAATATTTTATCGAGATAAGCAAGGTCGAACAGAGAAAATTGGTAGAGGAAATAGTCCCTTCGGCGAATCCGAAATTCAAGGTCTTCGATCCCAGCGGCTATGATTCAAGGGCTGGAGTTAAAAAAGATCTATACAAATGGTTGGACGAAATTGGAAACGAAGTGGCTGTAAAACCCGATGCACCAGCAACGGGGAAGGGGGTTGGCGTCTGGGGAGATCATTTCGCATCTAGAGAAAGTTTGTTCGAAGATTATTTCTCGCCGAATTTTGAAAAGGGGGCCGTAATAGTCGAGGAAAAGTTAGAGGGAGAAGAGTTTTCTTTACAATTCGTTTCCGATGGAGAGCATTTGATTTCTACCCCCGCTGTCAGAGACTACAAGAGAGCTTTTGACTGGGACTTGGGCCCCAATACCGGAGGGATGGGCTCTTACAAAGATAGGGGGGACCTGCTCCCATTCATGAAAGAAAGCGACTGGAGAGAATCACTGGAGATAGGAGAGAAGATTCATGATGGGTTAAAGAAGAACGAAAAAAACCTAGGAGTTAGAGGAAATCTGTACATGGCTTACATAATCACAAAGAATGGTGTGAAAGTCCTCGAGATAAACAGCAGATGGGGTGATCCAGAAGTAATGAATGTTCTACCAATTTTGAAAGACGATTTTGTCGACGTTTGTTTCAAAATTTTGGATGGTGATTTGAAAAAACTCAATTTTGAAGATAGTGCTACAGTTGTAACTTACGCTGTTCCCTTGGGGTATGGGGGATATACGAGTTACTCAGGTTCTAAAAAAGTAGACTTGGGCAAAGCTGAAAAATTGAAGGAAAAGTATGGGGATAACTTGAGAATTTATCCAGGTGCCATGGAACTAAAAGGCGGAATGACTTACGTTTTGAGATCAAGAGCTGTTGCCATGGTGGGGATATCCAACACATTGGAGGAAGCCAGGGTGATTTCCATGGAGGGTATTAGAAAAATCGATGGCCCCTTGAGACACAGGGAAGATATTGCCTTACCAGAACACATAGACAGGAGCAAAAAACACATGGAAGAACTCGGCATGAAAACATAGTCTTAAGGTTATTCCATGAAATATTAAAAAGAGAGGGTCAAAATGAGTGGAATTTTTGGTATAGTCTCTCGACAGGACTGTTTGGAAGATTTATTTTACGGCACGGACTATCTCTCTCACTTGGGCACGGAATATGGGGGCCTAGCAGTTTTTGGAGAAAGGATTGTAAGAAGTATCCACACTCTAAGACAGAGTCAGTTCAAGTCAAAGTTTTATGACGATTGCAAGACCATGCATGGAAATAGCGGGGTAGGCGTGATTACCTCTAGAGAAATACAGCCCGTCTGTTTAGATTCAAAATTTGGCCCTTTCGCTATATGTACAACTGGCTTAATACAAAATGCCGAAGAGCTGGCCAGCGAATTACGTGAAAAAGGTGTTTCTTTCAGTGAGATAACAGGCGCAGGCGTGAACTCGACTGAGCTTGTTGCTAAGCTCATTGCAGAGGGAAAGACCATTGTAGAAGGCATTAATTACATGTTTAGCAAAATTAGGGGTTCTTGTTCACTTCTTCTGCTCAATAAGGAAGGCATCTATGCTGTTAGGGATAAGTTTGGTTATAGTCCTCTTGTTGTCGGGCAAAAGAGAGGCTCTTGGGCAGTAACTTCCGAGAGTTCAGCTTTTTTTAATCTAGGTTTTAAAATTAAGAAATATCTTTGGCCAGGAGAAATAGTCTTGCTCACTCCTTCAGGGATTGATCAAAAGCAGAAAGGTACAACCGTGGGCCAAATAAACGGCTTTTTATGGATTTATTCAGGATTTCCAGCTTCTTCCTACGAGGAGGTAAATGTAGAAATCGTCAGGGAGAGATGTGGAAGATATCTGGCAAAGAATGATAACGTCAAAGCAGACATGGTCGCTGGCGTTCCGGATTCAGGTACTACTCATGCGATTGGTTATTCGTTGGAATCAAAAATTCCTTTTAGAAGGCCACTGGTCAAATACACCCCCGGATACGACAGGGGTTATACACCTCCCTCCCAGGAGACAAGAGAGTTGATTTCGAGGATGAAACTAATCCCGATTAAAGAGTTGATTGAAGGACAAAGAATTATTCTCTGCGATGATTCGATAGTAAGGGGTACCCAGTTAAAAAATATCATACAAAAATTATGGGATAATGGAGCAAAAGAAGTTCACTTGCGCGTAGCATGTCCTCCTATAATGTTCCCGAGCGTGTTCGATTATTCAACAAGGACTATTGAGGAATTGGCCGCTCGTCGTGCAATAAAAGCCATTGAAGGGAGAGATATTGAAGATGTAGATGAATACATTGACCAAAATTCAAAGAAGCATAAGAAAATGGTAAATTATATTGCTAAAGAGTTGGGTGTTACTTCATTAAGATATCAAACATTGGATGATATGATAAAGGCTATCGGGCTTCCCAAAGATCGTCTTTGCCTGTATGTATGGACTGGCAAATCTATAACCGAACCGCTTCGTAAGACTTAGTCTTTTGAGTTTGAGGGGAAGCTCCCGTCAATATCTCTTCGATCAAGTCAATGAAGTCTAAGCGTTTTATTATTGGCTTCTATCTTTTCTTTCATCCGACGTTGGTATTTTGCGATTTTCTTTGAAAGTTTCTCGTCATTCAATGCTAATATTTTCGCAGCCGCCAGAGCAGCAGCCTCGGGTTCCAAGAGGACAAGAGGGGCAACACCGCTAGGCATGCGTAACGACGAGTAGATATCGATGCGTAATTTTTTAGAATATGGTGGGCATGCTATCACGGGATATTTAGTGTTCGCATCGACTACCCCTGAAAGAGCATTTGACTTGCCAGCAATCGTTATGTAGACCAATTCATCTTCGGACTTTTCGTATTCTCTCAATATTTCAAGTACCTTTTTTGGTGTCTTGTGAGCCGAAGTGATTCGTTGGTCAAAATTTATTCCAAACTCTTTCAACGTACGTCTTAGTGGTTTGGCGAAATCGACATCCACCTTGGAGCCAAACAAGATAACGACTTTTTGTGACA
The DNA here is from genome assembly GCA_964345105.1 of Hadarchaeota archaeon (SeqCode). Lineage (GTDB taxonomy): Archaea > Hadarchaeota > Hadarchaeia > Hadarchaeales > Hadarchaeaceae > DG-33. The sequence goes on from CAYFPZ010000028.1 coordinate 10,866, forward strand.
TTCGTTGATATTTTCCGCAGGCGAGATTTATAACCATCGGTGCTTGGAAAATCGATTTTCAAAGATAGAGTAAGAATAACAAGAGGATTCACTTTTTTGAACTATGCGGGTCTTGGATCCATATTTCAGTACTGGATAGCTCGTAGACTTTTCAATTATCCGCTAAGGTTAAAGAGGCTAAGAGCGAAGAATAGTTGATTCGGTGAGGGCATGACGACAAAATTTGATTATGGGACTTTCCTTTCACCTTTTACCTGGCGATACGGTAGCCCCGAGATGAGAAAGATTTTTTCTGAAATTAATTATAGAGCAACGTGGAGAAAAATTTGGGTGGCTCTCGCCGAAGCTCAGTCAAAATACGGTCTTGTTACTCAGAAAGAACTTGCTGATTTAAAATCCAAGATGGGATCAGAGCACGTTGACCTGAAAAGGGCTCACGAGATTGAGAAAAAGATTGGGCACGATTTGATGGCGGAGATTAAGACCTACGCCGGGCAATGCCCGACCGGCGGAGGCAAAATTCATCTTGGCGCGACATCGATGGATATCGAGGACAACGCGGATGTTTTGAGGATGAAAGCCGCGTTTAATACAATTTTAACGAGATTGGTTAATTGTTTGGGCTCCTTATCTAAGCAAATAACAAAGTACAAGGATTTGGCATGCATTGGCTGGACCCACCTGCAGCCGGCGATACCGACGACTTTAGGCTATCGATTTGCAAACTATGCCCAAGATATCACCTTTGACATTTACAACGTGGAAAATCTGCTCGAGAACTTGAGGGGAAGAGGGATAAAAGGGGCAATCGGAACCTCTGCGAGTTTCCAGAGATTGTTGGGCCGCAAAGGTAAACCAGCCGATCTCGAAGAATACGTGATGCGAAAATTGGGGTTAAAAGCTTACCCCATCTCGACTCAAACCTCTCCAAGAAAGCTCGATTACACAGTTTTGTCGGTTTTAGCCAGCATCGTGCAGAGTGCGCATAAGTTCGGCGTTGATTTGAGGCATATGCAATCTCCGGCATATGGAGAGATGTCCGAGCCGATGAAGGAGGCTCGGGTTGGCTCGTCTGCTATGCCTTTTAAGAAAAATCCTGTAGCTGCCGAACGGATGTGCTCGTTAGCAAGGTATGTTGGCACGCTACCTAGAATTGCGTGGGAAAATGCAGCACAGACAATTTTCGAGCGAACTTTAGACGATTCAGCCAATCGAAGGATTATTATACCCGAAGGCTTTTTGGCGACCGACGAGTGTTTGATGCTTTACGACCGAGTGGTGCGGGATGTTAGAGTTTATCCCGTGATCATGAAGCGGAACCTTAAAAAATACGGGTCGTTTGCGGGGACGGAAGCTATTTTAATGAAACTCGTCGAGCGAGGTGGGAACAGACAGCGAATGCATGAGAAACTTCGCGGACTTTCGTTCAAGGCTTGGGAGCGGGTAATGGTAGGTGAGGAAAACCCATTGCCTCAGTTATTGAAACAAGATCGTACGATAAGCTCTAAATTGAGTGTAAAGGAGATTGACAAGTTGTTAGATCCGACTGAACACTTAGGTGACGCTAGTGAGCGATGCAAAAAATTCGTGAACGAGGTCGTCAAACCAATTCTTTTGAAATACAAGGACATGCTCGGAAAGAGGCACGCCCCTGAATTTTAAGACCTGCTCGCTTCAGACGAGTTAAGGAAGACGGCAGTTGAGCAACATCGAACAAAGGCATGCTGGCAATAGGTTATATTGAGATGACTGCGAAAATCTTGCATGTGGGTTTATGGTAGTGATAATGGACGGCAAGGCTCTCGCAGAAAAGTTTAAGCGAGATATTGCAACGCGCGTGGAAGTTTTTAAAAAAGAACGGGGTATAACTCCAACCCTAACTACCATACTGGTCGGCGATGACCCTTCTTCAAGGATTTATGTGAAAGGGAAGGGCAGGGATTGTGAGGAGGTCGGCATTGATTTCAGACTTCACGAGCTTCCTACCCGCACATCTGAGCAGGAACTCCTCGAACTAGTTGATGAGTTAAACAAAGATCGCGAAGTTCATGGAATGATCGTGCAATTGCCCCTTCCCCCTCACATCGATAAGAAAAAGATAGTAGATAACATAAATCCCCAAAAAGATGTGGATGGGTTGCACCCTTACAACGTGGGGAAGCTCTGGCTGGGAATGTATGATTTTGAAAACGACTTGTTGCCGTGTACGCCCAAGGGCATAGTAAAGTTGCTTGACCACTATGGAATCGAACTCGCAGGCAAACTTGCGGTGATAATCAACCGGAGCGACCTAGTGGGCAAGCCGCTATCAAAATTGTTCCTGGATAGAAACGCTACAGTTGTCATTTGCCACTCAAAAACTCAGGGGCTGAAAAAACAAGCCCGAGCAGCTGATGTGCTGGTCAGCGCGGTAGGCAGACGTCCGAGCTTTGCAATCGGCAGGGGCATGGTGAAGGAGGATGCTGTCGTTGTCGATGTCGGTATGAGCTACGTTGGAGGCAAGTTGCGAGGTGATGTCGATTTTGAAAGCGTGAAGGAAAAGACATCCTACATCACTCCGGTGCCGGGTGGTGTAGGACCTATGACGCGCGTGATGTTGCTGTACAATACTTTGATAGCGACAAAGCTTGCGGAAGGGGTCGGAGAAATTAAACTGTAGGGTTGATCATGTCAAAATATGCTGAAATCGGCGTGGATGTGCGGAAAAGAGGTATCGAAACCTTCAGGGCGACCGTTCAGAATCTTTTCCCGCAAGCTTTCTGTGTCGTGGGCAAAGACCCTCAGTTACGTGGATACGGGGTACTTTTGCATACCGA
>CAYFPZ010000029.1:0-3128 GCA_964345105.1 Hadarchaeota archaeon (SeqCode)
GTTGCGTCTGTGATAGTCCCGGTCTCGCGCAGGATTGCAAACTCCAAGTCGCCAAACCCACCACCCTTCCCGACCCTACCACCCTTTCTGTCAACGACCACGGAGCCCTCGACAATCAAGTCCACCCTCAGCCCGCGGATACCCGTCTTTTCACCGTGCTTGAAGGCGCCCCGGATGCTCGCCGCTCCCTTCGTATCTTTTATTTTTGACGGATCGAGCAGGATGAACCCCTCCCGCAGTCTGGGGGTTGCCATGATCAGGCGCTTTCCATCGCGCAGCGCGAGCTCTCGCACGGCTAGCTGGGCGGCATCCGGGTTCACGAAGACCGTTTGAGCCTGAGCGTAAGTCGGCAGCGAACGAAGAAGAGCAGCTGCCGCACCGCTACCAACAAAGTTCGGAATTCTCCCCCGCACAGGTTTAGGAAAAGTTGTAACTCCTCGTGCTTCGAGCTCCCGCCAGACCCGCTCGCGGAGGGCTTGCTTATCCATCGAAACCCGAAGCTTTAATATGGCTCAAGCTTTCATTTAGTTTTGGCTGGGTGATTACTATCGCACGAAGGGAAATCGACGTAAGACCCATTGTCGGCGCGGTAGTTGTATTCGCGATTATAGGTGCAACTATTTTCGGCATTTATTACTTCCTTATCGCAAAGCCCGCAGCCGAGGAGCTCGAGCAGGCGAAGCTTTCGGCTTTGAGTCAGATAAATAATTCTCTGGCCTCGATAGGAACCGACCAAGCATCGACAGCGACATCAAGCTATTCGGCTCAGGTGCAAGCCGCGGGCTCTAAGATCGAGGTCGAATCGATTTCGGCAAGTGTGACCGCTACAATTCAGCTTGAGCTGAAGCGCAAGGAACTGCTGGACAAGGTCGACACTGTGACTAATGGCACTTACTATTCAGCAACGGGCACCTCGGATACGATAGCGGTGCCGGCCTTAGCCACTCTTTCGCAAAACCTTATACCCGAGATAAATGCGAAGGGAACAATATCGGAACTGGGGGAATATGAAGCAGAGCTAAACAGCCAAGCAACCTCCACGTGGCGAACCATTCATACCGACATAATCGGAAGCATTACGGATAATAGTAGGATAGAAAAGTGGAAAAACTCCCCACCCTCAGGCGGGTATTTGTCAAAGGATAATGCGCTAATATATGTCAACGGGGAAACTTGGGAAACCCTGCGCAAACTAAAATTTAAAGAAGCCAGCACCGTTGAGGTACCCATTCTGGATACCTTCCAACGGACACCTACGGTTACGTCTGGCTCGATTGTCAACATTTACGTATACGACCTAGGCACTGACAACATGGACGAACTATGGACGAACGTAAAAGTTCGGAACGTGATTTACTCCCAATCCGACATCGCCACCATTGCTTGGGCCCTGACGGACGGAACCGCCACGCAGTCTTATTCGGTAAATATTTGGGAGACTATCAAGGCAGCCGCAGCCGGAGATCCTGAGGCAGCAGCCGTCGCTTGGCAGAATTACGGTGTAGATGTCATGGATAGCGCCCGAAGCGCAAATATCGGGTATTACGACTTGTCAGTGATTTACATCGTAGAGGTACCGGACGAGATTGGCGAGAAGATAATACAGTACGAACTGCACATGACTGCGACCAAAGACATCATCCTAATAGCAAACATTTAAAGGATTGAAATTTTTAGCTTGCGGCGTCATAACGATTTACTGAGCACATGCCAAACAATTTCCTTATTACCGGGCGCCCTGGAAGCGGCAAAACCTCGGTCATCGAGCGGGCGATGTCGATCCTGCGCGAGCGGGGTTTTCGAGCTGGCGGACTTTACTGCCCCGAGATTCGTGAGGGTGGAGTCCGGGTGGGTTTTAAAATAATCGACATAATGACGGGGGAGGAACGTATACTGGCCCACGTTCGGCAACGGGAGGGCCCCAAGGTCAGCAAATATCGAGTCAATGTCGCGAACGTGGACGAACTCAGCGAGGCGGCTATCGGGCGGGCACTGCGAGAGGCTGACTTCGTGGTCATCGACGAGATTGCCCCCATGGAGACCCACAGCGAGGGCTTCAAGCGCTCGGTGCTGGATGCTCTCAACTCCCCCAAGCCCCTGCTGGCGGTAATACACCAGCAGACACAAACGGGATTCATAGGTGAGATCAAAACTCGCGACGATATCAAGATTTTCGAGTCGACACAGAGCACTCGAGCGGAATTATCAGAAAGGCTTGCGAAAGCTGTGCAAGGTTATCTTAAAAGTTGAGCTCTTTTGAGAAATCTCGGTTGGTTACCCCTCAAGACACTTTTTCCCGAGTTCTCTTGCGACCTCCTCCAGCGCCCGAGTTGGATCCGGTGCAAACTCTCGCTCGAGCTCCTGCGCGAAACGGCTGCCGAGCGCCCCGAGCTGCCAGAGGTCCACGTATATCTGGACGGACGGGGCCACGCCGCGCTCGCTCAGGCGCATGAGGTGCTCATCGGGCGCAAGCACGAACAAATTTCTCTCCTTATTCCCATTGGGCTTAAAGACGCGTTTTATCTCGTCGGCGTCGGCATAGATGAAGACCTGCTCGTAATCTACGGGCGTCGAGCCAAGCTTGGCACGAAAACCTGAATAAGCAGTTAGAATAGCACCGCGCGGTAGTTTCGCTTCTAGTTCATCGGTGGTCATGGGCACGAAGGTGGCGTAGGTGATGTCTTTGGCGAGCTCCCGGGTGAATGCCCAGTAGAGCAGCGCGCGCTTCGGGTCGATGAGACGAAACCCGAGCGGCCTGCGATCAATCGCCCCCAGCTGCTCGAGGCGCGCGATGAGCGGATTTATGGTGCCAAGCGAGAGCTCGCATGTCGCCGAGAGTTCTTTCTGGTTGAAGAACCGCTCGCCCCGTCCGTAGAAGCGGTGGAGGATCTCGCGAAGGACCCGGTCGATTTTCCTTATCGGAACCCCTGAAAGGATTAGATGGCGCTTTTAAATAGGGTTTCGGGTTTTTGCGAAACCCCTTAATCCGCTTATAAAGGTTTCGAGAGCGGTCGAAACAACTCCTTTCACCGAAATCCACGAAAATGGCGCCGAACCGAGTAATCCATGGGGGGGTGGAAAAAATCATCGATATTCCAGTGGTCGAGTATAGAGTAACTAGTGTCCCG
>CAYFPZ010000030.1:0-2592 GCA_964345105.1 Hadarchaeota archaeon (SeqCode)
CTTAGCCTTACGCTTTGGTTGAGTCCTACTTAAAAACAGTGCGAGCAGGAAGGCAAACACTCCGCCTACCAATGCAAGAGGGATGGACAAAAACAGGAACATAAAGGCAAATGCAAAGACACTCACGATGATGCTCACCCCAATCATGAATGCCGCGTAATATGCAGGAGCAATCCTGATGTTAGCCTTGTAGAGGTCCACATCCAACCCTTTAAAAAACTTGGCCAATCGCTGCGCTGGTCGCTTGAAAGGGGAATAAAAGATTTCAGAAAGGCGCTCCGACAGCGACCTCTTTAGCTCCGCGCGCACCTCCCACTTTTTATCCTCCCTCAGTTTACGCTCTATAGCGAGTTCTTCCTCACGCAAGCTTTCGAGCCGTTTTAGTTCGTGCAGCCTTCGGGTAACCTCATCAGCTTTTTCCGAAGCTTTAGGCCCCTTCGTAACCTTGACGGCCTGACCCACGCGCTGTGCTGCCGTGCCTGTTTTTATCACACCGCCGCCAATCGTAGAGAAAAATCTCTGCACCGAACTGGGCTTTTTAGCTTTTTTTTTCGGCATGGAACCACTAACGACGCTTCCTGCCCTTCTCAGCCCGTACGCGTTTTAGCATTCCCGCTGGGTTTCGGTAGTACTCTTGGATGATTCCACTCACCTCGAAAATGTTTCGCATACCTTGATGTTTCATCCATTCTAGTACTGCCGCGCGCTTCTCGATTTCGATTTCGATGTCGCTCCCGCTCATCCCGCTAAACTCGGCTATCGTGCGCTTGATTTTGCTTGGGACACCAGTCTGCTCGACTATGTCCGTGCGGGGATCCCACTTGAAGATGCGACTGAGCTGAGGTTTGCCGCTTTCCAAACCAGTAACCTCGGCGATTTCAGTAACTCTTCGAATCTGCCCCTTCTGACGGTGGTAGATGCGTTGTTGCATCACAATGATATCGAGGGCCGGGATCATTATGGGGGCCACAGCCATCGGGGGCTCGGTCAGGCGGGAAATCGTCTCGACCGCGCTGTTTGAGTGCAGGGTTCCACAGCAACCATCATGGCCGGTATTCATCGCGGTGAACATCGTCTGTGCTTCGGGGCCTCGAACCTCTCCCACTATCATCCGGTCCGGCCTCATCCTGAGTGCATTTTTAACCAAATCATCCATCGTGATCTCTCCGCGCCCTTCGACGTTTGGCGGGCGCGTCTCAAGTCTAACCCAGTGCTTATGTGAAAGTTGAAGCTCGGCGGTGTCCTCGATCGAGAGAATGCGCTCTCGTTCGGGGACGAAAGTGATAGCAGCGTTGAGGGTGGTCGTCTTTCCACAGCCCGTCCCTCCCGCGAATAGGATGTTTGCGGGCTTGATGCCAAACCCATCCACTACCAGCCAGAGGAACGCCGCGACATCTGTTGAAATGGTACCTAAGTTTAATATGTCGATTACCGTAAGCGGGTCTTTGCGGAACTTTCTTATTGAGATAGTCGGTCCGTCAAGAGAGACTGGCGGTATAGTCGCGTTCACTCGGCTTCCATCGGGCAATCGTGCGTCAAGCAAGGGTGTCTGCTGGTCTATCCGTCTGCCCACGACACGCGCCATTTTGTCTATGAGATATTTGATAGATTCCTCGCTCTCAAAAACAACGTTCGTGGAACACATTCCGTGCTTTCGGTGGTAGACGTAAACGGGCTTGTCTACCGCAGTCACCAATATGTCTTCAAGTTGATCATCCGCGATTATGGAATCGAGTTGACCATAACCGATCATGTCCCGCACGGCAGCTTCCCCTAAGTGCGTTAGCCTTCCCGGCGAGAGGTCCATCCCCTTGCTCTCGCGTTCGAATATTTTTAGAACCTCAGGCATGAGGATGCGTCGACGTTCAGCCTGATCAGGGATCTTGTCTAGATCTACCCTAACTTCCTCTATCGCCTTTTCTTTTGCAATCTCGAGTAGTTTTAATTCTCGTTTTGTCAGATTCGGCAATTTCAACCTGTACAGCGGTAAGACTTCGCCTGCAATAGATACTATTTCGGCGGAACCGTAACCATCAATCACTTTTCCAGTCTGGGGGGCCGTTTCTCTGACCACTACTGGGGGCGGGGCAGGCTTCTCTGCAGGTTTTGGGGTGGGTTTGCTTTCGGCGGGCGGTTCATCTTTCAGAATTTCAGATAAGAGTCCTTCACCCTTGCCAGCCAACACTCCAAACTTTACGCTTGGAGCTTTTTTGCGAGGCCTCGCCTTTTTATTGGCACGTATCGTCCGTTTTTTCCTTGCCACTTACCCCCTCACCCCCCAAATTTAACCGAATTTCAGCAAATTTAAGTTTATCCTCGGATTTTGCGAATGCCCTTTTTAGCCTTACAAATATGGGTAGAGGAACGAAATTGGCCCCCGATGTCTCCGACACAACTAACAGCGGACTTCATGGGCTGTCTTTAGACGTCCTTCATCCGCTAACCCTCGATGGCGGATTTTCTCGGGAGCCGCCCCGCCGTGTTCCGCACCAGGGTTGTCTCGAAATCATCACTAGGTGTTCCCGCCAATAGCTCGGACGAGGACCCAATTTTGGCACGATTGCCGACGGGTTGCTCCAGTGTTCCCGCAGT
>CAYFPZ010000031.1:0-25940 GCA_964345105.1 Hadarchaeota archaeon (SeqCode)
GTTATCGTTAATGATCGTTCGCTTGAGGCGGTAGAGTTCATCCGACGGAACATCGAACTTAACGGGCTGAGCGGCGCAGAAGTGCACAACGAGGACGCCAACACGTTGCTCTGGCGCCGTGCACCACGTTTTCACTTCGTCGACCTAGATCCTTTCGGGTCACCAGCCTCGTTCATCGATGCCGCCTGCGCCTCGCTCCTCCGCAGGGGGATGCTGGCCCTAACCGCCACGGACACCGCCCCACTTTCGGGGACCCACGCCAAGGCTTGCATTCGCAGGTACGGCGCTAAACCGCTCAAGACAGAGTATGGCCATGAGCTTGGGGTGCGAATTTTGATAGGTTTTTGTCAGAGGATGGCAGGGAAGTACGACCTTGCCCTTACACCAGTGTTGGCCCACGCCACGAGGCATTACTTCAGGGTTTACCTTCGGGGACGGCGGAGGGCGGGTGACACGAATGAGGTGCTGGCAAATCAAGGTTATGCATCGCATTGCCGCGCGTGCGGAAATCGGAGCTTGACTTCAGGTTTGGTGCCCGAGTTGCCCCAAAAGTGCGAGTGTGGCGAAAAGCTCGAGCATGCGGGGCCACTTTGGCTCGGGCAGTTAGGTGACAAAGAATTCGTAGGGCGAATGATCAATGACCTGGCCCGACGAAACTTCAGGCTCGGGCAGCAGGAGCTAACGCTGCTCAATCTCTGCCGCGAGGAAACCGATGGACCACCCGCGTTCTACGACATGCATGAGCTCGCGGGGCGCGTGGGAGTTTCACCGCCAAAAATTGTTGAGTTGATTGGAAAGCTTCGAAAACAAGGTTACTTCGCCTCGCGCACCCACTTCTCGGGCACGGGCTTCCGAACCGATGCGCCTATGGACGAAATCATCAAAATTTTCAAACGCGCTTAAACCCCTTTGCGATGACGTAGACCTCGGAGCTACATTTCCGCGAGGCGGGTGGTTTGGAAATTTTCAGGTAATCAAACTTCTTCCTCACGTTTTGAACGAAGTCTTGGAAGAATTCCCCCTGGAACACCTTTATCAACAACTTCCCCCCCTGGCTCAAAACCTCGCCAGCAATTGTGAACGCTGCGTCTGCGAGTTCGATCGAGCGGGCGTGGTCGATGCTCCATACTCCCGAGATTTTGGGGGATGCGTCGGAGAGCACCACATCGGCAGGGCGCGGGAGATTTTGCCGAATCAGCTCTGGTGTTAAGGGGTCGGTGATGTCCGCCACTAGTGTTTTAACGTTTTTGTGGGGGAGTTTTGTGATCTTTTGGAGGTCGACGCCCAGCACAAATCCTTCATTACCAACTTCCTCGCGCGCAACTTGAAGCCACCCACCGGGCGCAGCGCCTAGGTCGACTACGACATTACCGCTTTGAAGCAATTCGTAACGTTCATTGAACTGTTTGAGCTTAAACGCTGAACGTGCCCTGTACCCGGCCCGTTTCGCCATGCGGTAGTAGTGCTCCCGTTTCCGCTCGCGCCGTTGTTTACCCATACCCGACACCTTTCTTCGGCTTGAGCCCACAATCTTTAAAGCCCAACAAAACCTGCCTGAGCAACTCGTGAAGATTTGGGTTGTAAAAAAGGTGACTTTCACAATTACAATCACTCGAGCCAAAACCTTGGATGCTCGAGAGGTGTTTCGCAAGTTCGGCAGCGACCGTACATTCTTTTCGCTCCTCGCTTTGCGCGACGACGACATCGACCGCACGGGCGCGAGAGAGCAGGTAGTCGATGTGCCAGCGGATTTTCTTCTCCTCGCGCATGTGGCGCTCGACTCTTTTTTCGAGACCCCCCAGCGCCGAGCCGACGTAAGCGTAGTAGCCGGCCTTAAATGAACGATTGCCGAGCTCGCCGATGCTCAGCACGATGTCGTAGGGGACATGGGCTAGTAGCACGTAGGTTCCGCGCATGGAGCTCGATTAATATTTAGAACAACGCTACTTTTGCTTTTCTAACTGAGCTCCAAGTATTCTGAATCCGATAAAAATATTACAAGTGTATACAAAAATAAAATATTGAAAGGCGAGAAGAAATGGCTAAAGTAGCGCGGGAAATGGTTGAGAAGTCGGGTATCAATATTGATCAATTGTTGGAACTGCTGGTCACTAATGCCGCTGCGGAACTGACCACTTACTATTACTACACAATCCTGAGGTGCAACCTAATCGGACTGGAAGGAGAAGGGGTCAAGGAAATTGCAGAGGTCGCTCGCGTCGAAGATCGTAATCACTTCGAGGCGATTGTTCCTAGAATCTACGAACTTGAAGGCAAACTACCAGATGACATGAAGACGTTTCACGACAAGTCTGCTTGTCCGCCAGCATCTTTGCCCAAAGATCCAACGGATATAAAGGCGATGCTAAAGGTGTTGGTGGATGCCGAGCGGTGTGCGGTTAGGGGTTATACAAACATTTGTAATCTGACGGCGGGGAAAGACCACCGCACCTACGACTTGGCACAGGCGATTCTAAACGAAGAAGTGGAGCACGAGTCCTGGTTTTCTGAGTTCCTAGGAGAGGGCCCATCTGGACACTTCATGCGGAGAGGCGAGACTTCCCCATTCGTGTCCAAGTTCCTAAAGTAGCGCAAGAATAATCAGTGGCAACCTGCTTCAACAAGGGATAGCCCACGCCAAATTTAAACTCTATTTTCAAAAATAGGGAAATTTAAAGCTCTACATCCAACCCTAGCTTCTCGCATAACTCTTTATAGCGGTTCCTCACGGTGACCTCTGTAACCCGCGCCACGTCCGCCACATCCCGCTGCGTCCGCCGCTCGCCGCAGAACACGCTAGCAATGTAGATGGCAGCAGCCGCCACGCCTGTCGGCCCCCGTCCCGAAGTCAGCCCCTTCTTCGTCGCCTCCTTGAGCAGCTCGATCGCCTTAGACTGCACCTCGCCGCTCAGCCCGAGCTCGCTCCCGAAGCGAGGAATGTAGTCGATCGGGCTCGTAGGGCGCAGGTGGATGAGCAGCTCACGTGAGATGAAACGGTAACTCCGCCCGATTTCCTTCTTGCTAACCCGCGAAACGTCGGCAATCTCATCAAGTGTTCGGGGAACCTTGCACTCTCGGCAGGCCGCGTAAAGGGCCGCTGCGGCAACGCCCTCGATTGACCGCCCCCGGATCAACCTTTCCTCAACAGCCCGCCGGTAGATTACCGCAGCTGCCTCACGAACGTTCCGGGGCAACCCCAAGTGTGAGGACATCCGGTCGACCTCCGAGAGCGCGAAGGCTAGGTTGCGCTCGGTGGCATCAGAAACGCGGATTCGCCGCTGCCACTTTCGAAGCCGGTAAATCTGAGCTCGGCGCTTGGGGGTGAGGTCCTTGCCGTGAGAGTCGCGATCCCGCCAGTCAATCATCGTCGACAATCCTTTATCGTGAATAGTGAACGTCATGGGCGCTCCAACCCGTCCCCGGCGCTCCCGCTGCTCCTGGTCAAAAGCCCGCCACTCCGGCCCCATGTCCATTATCTTGTCGTGGATGATGAAACCGCACTCAGCACACACTAACTCGGCGCGCTCGTATACCCGCACGAATTTTGGGCTTCCGCACTCAGGACACTTTTTTTGCTTTTCGGGTTTTTCCATACCGCTCCCCCATATATAGATCCTCACCGACGAGCTTCCCCAGGCTATCTTGAGCGAACCCGCGGGTGGGTTTTACCACTATGTAGGGCGCCGCGACGGGTCCGAACAGGTCAAGTACACTCCCCACGCGCGCGCCCCCCACACTATATACAGCTCCGCCGAGGGCTGGCACCTGCTCGGCGCGCAGCACGAGCCCGCGATTGGTGAGGTGAATGACCTTGCCTAACTTGCGCATTTGATCCCCTAAAAGTTTAAACGGGATTAGTCTACTTATATATAAGCTTTTCGATATACTTAAAAGTTACGGTTGGTTGCCCTAAGTTGTCTCAAACCCGAGAAAATTCTTAAGCAAAGCCAATCATTTAGAGATGAGGATCGAATGGCTAGAAAGATTCGAAAGATTCGCAGACTCGTGCTCGACGTACTTAAGCCTCACAGCCCCACACTGCCGGAGTTCGCGACAAAGCTCAGCTCAATGTCGGGCGTTGACGGGGTTAACGTTACGCTCATCGAGATTGACAAGGACACGGAGACGATCAAGATCACCATCGACGGCCAACTTGACTATGGCACAATACGCGCGGCAATCGAGGAATGGGGCGGCGTCGTCCACAGCATCGATGAAGTCATCGCGGGCAACTTGACGAGTGGAACCTTAGAGCGCCAACGCAGGGTTCGTACCCGCGAGGGTGGCGACTAACGTCTATTATACCAACAGTCGGGTAGTTTACAAGTTCTACAGTTGGTTTTCACTTTCGTGCCAGGTTCACCCTTTATCCCATTTACCAGCTTTCGGGCTTTGATGAGTTGTTTCTGAGTTCCCTGAACGGACAGGGTGACGCTTCCCTCGGCGCCGGAGATACCTCCCTTGCCCATAGCAATGGCTTCCGCACCAGTCAGAATCCTGAAAGCTTCAAGCTCGGTGATAACTTTTCCCGCCACGGGCATTATTCCCGAAGGATAACCTGTGGCGTAGCTAGCCCGAAAGATCCCAGTAGTTTTGGAGACCTTTTGAATAGAGCCAGGAATAAACTTCTCGAGCCCCACAGGAATGATGAAGTTCACACCCCGCGCCATGATAGCCCCCAATGCTCTACCAAGGGTGCCTCCTCCACGCGATGCCAATAAAACCCCTGCCGTGCCGCTGGCGTCGAGCGCGTTGGCACCTTTGATGAAAACATCGTCGGCCGTGAGTTCGAGAAGTATATCGTCGAGCTTGCTTTTGATGAGCTTGCCCCTACGAATGATGAGATTTCCTATGCGCCGCTCGCGGGGGACTACACAAGTTCCTTTCGGCAAAACGGCGCCTGCCACGAATTTTTCTCGCTCAATTTTTTTCCCTAGCAGTTCCTCGGCTACGCAAGCGTTGGTGGTGCCAAGCCCAACCACTATTGTTCCTTGGCGGAGGGCTCGCTTGACCTCAGGGAGAGCGGCAACAGCCTTAGCTATCAAGCGCTTCGATTCGGCTGGAGTTAGAGTTACTTGAATGTGGAGCATGTCACACGGAATTAATTTAACTGGTTTAAAAACTTGGTGTTTGATTACGTCGCTCACTGTAAAATTACATGACAACCACCTAAAATGACACGCGAGGTTTACCACATTAACGCACTATATGCATGTGTTACCGACATGGCTATTCCATTCTAAAAACTGAATTGTTAATGGGACGAGCGTGCCGGAAATATTCACAATCGGCTACGGAAACCGAAAATTCGAGGATTTCATGGCGCTACTCAAGCGTTTCGATATCGAGCTGATCATAGACGTCCGGCGTTTCCCGACCTCGAAGTGGCCGGAGTTCGTGAAGGAAAACCTGCAGCGGGCTCTCCCCTCAAAGGGCATAGGTTATATCCATATTCGAGAGCTCGGCGGATATCGTGGGGGCTATGGGACCTACACCCGGACTCAAGAGTTCAAACAAGGGTTGAAGGAGCTGATGAAACTCGCGAGAGAAAAGACCTCGGCAATCATGTGCGTCGAGTCATATCCGAGCGCATGTCATCGCCGCTTCATAGCAAGAGAGTTAAAAAAGCGAAGATGGAAGGTCTTGCACATCGTCGGCAAAGGGAAGCAAAAAACGCTATGATTTTTCTTCGGGCACCGCTGGCTTCTCAGCAGGTTTCTCAGCTTCAACGGGTTTGGCCTCAAGCAGCACGGCATCGACGCCGCCGCTCTGCCCAGGTCGGCTAGTCACGCGCGCGCGGCCAAGCTCGGTTTCTATTATCGCTCCCTTAGTCAGAACATTTCTACGTACGAAGTGGGGATCGGCAGGATTCTCGACAACTGTTAGTATCTTCGATTTTTTTGACTGCCCGGTTTTAGGGTCCACAACTTTGGCGGCATCGGTGCTGAGCAAGCTGATTTTTATGTCCCCACCGAAGGCGCGTCGCTCGACTCGCTTCATTGAGCCGAGTTTGGTCTCGACGAACTCGCTCCCCATCTCCCGCCCACGCTTCTTCCGGCTGGCCCATATTCGCCCTCCGCTGGGCTTCTTTAACGATCTACCCTGCCACTTGGCCATTTAGACACCGCTTGCAATCTTTGGACATAAGGGTATAAAAAGTCCTTATCTCATGAGTTCCTCGATTCGTTCACGAATCTTGTCCATATCGTCATCAAAACCGAAGTAACCCGCGAATCTTCGCGAGGTTCGAAGCACTCGTGTCCGCTCGAAATGTCTGGACTCGATGAATCCCAAAGCGGTGAGCTGTTTGACGTGATCGTAGACTCGACTGCCCCGTACGTCGGCGAGCCTCGCTTGGTAGACGGGCTGCTTGTAGGCGATCATGGCGAGCGTTTTCAAAGCTCCCCGCGAGAGCTTTGCTTTGGACATCACCCCCTCCAGCTTCGGCATGTACTCCTCGCGGAGGCGGAGCGAAAAGGTTCCCTTTGAGGTTTCGGTAAGCATCAGGGGACCGCTCCTCTTCCCGTAGTCGACTATGAGTTCATCCATGAGCTTGCGTGCGTATGTCTCAGACGAGGTCTCCAAGATTTCACGCAGTTCATCAAGGGTCAACGGACGATCAGCCGCGTAGAGGGCGGCTTCGATAATCGAGCGATCTTCCTTGACTCCCATGCTACCCCTCCTCCGCCGGCAAAGCGGCAAATATTTCACCAAATGGTTCGGGCTGTCGCAACACGACCTTGCCTTGAATTTCGAGGAACAATAAGAGGAGGAGTGTCCTAGCTACCGCGAGTCTAGTTCGTTCGAGGACGAGCGCCGAGAGCGAAATCTCTTGCCCTAAAGCAGTGAGACTTTTCACCCGTTGGTACAGCTCCTCAAGGTACCGCTCGATGTTTATGTGATATTCGTTGAGCGTCTGCATGATTTTTTCTAACTTTCTCCTATGGACGACTTTCCGCGTTGGGGTATCCTTGAGCGCTTCTTGTAGCGCCCCCATGAGATCGAGAAGTGTAATTTTGCGGGGTGAACGCTGTATAATCGTTATTTGTCCAAGTTCAGGCAAATCGATATCGAACATCTCCTTAAGTTCATCCTCTGCTTCCGGCTTTTTATGTCCGTTAAACACGAAATCTGATTTCATCCGCAAAAGCACCGAGGCCGAGAGCAGCGTCCGCCCTGAAACACGAAGGTCGAACTCCTGCATCTCCCGCACGCGTTGCATGTAGACACCTGCGATTTTCTCGATGTCAACATCCCACGGGTCGAGCTTGTGATCCTGCACCAACCCGAGCAGAATCTGAAAAGGTTGATCGGCGATAGTCGTCATTTCTTCACCTCATGCCGCCAGCCCCGCTAGCTCCACTGAGAACAAGCGAGACACCCCGCTCTTGCCCATCGTGACACCGAACAAACGATCGGCCACAGACATCATCGAATCATGTAGTGTAACGAGGATGACTTGCGATTCGCGCGAGGATTGGCGGATGAGCTCCGCGACCCGACGGAGATTTTGGTCGTCGAGGTGGGCGTCGATTTCATCAAGCACGTAGAGAGTGGTGGGTCGGAAGCGCTGGAGGGCGAAGATAAAAGCGAGCGCGGTTAGCGCCTTTTCCCCACCTGAAAGGACCCCCACCCGAGCAACCTCCTTGCCAGCTGGTTTGGCCTCGATCTCGAGTCCTCCCTCGAATGGGATCTCCTCGTTCTCCAAAATCAGCCTCGCCATGCCCCCCGGCGATAACTCGCTGAAAATCTTGCTGAAGTATTGTGAGAGCTCGTTGAAAGTCTGCATGAACACTTCTTTTTTCTTTTCATCTATTTCTCGCATGAAATCGAGAATCGCCTCCTTCTCCGCGACCAACTTATCGTGCTTCAATTTTTCGGAGTTGTAACGGCGCTCGGCATTTCTGAAATCTTGGATAGCCCGGAAGTTTACAGGACCGAGTGCCTCAAGCTCTGCCTCTAGAACTCCAACTCTTCGTTCGAGCTTGGCCGGGTCGACATCACGAGTAATTTCAACCTCTATCTTGACTTGCTTTAGCTCTCCTTCGATGTTTTCGAGTTGGGGTCGTAGCGAGGCCTCCTCGACCCTGCATGCCTGCAGTTCGTTACTGAGTTGCTCTATTGGATCCTCTATGTGGCCTGCTTTCTCCTTGAGGCTTCCGACTTTGTGCCGAAGTTTTTCTCTTTCCTTGCGGAGGGTTCCGACCGAGGACCGCTCCTTCTCTTCCAGCACGGTGACTTTTTCGAGCTCAATCTGGGCTTCCTGGACTTGTTGTTGTAGCTGTTTCAGTCTATCATCCAGCTGTGAGCGCACAGCTTCCAAGCTTATTAGACGATGCTGAAGTTGTGGCCTCATATCGGGCTCGTTTCGTTTCTCAAGCGATGATTTACTCTTGAGAAGTTCTGAAGCCTGCTCGAAATGTTTCGAAAAGTCGCCTAAAATAACCCTTAAATCATCTAGAACCCCACGGAGCTCTTGAAGCACCTTTTCGGTTTCAGCGCGTGATCTGCTCGAATCAAGGGTTTGAGCCAGCGCGTTAAACCTCTCGTAAAGATTTTCGAACTTCGAAGAAAGCAAGGCTATTTTTTCAGGTGAAACATCTTGCTCATCTTGGGGAGTGATTTTTTCGATGCTGGCACTAAGATCAAAGATTTCATTCTCTATTCTCGCACGCTCTGCCACTGTCGAGTTGATCATTTCACCGAACAATTTGAGACGTTCGCGTATTTTTCCCGCCTCCGCAAACATCCCTGTATTCTGTTTTTCATCGATGAGTTTCTCTAGCTGGCCAACTTTTCGATCATAGCTTCCAGCTTCTTCGAGAATTTTTCGACGTTTATCGCGCAGTTCCTTTAGTGATTCTTCCTTTACTTTTATTCTCTGTTGCAGTCGAGAAAGTTTTTTCCTGCAAGTGGCGCGCCGAACGCTGAGGAGCGCGGCCCGGATACGTCCAAGCTCCTGATTTAACTCTCTATATCGAATGGCCCCCTCCCGTTCAGATCGGAGTTTTTCCATCTGCACCGAAATCTCGCCCAGTACAGCGTCCATCGAATTGAGGTTGGTCTTGACGCGCTGGAGTTCCGAAAGCGATTTTTGCTTCTTTTCATCGTACTCCGCTATTCCCGCAAGGTCGTCGATGATCGTCCGGCGGTCGAACGGATCCATCTTTATGAAACGGTCGACATCCCCTTGCATGATGAAGTTGTAGCCTCCGGGGCTGGACATGGTTTTCGAGAGCATGTCAACGATTTCCTGCCGTGAGGCGCGCTTTCGGTTTATACGATACTCGCATTTGCCGCTACGATCCACTTTTCGGGATATCACCACCGTAGTCGAGTTGATAGGCAGCACGCCGTCTTCATTATTGAAATGGAGTAAAACCTCAGCAAAAGGGGCCGAGCGTTGGCCGTTGCCACCGTTAAAGAGGAAATCGGAAAAGCGCTCGGCACGCATGAGCTTCGCACTCATTCCACCCAGCACGAAGCAGAGCGCATCGACGACATTGCTCTTGCCCGAACCGTTTGGGCCAACAATAGCAGTCAAACCTCTCGAAAGGGGAATGCTCACCTTCGCGTTTCCAAATGATTTGAACCCGCGGAGCTCAATCTTGCTTACGTGTGACACATTTTCTGCCTTGGGAGGTTATTCACCCCCCGTCCCCGTCAGGCCTCCAAAAGCGATTTTATTTACTTTTTTGGGGTTAAAAATTTTTCGTTTTTCGAGTTTTCAGCACTTTCTATGGTGATTTGGTAAAAGTATAGAATTTTGGGTTACATTTCGTGAACTTTCTAGACTCCAAATTTTAACCCTGAGATATCACAACAAAATCCGCAGTATACTTAAAAATTTAAAGCATCACGAAGTAATTGTTTTGGGGTTGTATGGTTATCGAAAAGCTTCCAATAGCGAAATTGCCGGGCGTGGCTAGGTTGCGGGCCATGGCGGCGAAGTACTACGAGCAGCAGTTGTTGGAGGAGGTAAAGCAGCGAGAGAACATCCCGCAACATATAGCGATAATCTTGGATGGGAACCGCCGTTTTGCGCAGAAAGCAGGGTTAAACAAACTGCAGGGGCACGCGCTGGGGGCTAAAAAGCTCGAAGAGGTGTTGAAGTGGTGCCAAGAAATCGGCGTTAAATACATTACAGTCTACGCTTTTTCGACCGAGAACTTCAACCGATCAAGCGAGGAGGTAAAAGCGCTTATGGATTTGTTTGTTGAAAAATTCAAAAAGATGGCGAAGGACGAACGCGTTCATAAGTATAAAATACGCGTCCGTGCGATAGGTGATCTAACTTGCTTACCCGAGCAGGTGAGGGAAGCGATCGAGGAAGCACAGGAAGTAACTCAGAGCTACGATGGTTATACCCTAAACATCGCTATTGGCTATGAGGGCAGAGCCGAACTCGCCGAGGCAGTTCGGCAGATATGTGAACGCATCAAACGAGGCGAGCTCAAACCCGGCGATGTCGACGAACGTATCATAAATAGCTACCTCTACACTGCCGGCATACCCGACCCGGATTTGATCATCCGCACCAGTGGGGAGGAACGGCTGAGCGGTTTTCTGCTCTGGCAGTCGGCCTACAGCGAACTCTATTTCTGCGAGGCGAACTGGCCTGAGTTCACCAAGATCGAGTTCCTGCGCGCTATCCGCACCTACCAAGGGCGAGAGCGAAGGTTAGGAAAATGAGGGCTGAGATCGCGATAATTGGCGGAACCGGCGTTTATTCAATAGGCATCCTCGAGAAGCCGAGTGCCACCATTGTGAGTACCCCATACGGCAACTCGCCTGAAATCGTTATCGGCAAGTTGGGCGGACGTCGAGTTGCGTTCTTGCCCCGCCACGGTAAGAGGCACACAGCGCCACCTCACCTCGTTAACTATCGCGCGAACCTTTGGGCACTGCGTGAGCTGGGCGTGAAGCGGGCACTAGCGACGACCGCCTGCGGCTCACTCAACCCTAAGATGCGCCCCGGGGAGCTGGCGTTGCTCTATCAGTTTATCGATTTCACGAAACGGCGCACCCAGACCTTTTACGAAGGGGGTGAAAAAGGGGTCGCTCACGTCGATGTTACGGAACCCTACTGCTCCGAGCTACGGGATGCGCTATTTAAAACAGCTAAAGATATTAAACTCAAGCTGCACCCCCGCGCGATCTATGGGTGTACCGAGGGTCCGCGATTCGAGACGGCGGCAGAAATCAAAGCGTTGCGCTGCTTGGGCTGCGATCTCGTGGGGATGACGAACGTGCCCGAGTGCGTGCTGGCTCGAGAGCTCGAAATCTGTTACGCGGCAGTCGCGGTCGTGACGAACTTCGCGGCAGGCATTTCAAAAACAAAGCTCACCCACACAGAAGTTGCCGAGCTAATGAAGGAAAACATAGGTCGAGTTCAAAAGCTGATGTTCAAAGCGGTCACTAGAGTACCCAAAAAACGCTCGTGCGCATGTGGTCATGCACTTGAGGAGGCAGTGGTGAGAGTCTAACTCTCTCCCTCGTAAAATTCCTCGTAGTACTCTGGGGACTCGAGTTCGTACTCCCGTTCTATCTGCTTTTTCTTTTTCTTCGTCTCGATGATGACGGGAACCTCTTTCGGCTCTTTTCCCTTCTCGCTGATTTTGTAAGCTGCACGCTGCTTTATCTTGCTTTTATAACCGCAACGAGGACAGGCCAGTCGCCTTGAACGCCCAATTTTCTTGGGAAAGAGCATACTGCCACACTTTGGGCAAAATTCCATAAGCATCACCAACAAGGTTGAATTTTTAGGGGTAAAACTCCTTTATAAACCTATCGCTCTAGGGTTCCTGCTGACCCTGTGTTGATATTCAATTTTTCTTCCCAGATTGCTCTACGTTTGAAAACAACGGGAAAATGACATTCACGGTTTATTAAAAAATGAAAAACTATCCTCAGAAGCTTTTTCTGTGGGGTTTTTCAGTGAAGGGGCCTCAATCCTCTCCAGAAGATTGTTTCTGAATTTTGTTTAGTACCACTTTTTGACCTAAACGTGCCATACTCACAACCTTGAGACGTTAAACAAACCGGGTTTAGGGGACCAGATAAGGTGAGCTCGTTGAAGGGAGGCGAGACTTCTAATGAGGGCCCGAAAAATAGAGGGCTGGACCGATTCGAGACTCGTTCTGATAGGTGAGAACAGATGAATTGCTCTGAAAAAGTTCAAGATTCTCAACTCAATCATCATGCTCTAGAGGTTTGGACCGAGGAGTCCGCCGAGGAGGGGCGGAATAAAAATACCCAAAAATTGAGGAGGTGATAAAGATGAATCGAAAGATAGTCGTGTTTTCCATCCCAATAGTCTTTTTATTAACTGTTCTATTGACTACATCTGTTATTGCAGCACCCATGTGGCAAAAGAATCCTAAAGCATTCGAATATGGAATAAAGCTTGAAATCGATGGGGAGTACTACTATTTCGCTGGCATTCCAATACCTGACCCTGATGAGGATTATAAACAAGATATACCCGGACATACTTGGGTGCAAACAGGACCTTATCGTGTTGTCGGCAGGCACTATAACTATCCTAGTTACCCAATGCATCCAGATATACCCTTTTGGGCCATTTACGATCCAGAGAATGTAATGCTATACAAGGTTGATGGTATAGCAGACGTGCCACCAACAGAACTCTCAGAAAAAAAAGAGAACTGGTTGAAAGATCACGGATATGTACACATACATGAACTTGTTTACGCTGATAATGGTTTTATAGCAGAAGGACTTGTAGTCTATCTAAAACACACAGCTATCCGTTCCTTTTACTTCACTCCACCTATAGCTCTATGGAACTGGCACTGGGTTACACCTGGCATAGACTACAATTTCATACCCAACTGGTAGACAGGGAAAATTCTCTATTTTTCTTTTTTTTAATCAACTTTCCCTGTGTAAATGGCTAGGCACATTATACCCGTCCAGCTCGGGATCTGACAGAGGAGAAAGGAATAAGGTTATTTGCCTTCACTTAACCTTGGCTACGACCCGCTCGACACGCTCTTCCATCGTCCGAAGCTCATCCAAGCGCTCGTCTATACGGAGTGTCGTGACCACGCGTTTGGCACCAGCATTGATGACGGCCCGGTGCGCCGCTTTCGCGATCTCCAGCGCGGTCTCCAAATCCGCCTCAAAGACGGTGCTGGTCGGGCAGAGTCGGTACTTCACTCCAAATCGCTTGACCTCGCGTAGTGCGGTTGCGATGTAATCACTCAAACTCGTGCTCGAAGTCCCAATCGGCACCACCGAGAGCTCGGCTACCACAAATCTTTTCACTACCTCACCAATTAGCCATTAATATGTTAACCCAATAAGTATGCGCGGTGAACGAGTGTACCTCATACTAGGCTGCGGTGATGTCGGATTTTCGGTGGCGAACAGGCTCAAGAAGCGCGGCGCGGAGCTAGTGGTGGTCGATAAGGACGCCAAAAAAATCGAATGGTTCAAGAAGGCGGGCTACAGCGCTTTCGTGGGCGACTTTTGCATGCCCGATGTGCTCAAAGACGTCGGAATCTCGCGAGCGGAGGTTATACTTATCATGGTTCCAGATTTCCGCGTCACCAAACGGGCGCTGGGGGCGATTAACAGCTTGAAAGTAGAGCTGAAGATAGACCCTGTAGTGATCGCTCGAGTTATGGACGAGGCTGAGACGACGGACGTCAAGCGCTTGGGTGCCAGTGATGCTCTACCCTCATCCCAAATCCTCGCGAACTTCACCCTAAGTAGGTTTGAGGAGTTGAAAGGGATGGTGAAAGAAAAGCGCCTACGCGCGCTGCTTCGGGAACTCGGGGGGAGGATAGCAATCGTGCTTCAGACAAACCCCGATCCAGATGGAATTGCGAGTGGTGTGGCGCTGAAGCGTTACGCTAAAGCGTTTGGTATAGATGCTGACATCATTTACGATGGAAGCATAGGGCACCAGCAGAACCGCGCCCTCGTTAATTTGCTCGATTTGAATCTACTTCGCGCTGAGGAGGTCAAGTTCAACGACTATACCGCGTTTGCGCTCGTCGATGTAGCAACCCACGCTAACTGCGCCCTCCCCAAAGATATCTTGCCCACCATTGTGATCGACCACCATCCTGTGCCCTCGAGCGAGGTGCGGGCGAGGTACCAAGACATCACGGTCGTCGGGTCCACATCAACGCTCTTGACGAATTATCTCAGGTACGCTGCGGTGGAGATTGATGGGGCAACTGCAGCTGCGCTTGTGATCGGGATCCTGACTGACACCATGAACTTCACCCGGGGAACCACACCTACCGATTTCGACGCATTCGAACACCTCATGAAGCTGGCGGACGTTGAGCTGCTCGGGAAGCTCCAGTCCCCGGCAATTTCGTCCGAGGCTCTTGATGTGCTCGCGCGCGCCATCAAAGGGAGCAAACTCAAAGGGGGCTACCTGATAACGAACGTCGGAGAAGTTGATGACCGGGAAACCCTCCCTCAAGCCGCGGACTTCCTGCTCAAACGCGAGGGGGTGCAGACGGTGCTGGTCTACGGGATATGGGGCAACTCAGTCTGCGCTTCAGCTCGAACGAACGATATAGCGATACATCTCGGGCAGACACTCAGGCAGGCTTTCGGCGAAATCGGCTCGGCTGGGGGACACGCGCGCATGGCCGGGGCGATGATCCCCCTTAAATCCATCAAGGCAACGAGCAAGCGAGTCCTTAAGCGCGCGATAGATCGAGAGGTGGGGCGAAAGTTCTTCGAGGTGGTTGGGATCGCCAAGCCGAGCAAGCGGAGAAGGACTAGGCCGAGGAGCAAGCGGTAATTTTTGTTTGATCGGTGAGGGACGCTCGTATGCGATATTTGCGGGAGGCTCTTCGCAGCGTGCTCACTCCCAAAGAAATTGAGCTCCTCCCCGCTGGCTTCAATCGCGTCGGACACATAGCGATTATCTCCCTGCCCCCGCAGCTCCTGCCCAAAAAAGGCGAAGTTACACGGGTGTTGCTTAGACTTAAAGGGGTGCGGGCCGTCGCGCTACGGGAAGGCGTGATTTCGGGTCGATACCGCAGGCCGAAGCTGAAGGTAATCGCTGGCGACCCGTCGACGGAGACTGTGCACCGTGAGAATGGTTGCTTGTTCAAACTCGATGTTGCTCAAGTGATGTTTTCATTGGGCAACGTTTACGAACGTGCACGCTTGCCAAAGCTCGTCCAGCCGGGTGAGGTCGTCGTCGATTTGTTTGCAGGGGTTGGGCAATTCAGCATTCCCATCGCAAAACACGCTAGGCCGAGCCAAGTTTACGCAATCGAACTGAATCCCGTCGCCTATGGTTACCTGCGCGAGAACATCAGGCTGAACCGGGTCGGGCATATCGTGAAACCTTTGCTGGGAGATTGCTCGGCGGTTGCTCCTCGGGGTGTCGCGGATCGGGTGGTGCTGGGCATCCTGCACGTGACCCATCAGTATCTCCCGATTGCGCTCGAGGTGCTCAAACCTAGCGGAGGCGTCATCCACTATCATGAAAGTGTGCCTTCAGAACTGCGGTTCGAGCGTCCGATCAAACGCGTGTTCGACGCAGCTGCTGGTCGAGAGGTTGAAATTTTGGACAAGCGCGTCGTCAAGCGTTATGCGCCCGGCGTCGACCATGTTGTCGTTGATGCAAGAGTTGGGAAAGCGAGCAGTAAAAATATCCCATATTAAAATTCTGGTGTACTATTTGAAACAGTTTGCGTTTTGGAGTGGATTGTCCTATTTGAGACATCGTGTCCTATTTAGGACATCTAGTGTCCTATTTGAGACACGTTATTGGGTTTCAGCTGAGTTGTCCTATTTAGGACACCCGTCCTATTTGGGACACAGTAAAAGATGTCTAACCTCCTCCGATGTCAGAAGAATCCGATCCGACTCGATGAAAGCCAGTACCTTGCCCTTAGCCGCGAGCACGCGCTCGGCCGCCGCTCGCAGTGCGGCCAAATCTCGAAACCGCCACACCGAATGTTGCACCAACTGCGCATTACGCTTCAGATAGCGATTCATCTTTCGCCTCGCGTCGCTTCGACCATTTAAGTCGTAAATGAGCAGGTACGCCATGCCATCACCTGTCCTATATAGGACACTACGCCACGGGTTTGCCGCCTTTGAGCATGACTTCCCTTCCGCCGTCACCCTCGTCGTAGAGTACCCAAGTGAGTCGTGGTGTCGCCGCAGACATGCGCCTCACCGTTAGGACTATCCGCAGCCTTTCCTCGTGGCTGCGGACCTGGGTGAAGCCCCATCGAGCGTCGCGCGGCTCCATTCCTTCGAGGATATCAGACTTCCGCCACAGCTTGATGCGTTCGTTAAAACTGCGCTGCGTGTTGAATTCCTCCTTAAGTGCTTGAAGCGCTCGGAGTTCCTCGGGGCAAACGGCTTCAAGGGTCTGATAATGAATCAGTTCCATTTCTCCCGCCGAGGATTTGGGTGGGGGTTGTTTATAAGGGGACAAATTTGCTCTTAATTGGGCGATGGATGAACCAGAAACTCTTAATCGTTGCGCTGGCACTTATCGCTCTTGCTGGCGGCGGCTACCTCGTGCTGATGGAAGCGCTACCTGAAGGAGCGTCCAACGGAGAGGAAACCCAAGGGATTTCAATCAGCGATGCCCATGCTCACCTTTTCGATGATTCGCAGTTTATCGATGAGCTGATAATCGAGATGAACAAAAACCATATACGTAAAACGGTGTTGTTTGGAAGCGCCGACCAAGATTACACGGACAACAGCACGTACGTGGGGGGTATACGGGACGAGTATAATCAGAAGATCTTGGAAGCGTGCGACAAGTACCCGGATAAGCTTTTCCCTATCTTGAGCGGCTTCGATCCACAGAGCGAGAATTCGGTCGGTTACGTTGAAAACCAACTGAACACTGGGAAATGGAAGGGCATAGGCGAGATATATATGATTCAAGAGAGTCTGCCAGATTACAAAACTGTCGCTGACCACCCAGTGATGCTCCAGATTTACCAAGTGCTCGCCGAATTCAACGCTCCAATATTTTTCCATTATGAGCGATGGATGCAAGAAGATGTTGACGCTCTCTACGAGGTGATCGAACAAAACCCCGAGGTGAAATTTGTATGGGTGCACTTTGCCCACATCAATGATCTCGATGAGCTTGAAAACGCGCTGGGCAGATACCCAAATCTCTACATTTCATGGGAGGGCCCCGTAAGCCAAACTATTCTCTTGGAGAAAAGACGGGGGCATATAGAAACATTTGAAAAGTATGTAAATTTGTTTGATAAATATCCAGATAGATTCATGATCGGAACCGATGTGGGGTGTATGGAAGAGTTTTTGACCCCTACTCTCAATTTACCATATGAGAACGTGATGGCAATACACCGCGAATTGTTGTCAGAATTATCTCCCCAGACAGCCGAGAGAATTGCGTACAAAAACTTGGAAGAGCTGATCGGGTGAAAAAGTTCCCAATCGTCCTAGCGGCTGCAATGGTCGCTTTGGCCGTCATTGAAATCTCTGCTAATGAAAGCGCCTCATGACCAACAAAGGATGAAAATAGTTTTTCAATCATCTTTTTTGCCGAGGCTTTGAGTGTAGGTTGTTTATAAAAATGCAAATTTTAATCATGGACATCCCGCCGACAATCGTTTATGGACGCGCGGTTATTTTGAAGCGAACAATATGTCAGGAACCTACTACGTTTACTTTCTGATGAGCCTGAAGGACGGGAAGTTTTACACGGGGCAGACCACCGACCTCAAAAGTCGTCTTGCGCAGCACAATCGCGGCAGGGTGCGTTCGACCAAGGCAAGAAGACCGTTCAAACTTGTCTACTGGGAGTCCCTCGAAACACGCAGCGCCGCAATGAAACGTGAGCGCAAGTTGAAATCACTCAAACACGCTTATAAACTGAAGCTGGTTAAAGTTTTCAACGAGGCAAAATAGGTTAGACATGCTTTTTAATCGCCAAGATAATCTAATCTGGGGTTGATTTGGGAGAAAGAGCTCTAGGTTGGGGTCTAAAACTGCTGGGGATAGCTCTGTTTGTAGGCCCGTTCATTGCAGCATTTGCTGTTCACAACTGGGACCTTCAAGCGACCGTGATGCCGAGCCAAGAGGAAATGGATGAGTTGAAGGAAATGATAAGTGGGTTACTTGGTGAGGGGTTCTCAGAAGACACGTTTATATTAGAGAATCCAACCTACAGCGGCGGGAAGATTAGGATACCTGTAAGGTTCACATCTCCCCTCAATCTGCCAATTAAGATTACAGATATCTCCCTTACTGTATCCGACCAAGGCGTAGAAGTGGCTCAAGTGGAGATGGAGGAAACAGAGTTAGAGATTCCGGCCAATGGAACGGTGAATTTTACATTAATTGGGCCGTACACGGGAACACCACTAACTGATCCACAGCTCACCGACATGAACATAACACTTGAAGCGTACGGCGTAACTTTACAGATGCAGGTGGGTGGAGGGTAGGGAGGTCCAAGATGGAAAATAGTACCCCTAAGACCAGCAGGCCGAAGAGGCGCTTGCTACCGATAAACTGGTTTGGTTTAGTCGCGGGCGCGTTGATGCTGTTGCTACCGTTTCTCGGCCCGTGGTGGCAAGCCACGGTCGGAACCGGGGCAATGGAAGTCGCTCTCTCTCCATTCGACTACAGCATAAGTTTGTTGGGGCAGCCGATTTCGTCGACATTGGTAGGATACTTCCTCTTGGCAGCTAAACTCTCTGTCATAATCGGAGGGGTGCTGATGATCGCCGGCTCCGTGGGGGCCAAGCGATGGTGGGGGAAGCAATTAGTTCGGTTCGGAGCGATGAAGGTGTTTTGGATGCTTATTGGGCTCATTGTGTTGCTAGTGTTGGGCGCCTTATTATTGAACAGCATCTTGCCCGGTGTGCTTTCCGGGATGGCGGGTGAAGCCGGAGGCGCAGCGATGCAAATAAATGTGCCCTATATCAGCGGGAGCGCGATGTCAACTATTCAAATTGGCACCACGGCAACCGTAACTGCCCCAATCACCGCTTACCTCACTAGTGTCTTTTGGATCGCCGTGTTTGTGGCGGCTTTAGGTGTCGTGGCGCGAATCTACCACCGACGGTTTGTGACGCCTAAAAAACTAATGGTAAAGCCAGCGGAAGACGAGGTAATAGAAGCGCCCCCTACGTAACACGGAATTAAACTTTCACATTAGGCCTTTGATTCGGTGCGGTCAAAACTCATTGTGTTTGGGTTATCCCATTTCCAGCTTGCCCCTTTTTACAAGTGCTTTAACGACCCTTGGAGATATTTTTACAACTACGATACACTAACCCGAGCTCTCAGTTTTTGCTGGCGGCTGAGAAAATAGCGAAATCACTGTCTTAGTCGTTTTTAAGTTTCTTGACCCTTGAGCAATTCCTAATCCCAGATAACATCAGGATTCCCATAACTCCTTTCCTTCCCAGTCTTCTAGTCCACCGGATAGGGAGATCTCCCGACCTCAACCTCGCATTTGGCATGACTTTTCCGATCCAACGCTTGCTCCTTTCAATCCCCGCTCTAGGCAGCTCTTTCGAGGGGCCGACCAGTAGAGACAAAACGTTTTTCACATTCTTCATGTCGAATTGAGCAGTGGGCCTTGTAGATGCGTTGATGATGGCCATTTCACATCTGGTCGTGGGATCGAGAGTATCAATCGATGTTTTCTTCCTGAAGGGAAACCTCCTCGGGGCTTTCACCTCTGCCCACCCCAGCACGGAAAAGCCGTCAAATGTCGCCATGATGTCCGAAGCATCGATCACCTTCATGCCGACCATCTTCCCCTTGGTTTCTCCTGCTTGCAACAAAAATGGTAAAGGCCTCGTAAGTTCGTAATTCATTATTTGATAACTTTTTTCTAAGGGTATCCCGGCCGAACTCCAGAGTTCATTGTCGAATAATATCATGCCGTCGGTCACTTTCTTTAACTCGTTGATAGTTCGTGCTGCATTATTCTCCATCAATTTACCCTCGGCCTTGCTCGGTAGGACTCCGACGACGTGTACCGGCAGCTCGTAGGTGTCTGCGAGTTCCTCGGCTATAATTGCTGCGCTGCCTGATCCAGTTCCACCCCCTAGTCCAATCGCAATCAAAAACGAATCAAGGTGGTAAGTCTCTTTCGTTCCGATTTCCCGCTTAATCGAACTTAATTCCTGATTTATTATCCGTTTACTAACATTTCGCTTCAGCCCCACTCCGTGACCTCTCGCTATCGTTTGGCCAATGAGAATCCTGTTCTTTTTCGGCACTCTTCTCAATCCCATGAGGTCGGACTTAGCAGTATTAATAGCAAAAGAAAACGGAACCACTTTTTCTGAAACTTTTACATTTTTCTTAACACTTTCTAGAAGCGAATCTGTTATTCTTCCACCAGCTTGTCCAATTCCAATAACACCTACTCTCATCGACTTCACCTCAAAAGGTTCTTCCGGGGGGTATATAAAAAGATAACTGAGAAACAAAGATACCAAAATTTCTATGCTAAACGTTTTTAGTCCTATATTTGCTTAATAGGAAAGAATCTTTTTCATTTTGCATATTTTTGGGACGCGTCACGATTAGAACCCGAGCAATAGATGTTGCGTTTTCTCCTTTTGATAGCACAAATTTTTTAAGGCAGCCAATTTTACTCCTCAAAATTATGAAGGAAACTCCAAGCAGGATGAAGAACACACCCTGGAGAATCGCCGTCGCAAGCCCTATGATATTGGCGGCCCCCACAATTGTAACTAGAGCTAATCTTGCCACCACCCCTATTATCACTCCCACTAGCCCTATTATCACCGTCACTAACCCAATTACCCCAGTGATAGATGAAAACGTGTTTTTGTAATATTTTCCAAATCTCATCGCGCCGATAGAGATGAGTATGGGAAGGCACCTCACAATTCTGTGGTGCGGCCGGCGGGATTCGAACCCGCGCTACAGGCTTGGAGGGCCTGAGTCCTAACCAGGCTGGACCACGGCCGCACAATAACTATTTGTATTGGAAATAAGAATTAAGCTTCTTGGGGTAGGATGCGGGCGATTGTTACCAATGGTATAACCCGAGAATTCAATGGCTTAACCGCGGTCGACCATGTAAATCTCCAGATAGAACAGGGTGAACTCTTTGGTCTCCTCGGCCCTAACGGTGCGGGGAAGACGACCCTCATTCACATGCTCTGCACGATTCTCCCACCAACGGAAGGCACGGCGAAGGTCGCGGGCTTTGATATTGGCAAAGAACCAGATTCGGTTCGGGAGTCGATAGGGATAGTATTCCAAGACCCTTCCCTTGACAACCGCCTCACAGGTAAGGAAAACCTAGATTTCCACGGGCGGGTTTACGGGATGAGCAAAACTCTAAGGGAGAAGCGTATCGACGAAGTTTTGAAGTTAGTTGGGTTAGAGGACCGTGCGAATGCTTTGGTTGAAACTTACTCGAGTGGGATGAGGCGGAGGCTCGAGATAGCTAGGAGTTTCATGCATCACCCGAAAATAATGTTCTTGGACGAGCCCACCCTCGGACTGGATCCCCAGACGCGCAGGAAGATTTGGGAGTACATCCAGATGCTTAACAAACAGGAGAAGCTCACGATCTTGCTGACGACGCACTACATGGATGAAGCCGATTATCTCTGCGACCGCGTGGGCATCATCGACTACGGTAAAATCATAGCGTTGGACAAGCCCAAGAAGCTCAAGGATCAGCTCGAAGGCGACATCGTCTCCCTTGAAGTTCCTCAGCCGAAAAAGCACGCTGAAATCTTTCGGGGGAAGAAGTACGTGAAAGAGGTGAAAACAGTAGGAGATTATTTGTATCTCACGGTCACGGGCGGCGAGAAGGCTGTCCCAAAGCTGATAGATATTGTCGCGAAGCATGGAAGCAAGGTGCGCTCAGTTGGGTGCAGAAGCCCGACGCTGGAAGATGTTTTCATTCGCTACACGGGCAGGGGCATCCGCGAAGAGGAAGGCGGAATAAAGGAGCAAATGCGAGCGCATGTGAGGGCCCACATGAGATGATGAAGTGAGTGCTCAGGCGATCTATGTACTCTGGCTCCGCGACATGAAGTGGTTCCTACGGGCCAAAGCTAGGGTAATATCCACAATTGTCATGCCTTTCTTATGGCTCGCGATTATCGGGATGGGCTTAGGCGCAGTCACTCAAATTCCAGGTTTCGGGAACTACATCGATTTTTTGGCCCCGGGAATTGTGGGGATGGCGATTCTTTTCAACGCGACGATGACTGGGGTTTCGGTGTTATGGGATAGGCAGTTCGGATTTCTGAAGGAGATTCTCGTAGCCCCAGTTTCACGGATATCCATTATGCTCGGCAAGACATTTGGAGGAACAACGACCTCGATCATTCAAGGGCTAATGTTGCTTTTCGTCGCGGGGTTGATCGGGGCAAAAATGCCTGATCCCGCTGGGTTTTTCTTGGTTTTACTTTTCATGATTGTTCTCGCCATCGGTTTCGTCGGTTTGGGTCTAGCGATTGCTTCGAGAATAACGGATCCAGTCGCGTTCCCGCTCGTGATAAATTTCCTCATCATGCCCCTCTTTTTCCTGTCAGGGGCAATTTTCCCACTAGGTATGGCGCCTGAGTGGCTGAGGGTAATCGCTTACATAGATCCAGTGGCGTACGGGGTCGACGGCTTGCGGGGAGTCATGATTGGGATATCTGAGTTTCCGATATGGCTTGACTTAGCAATTTTGGGGATTTTTTCGTTGGCCATGATTCTATTGGGCGCATATTTGTTCAAAAAAATGTCGGTTTGATTCCCAGAGATTCGCTAGAAATAAATATGTTAACAGATAAAACACATCGAAGTTAAGAAATTCGCCAAAAGTTAAAAGGGTGAGATAATGACAATTGAGGGATATGTGGAATATAAAAAGCGAGAATTTTGCAACGACGTGAAATGTCCGGTGCAACTGGCCCTAAACTCTCAAAAGGAGGGTTCGGAAGAATACGAAAAAATAAGGCAAACTTGTAAAACAGATTGTAAACATACCACTTGGGGGTTCCATCATTGGTTAATAGAGAAAGGGTATTTAATCGTCAAATCTGAGAAATAAAGGAGGCATGAGAATGGATTGGGGAATGAAAAACAGGCTTGCACAACTAATTCAACGTGATGGAAAGGCTCTCTTTTTGCCCATAGATCACGGGTATTTCCAAGGACCCACACGTAAATTAGAAGAACCAGGCAAAACCGTTGATCCCCTTCTCCCTTACGCGGATGCAATCATGCTCACTAGGGGAATACTGCGCTCGTCGATAGATCCCGATAACACCAAACCGGTTATTCTTAGAGTCTCCGGCGGCACGAGCATGGCTAGAAGAGAGGAACTGTCTCACGAGGGGATTACCACCTCGGTGAGAGAAGCCATCCGGCTCAACGCCAGCGCGGTGTCCCTCTCAATCTTCGTGGGCAGCGAGCGCGAGCACGAAACTTTGTTGAACCTATCGAATCTCGTCAACGAGTGCGAGGAGTACGGTATTCCAGTGATGGCAGTTACGGCTGTTGGCAAAGAGCTCGAAAAGCGCGAAGCACGATATCTCGCTTTGGCCTGCAGGATAGCCGCGGAGCTAGGAGCGCGGGTGGTGAAAACATACTATTGTAAAGAGGGTTTTGAAAAGGTCACAAGAGGTTGTCCCGTCCCAGTGGTCATGGCGGGTGGGCCCAAAGTAGAGTCCGAGCTTGAGGTCTTTGAATTCATTCACGATGGGATTCAGAAGGGTGCCATAGGCGTGAATTTGGGGCGAAACGTTTGGCAGCACGATTACCCAGTGGCGATG
The DNA here is from genome assembly GCA_964345105.1 of Hadarchaeota archaeon (SeqCode). Taxonomy (GTDB): domain Archaea; phylum Hadarchaeota; class Hadarchaeia; order Hadarchaeales; family Hadarchaeaceae; genus DG-33. The sequence goes on from CAYFPZ010000031.1 coordinate 23,784, forward strand.
ATTCGTGCCATTCGTTCAATCATACATGAAGGCGCCACCCCGAAAGAAGCACAGAAATTATTCGACGAAATTAAAACTAGCAAGAAAAAGTGATCTGTGAGAGATAGAGTTGTAATTTTCTCTTGCAGGCCTGCACATAATTTTTTAATAACATGAAATTACAATGCATTATAGGATACACTAGTTGTAGATAGCGGAGGGTTAATCGCTTAGAGGTAAATAAACTGGGCGGCTAAGAAAGTGGTCTTATGAGCAAGAAGATAAAAGTTTATTCTACATCCGCTTGCCCTTACTGTGCTATGGTTAAGGCATTTTTGAAGGAGAAAAATATTCCTTTTGAAGATGTAGATGTGGGGGCTAATCCTAGAGCGGCAAAGGAGATGATTGAAAAATCAGGCCAGATGGGAGTGCCAGTAATCGATATTGACGGAAAGATAATTTTGGGATTCAATAAAGAAGCAATTTCTCGGGAATTGGGAATCTAGGTGTATGACCTAATTATCATTGGAGCAGGCCCTGCAGGTATAACCGCCAGTGTTTATGCGGCGAGAAAAAGAATGAATTTTTTGATTATTACTCGTGACATTGGAGGGCAAGCAGCGTTAAGTTACGATATAAAAAATTACGTCGGTTATCAGTTTATTACCGGGCCAGCCTTGGCTCAAAAATTTAGAGAACATCTGGAGCAATTCAATGTAGAAGCTAAGGAAGGAGAGAGTGTAACTTCGATAAGTAAAGAAGGAGATATTGTAAAAGTGAAAACGGATAAAGGAGAATATACGGCAAAAACTGCGATTATAGCTTCTGGAAGAGTTCCAAGAAAATTGGGCGTTGAAGGAGAAGAAGAATTTAAAAATAGGGGAGTTACATATTGTGCCACCTGTGACGGTCCTCTATTTGCAGATAAAGAAGTTGCGGTAATCGGAGGTGGAAATTCCGCGTTAGATGCGGTACTTCAATTAATCAAAATCGCAAAAAAGATTTATCTTATTAACATTGGCCCAAAGTTGCGGGCTGATCCAATAATGGTTGAGAAGGCAAAAAATAGTGAAAAGGTGGTCATTTACAATAGCACGAAAGTGGAAGAGATTAATGGCGACACATTTGTTAAAGGAATTAAAATATCCCGAGAAGGAAAAGAAGAGAACTTGGCAGTAGAAGGAATATTTATCGAAATCGGCTCAACCCCTTCATCTGATTTCATAAAAAATATAGAAAAAAATGAGATTGGAGAAATAGCCGTAAATTGTTTATGTGAAACCAGTATTCCCGGGATTTTTGCCGCTGGTGATGTAACGAATGTTTATGCCAAGCAGATAATAGTGGCATGTGGGGAGGGAGCTAAAGCTGCTCTGGCTAGTTTTGAATACATAAGCAAAATTAAGTGAGTTGTTCAAGCATTTGTCCGAGTCTTTCAAGTTAGATGGCATAGTGATAAAAAGCGCAGCGCATAATTGAGAAGGGGAATTATTTTGAAAAAGAGCATAACTTGGAAATCGCGCACAACTTGGCGGGAGAAACTGGAGAAAAAACAAGAGCCTAAAGTAGTAAAGGTTCCACCAAAAATGAGAAAAAGATTCGGATCAGGGACGATGCTTGTCGCAACGCCTCTCCTTGTCGACGCATTAATCCGGAAAGTTAAAAAAGGAAAACTTGTCACCGTGACCCAGATCATGGGACGATTGGCAAAAGACTTCCATGCTGATTCTACTTGTCCGATGACGACTGGAATTTTCATTCGAATCGCAGCCGAGGCAGCAGAAGAGGACCTTAGGGGCGGGAAGAAACAGATAACTCCCTACTGGCGGGTACTCAAGAAAGATGGCATGCTGAACGAAAAATTCCCGGGCGGTACAAAAACACAAGCGGTCCGCCTGAAAAAGGAGGGGCACACGATTCAACTAGGGAAAGATAAAAAGCCAATTAAGGTAAAAGATTTCGAAAAATCATTGCAGAAGCTGTGATTGCAAAATTGCCGAAAAATCCTTTAACTCAGAAACCATTAAAGCCGTTCATGCGCGTTGCAATGTACTACAGCAACAAGGATGTGCGTTTAGAGGAGCTACCAGAACCGAAGGTCGGCCCTGGCGAGCTGTTGGTAAAAGTAATGGCAAGCGGCATCTGTGGTAGCGACGTGCTGGAATGGTATCGCATCAA
>CAYFPZ010000032.1:0-10914 GCA_964345105.1 Hadarchaeota archaeon (SeqCode)
GCGCTCGCAGACCAGCTTGCCACAGCGGCGCAGGCTGTAATGGGCGAGGCTGCCGAGGGGGTCCCCGTCGCAGTAGTGCGTGGAGCTGGGGTCGAACTCGTCGAAAAGACGAAGCGCTCGCCGAAGATTTCGCCCAAGCGGTGCATTTATTCTGATATGCTGAAGCTTTCGAAGAAATCTTAGTGGTGGGCCCGCGGGGATTCGAACCCCGGTAACCACCGAACCCAGTCACCTTGTGAGGGTGGCGTCTTAACCACTGGACCACGGGCCCGAGTAAAATTTGACGACTCGATATTAAACTTTTAGAATTGAACTTTTGGACGCGGCTAGATTATTCCCAAATCGGTCAGCAAGCGCTTCGCTCGCTCCTCGCCCAAGAGCTTTATGAGTTCCCGCTCGGATTTCTCATCCCATCTTCGGAGGATCTCCTCTACCCGCTCCACTTGCCCGGGGGCCAAATCTCTGGCTGCCTTTTCGAGCATGTGCTTTCTTCCCTTGAGCACATCCTCGGGTTTGAAAACTACACCCAAATTCTCCCCACTTTTAATTTTGGCTCAGAACCTCTTTAATTTGATGAGCCCGATGGGTTTGACGAACATCAAGTGGGCTAAACCTAAGTTAATGCATCTAAAAAAACGATTTGGATATGTTACTTTCTTGAAACAAAATTTAAAATGCATCTGATTAACAACAAAAGCGAGGGGGTCAAGATGATTAGAATGAATTCAAAGCTCCTCATTTTGATCCTTTTGGCGGTTGTGTTCACCCTAGCTTTGACTTTTGCTACTTTGGAGATTCCCTATGTAATTAACGACGTACTAAGGACTCATTTTCCAGATATTAGTCAATGGGCAGAACCTGAGCGTGCAGAGGAGTTTCTGAGAAATATAAGGCCAATAGGCTATGCTTGCCTTGGGATTATTTTATCCTTGATAGTTGTGGGTTTCATAAAAGGTAAAAGAGGTCTGTCCTCCATGGGGTCGATCGCCTTTTTCATACCAACCTTCGGTTACTTCGCCGCATCAATGTTCTTTCTCGCTGGCGCGGGGGTGCTGAGGGCTCTATGGATGCCTTTTTTGGATTCTTCTATAGACCTCTTGAAGCTGGGAGACGTCGCCTACCTTCCGTATATGGTCATAGCGTACCCGTTTAGACTGATAGGAGTAGATATCGGAGTGTCCATATCAACTTTGGCTATAGGGTTAGGTATTTTTGCTTTCATTTTGGGCACGATTACTTGGTTCTACGGAAAATTAGAAAGAAGAAAAATATTTGATTTCTGGATTTACAAATATTCAAGGCATCCTCAATACTTAGGCTTCCTTATATGGAGTTACGGAATCATGTTGCTTGCATCCCTTTCCCCAGTACCTTTTGGAGGCATAAATCCGGGAGCGAGCTTTCCATGGTTGATTACATCCCTAGCAGTAATTTGTGTTGCATTGAGAGAGGAAATTAAAATGGTTAAATTATATGGTAAAAGTTATTCAAGGTATCGAGAGAGCTCTCCTTTCATGCTGCCTTTCCCCAAGTTTATTTCCTCAGCGGTTACGGCTCCTATCAGAATTCTATTCAAGAGTAACTTGCCGAAGAACGGAAAGGAAATCGTCGCAACATTTGCGATTTACATTATAATACTCATATTGTTATCGCTGCCATTTTTACTACTGTAAGAACCTGCGGGTCACAAGCTGAAACCTTGTTCCATTTTTTTCGTTATTCGATTCTACTCAGATTTCTTTTTCCAAGGTAGATGAACACGATCCCCAGTAACCAAATCAGCGGAAGATACAACAATGGGAGATTAAAAACGATTGTAGAGACTATTAACAATCCAGCCGAAAACATCGTAAGTATCATCGCGTTTACCATCAACTCTGCTGGTTTCTCAGAGAAGACTGGCATCAAGAGGAAGAAGCCGAGGGCGAAAGCCACGTACGCCGCAACAATCAGCACCAATAATCCAGCGTAAGCTAAAAAAGAAATAAATGTGATTTGAGGAACTAAGATTAATGAAATAGTTGCATACACTACAACAATTGGTATCACCACTAGCCAACTTTGCAGCAACCGCCCCTTGATAAGCTTCCCCTCACCCGAAGGTGATTTCCTGTATATGAAGAGATTTTCCTTTCCGCGGACCGTTACTTCGCCGACTACGAACGCTGCAAGTATCGGAAACAAAAAAATTCCCATCAACACCGGCCCTGTAATTTCCTCATAACCGCCGAAGAATACCCTCACCAAAACAAGTAGGCCTACGACATAGGCAATCTTAGAAAGGTTCTCAAACCTTCGACCATAGTCCTTAAAGATAGATACTAGAAGAGTGCCGAACGATCTGCCTCCACCTAGATATTTTACGGTTTTATAGAAGGTACCGTCCGGTTTAGCCTTTGAAGCTGTGAAGGTGGTGAGGTCAAGGCTGTAGGCGCGACCAGCCGCTTTTGCGCCCAGCCACAGCGCCGCTATGAAGAAGAGAATAAGACCCCCGAATCGAGTCAGCGTCTCGAACCAGACGGCGGCGATGTTACCTGGGTTGGATGCGAAGCCGACAAAAATTTCCGCCCCCCAAGAACTAGGCAACAGACCGAGAGCGGCTTTGACCATCCCGCTCGTCCCGGGATCAACAAGGGCTTCGAGCAAGCCTCCACCCATAATTGCGTACATAACTGCAATCGCGGGTAGAACGATGATTAACGAGAGGGCTTTTCCAATATCCTTTCCACGAGCGGTTTTTCCAAGCTTTGTTCTCAAGATAGCGGCAATCACGGTACCGATCCAGAGTGCGGAAAGAAACGTGACGATAAAAGTCATTATTATTATCGCTATCTGAACCATGTCCAGCCCCAGAGGATTCAGAAGAGCTGTGAAAAAACCAACGACTACCGTGATGAGGATGGCATAGAAAGGGGTTGCGCCCAGAAACTTGCCCAGGAGAACGTCACTCGGCTTTATGGGAGCTGCGCGAAGAATCTCAAGCTGCCCAGTTTGCATTTCCCTTAACGCCAAGCTGATTGGAAATAACATCAAGAAGAAAAAGAACACGAACAGTATGATCTGTACCAAGGGAACGGCAGCTTGGGATAGGATGAGAGCGAGGAAATCTCCGATGAACGGGCTAACGAATGCTGGCGCAATGAACACCACAAAAACCGCTAGCAGCCCTATTACCAGATAGGGAAAGTAGGGCCTTATTTTCCGTACACTGCTTGTGATAGTACGATATTCATTTCTTGCAATCACAAGCCACTTAGGCACTGGCACCTCTCTGCTCCCTCCACGCCAAGAGTTCCCTCTCCTCCACTCCTCCGGTTATCGCAATGAACGCCCCCTCCAATGTCTTCTTTTCCGTCTGAGCGATGATTTCATCTACGGTGCCTAATGCAATGAGCTTGCCCTGGTTGATGATGCCTATTCGGTCGCACAGTTCCTCCACGATTGGTAAAATGTGGCTGCAAATGAAGATCGTTTTCCCTGCCCTGTCCGCTAACCCCTTTATCAGATCCTTCACCATGAGAGCTGCGCGGGGGTCTAGCATTGAAGTGGGTTCGTCAAAGAACAGGATAGCAGGATCGTGGATCAGAGCTGCTGCAATCAAGACTTTCTGTTTCATGCCTCGGCTGTAGCTTTCAAGCAGGTAGTCACGTCTATTGTAAAGCCCAAATAGCTTCAGCAAATCATCTATCCTTTCAGGCAGAATATCACCGGGGACATCGTAAAGGGCCCCCATTAACTCCAGAAACTCGTAGGCGCTGAGCTTCTCGTACAACCCAGGCGACTCGGCAAGCAAGCCCGTGACTCGCTTCACCTCCGTTTCCTCTTTGAGAATGTCGTGGCCGTTCACGGTGGCTGTACCGCTGGTCGGCTTTATGATGCAGTTCAGCAAGCGAACGGTTGTCGTCTTACCTGCCCCGTTTGGGCCGAGAAGACCAAAGGTTTCTCCCTCATGGACTTCGAGGTCTAACTCATCCACCGCCTTGATCTTGCCACCCTTGCCATAATACTTAGACAACTTATCCGTGCGTATCAAAACTTTCGTATCTATACCTCTTCTACGGCTTTTTGAGTAAGTTTTATATATAATTGATGTGGATTTTCTGCGCTCAGTTTTCCAAATTTAACTCTTCCAATCGCCTTTGGCTCCATTTTTTTGAGTTAAATGAAACAAAATTTATTTGCTCATCGTCTCTCATTAATTAAATGGTCTGAAATGAGGAAAATTTTTGCTCTAATCGCCATCATAGCCGGAACGGTTATATTCGGAAGTTGGGTTTGGACGGTGGCTGAAAAAGAAAAACAATTATTGGAATTTATCTTCTAACAATCGGATATCCTGCCGCCGAGGCCGCCACCACCCTACTCTGCTTTCAAATATTGAAATTACCTAGCTTCCGTGTCTTCTTCAAATATCGCGAGTACGTTGCCGTCGGGGTCTACGAACATCGCCCAGTAGCCTACTGAAGGGACTGCAGTCTTGGGGACTATTATCTTGCCACCAGCATCCTCTATCTTCTTTGCGTATTCGTCAACAGACTCAACAAGTATGTAGTTCGTAATTTTGTGTTCGGGATTCTGTCTTTTCATCATTCCTCCGTTAACGCCTATTTCAGTGAGCTTGCCCTGTTCGTCTACGGGAACTGTACTTATCATCCAATAGTCAATTGGTCCTGGGGATTTCTCAATTTTCCATCCAAACACATTCTCATAGAACTGCTTGAGCTTCTCTGGGTTGTCGGCTGGTATTTCAAAATGTACGATTGTGTGGCTCATTCTTTCATCTCGAACTTAACATATGTTTAAAAATTATTAATGTTATGCTCGGATGGTACTCTTGGAGTCAAAAATTTGGGAGAATTAAGGTAACTTCCAATTCTACCTTTCTAACTCCTTTAGAACTTTCTCAAGCCGCGCCAACATTTCCCGCTTCAGTCCTATAAACACGCCTCCTTGCTTGCCACTGACAAATGTTGCCTCGTTCGGCTTGATGATCTCGTTCAAGATCGGCGCTTCTATGTCGATGTGAGGGATTTTTGAACGTGTTAGCGGGTCACGCTTGTGGATGTAAATTTTTGCCTTAATCTCAATTTTACTTTCAGCTGGTCCAGTCATTTTACTCGACCTCAACTATAGCTTCGTCCGCATCGACTTTCAACTTATCCCCTGTCTTGATTTTGTCAATGTCAATTCCATCAACGCAAGGAATCCCCGCCAAGATGACTCCCGTCGCAACAATCGTTTCCGTTTCCTTGTTAACTATCGCGGCTGGCGCTACCCCGTTCTTTTTCAGGCCATAGATAATGTAAGATCCAACCGTGGAGCCCTTCCCTTGTGGGAACACCAAGATTTTATCCTTCACCGATTTGCCCTCGAGTTCGTGCCCTTTCTCAATGACCAAACCATTTTTTGGGTCTATCCCGCCGTAGAACCCTATCGGCTCCTTCGAAACTATAGCCTCGCCTCGAGCCTTCCCTGGGCTGATCATCCGACCCTTCATGCAGTTTGTCCCTCCAGCAAATCGTCGAGGCTCTTAAACACGACCTGTTGCTTGCAGAACCCGGGGAGATAGTTTGCAGCCTTGCCTGAATTGACTCCAGTGGTCTTGTAGCCCATTCTTTCGATGGGGGAGACCACGGTGCAGGTGTCGGCCACCACCTTTCCTCCAGCTTTTTCTATAATTTCGGTGAAGCCCATGCGAGTTGCTGCCTCCTTGGTGACGCGCGAGGTGCAAATCCAGAGCGGCTTACGGAGGCGCTTCCCCTCGAGCTTGCAAGCGAGCGTCGCGATTTCCTTCAGCGAGGCGTGAGGACAGCCAAGAATTACGATATCCGGATCCTGCCCGGTGTTGAGTGTCTTGTAAGTTTCCTTCAGTTCCTTCTCCCCCACCTCTACAGTTTCGAGCCCCTTTGCGTCCATGAAACCAGCCTCGGGTGTCAACCCCTCCGCATGATACAGAGCGACCGCACCCGACGCTGCCATCGCGGCCCCTAGCGCCTTCAGCTGGTCGACATCTGCGTCCTTGATTCCCTTGAAATACGGGATTCCCTTCTTGACGAGCTTCCCAACATGGTAGCCTAGGGCGCCAAAATCCGAGTTGTTCTTTAGCTCGGCGTTAACTTTCACAATGACAGTTGGTTTTCGCTTTTCATCTAGGTGCAACCCATAATTTGGAGTCACCCCGCAGAGCGCTGCTGCGAGCGCCGAGGGGCCTCCTTCCCGGTTAGTGCGTGCCCCTATCACCGAGTTAGCGAATGAAACAGCTGACGACTCAGACCATGCGATGTGCTCCCCAAAACTTGGCAGGTTGCCGACCAAGTATGGAGTGCAAGTGGCGGTCATCATTATCCCCATCTTCCGAAAAGCATCCATTATCTCCAACTGCTTTTTTGCAAAATCTTCTGGGAAATCCAACTCTTTCCAATCAACAAGATCCATGCCAGGCGGGTTCAGGGTTGTCGGCACCTGAACTTTGGCTCCCTTCTCCGCGATATCTTCAAGAAACTCCAACCCGGGGTCGCCAATCGACTTATAGGAAACACCCGCGACCTGGACAGACCCAACGGGAATCATCCGGTCCGCGCCGTAGATGTCACCCAAGCGCACGAGCAAACGGAACATCCGCTCGATGATTTCTCCCCGCTCCCCAGCGAGCATTTGTTCCTGTTCTTTTGTCAGGTACATACTATCCGCTAAAAATCAAGTTAATTCAGTCACTTAAGCATTTTTTCCTCGAACTCTCGCAAATAGTCTACAGATCGCCTGACGTCTATGAAAAGCTGCCTTATTCTTTCGATGTGGGATTTGGTAATTTTTTTGGTGTATTTAGGGTAGGTAATCTTTGAGATTTAATTTCATTGGAAGTTCTGGTTTTTTGAAACTCTTCAAATCTTTCCCTGCAGGTATCGTCAAATCAAAACCCATCTTGGTCGTCATTCGCGTTTCAAGGTCTGAGGAGGGGTCAAGCGATGAACCCTTCTCCTTTTTTATAACTATATCTCGGTCGCCTTGAAACCGAGTAGCCATGGCCCACTCGACATCATGCGGGTTGTGTACATCAATATCATCATCCACCACCCAAACATGCTTCAGCGACTTGTGTCCTTTGAACGCTGCCTCGATTGCCTTCCGCCCGTCGTCTGGGTTCTTCTTTTTGATGCTCACGACAGCGTGCAACCAAGAGCAACCCCCGGGAGTTACCGACACATCTCTACACTCGCAGACTTTGTTGACCTCCCTAAATATCGTCGGCTCGCGTGGCATGCCCATCAGAATTCTGTGCTCGAGCGCCCCAGGGAGCAGAGCCTGGTAAAGCGGTTTCTCTTTCATGAATATTTGCTTAATCCGCGCCACCCGCTGCTTGCGCACGATATCGGGAGTCTCGGTCAGGTCAAGGAAAGGCCCCTCGTCGTGCTCTTCCCCTGTCATCTCGGCAATCATGATTATTTCAGACTCAGGAACCTTGTGGCCCGCCAGCTCGATTAAACTCGTTTCCGCTAGAGCATTCGCGATGCTTAGCTCACTCTTTCCGATTTCTATCGAGACCGCCGAGGCTACTAAAACTGGCATGGAATTTCCTATGCAAATTGCAAATTCTCGGACCCCCCGATTTAAGAATTCATCAAAATGTCTTGGCAATATTCTTAACACGACTTTGTCTTTTTCTATGACCATCATTCTCTGATACGAGGCATTGAGGCCGAGCTCTGGGTCGTTTGCGATAACTATGCCTGAGGAGATGTAAGGTCCCCCGTCGAAAGTGTAGTGAGTCAGGATCGGGAGCTTCGTGAGGTCTGCCTCGACTTCCTTGTACCCCTCCGCCTTTACAATCTTCGGCTCTTTCGGGTGCTCAATTGCCTCCGCCAGCTTACTTATGATTTCGTTCTCCTTGATGCCCAACCCCAGCGCAATCAACTCTCTTGAGGAGCAGATGTTCGCTATCGTGGGCATCGAGAAATTCTTAACCTGCTTGAAAAGAATCGGCTTTCCATCGAGCATTTTCATTAAAGTTGCCATTTCGTATTTGATATCCACGGGCCTCTCAATTTTCACCAAAAGCCCTTTCTCATCTAAAATATCGATGAACTCCCGCAAGTTCACGGAATCACCCTATCCTCGTCCTCAGGGCCTCGAAGCCCTTCTTTTCCATCACTCGCGCCACCTTCTCCTGTAACTCTTTCCCCGGGGTAAGCGCGACCATGTTCCCACCGAGGCCGCCTCCGGTCATTTTTGCCCCGAGGGCACCTTGCTTCCGCGCCAAGTCGACCAAAAAGTCGAGCTCCCTGCATGAGATTTCGATCGCCTGCAGCTGCTTATGATTTTCATCCATCAATTTTCCAACCGTCTCCAGATCATAACTCTCAAGTGCTTTTCGAGCTTCGTATGCCAACTCCTCCGCCTCTTTAAATATTTTACCATATTTTTCCGGATATTTTTCCTTTCGCTCGCGAACCCCTGCGACCGCCGCTTTAGTGTTGGCGACTAGCCCGGTGTTTCCCATCACCACCTCGACTGGACGCTTGATTTTTATCCTCTCCATCACATTCGGTTCCCCCCGCACAAACCAGATCAATCCCCCATAGGTCGCCGCAGTGTTGTCGATTCCCGAGGGGGTTCCATGATATCCCCTCTCGCCCTCGTAGGCTAGCTCATTTATCCGCTCATCTGAGAGCCCCAAGTTGAACTCTTCCGACAGCGCTCGAGCGATTGCGGTGCAGGAAGCCGCGCTCGCCCCTATCCCGCTCGCCGCGACCAAATCTCCGCCAAGTGTGATTTTGATGGAGTTTTTTGTGAAATCAATCCCCGCGGCTTTTAGTATTCGCTCGATCGAGTCCTTTTGCTGCTCGAACTTTTCCTTCTTGTAACCGGGAGTGGCTGGTCTGAGATCGTCCAAGGTCCAGCCCAATCCCCCTGAATGTTCAACAGTGGAGGTTGTCGCTTTATCAATTGCAGAAACGATTGAGGGCACATTATAGACGACAAAATGTTCGTTAAAGATGATTACCTTTCCGTATCCGCTGCCTTTCCCCATCGTCGCCCCTCCGAATTACTTTTCAACAGCTTTTCTTATCTTCTTCAGCTCTTTAAGCATCTCCGAGCCTATGTCGGGCGCCGCAACCCTAGGCATTCCAAAAAGGGGTCTTCCCCTCACGAGCCCGATTATCGCATCCCTTATCTCCACGAAATTTGGTATACCCCAGATGCTTGCTTCCGCACCTCTAGCTCCAGGACCTGCAGTTCCACCTCTCATACCGGTATAGCCGGCTGTATGTACATTAACGGAGCCGACACCGAAGCGTCTAGAAATCGGTCCTTGGACGATATCGACCGACATCACGCGCGCGTAGGGGACAACATGCCGCATCTTCCACCAGACCCCTCGCTCCACCATTACCTCATCTTCTTTGAGCGCATAGGAAATCGAGCCATAATACTTTGAAATCCAGTAAGCTATGAAACTCAAAATTACCAGCACTACGATTAGCGGTATGAAAAGGTAAGCCCAACCCACTTGCCACGCATCGGGGGCAAAAGTGTATACAGCCCAGATCGGTAGCAGAGTCCCGATAAGCAACGGAATCGCTAAAATAGAAAGGTAAGTGTAGTAGACTTTTCTCAAGTTCGGGTGAGGCGTGAATTTTTCACCGACCTTCAACTCAATCCCAAATTATTCTCAGCCGAGCACCTATTTAACTTTCGAATAAATATTCGATGGGATTCAGATGGAACTCCTAAGTGCGAGTACTGGTAGTTATCCCCGAATAGGTGACCGTCCAGAACAGCAGCAGCATCGGCAAGCCTACGCGCAGCATGAGCGCGGTGAGATTTCCGATGAAGAATTCGAGCGAGTACAGGATGAAGTAACGCGGGGGGTTATCGAGGAGCAAGTGCGAGCCGGGTTGGATGTGGTAACTGACGGGCAGGTGCGATGGTACGATCCCATTTCCCACTTTGCAAGAAAATTGGGGGGTTGCGAGATCAACGGTTTACTCAGATTTTTCGACACGAACTTTTACTTCCGTCAGCCAGTCATCAAGAGTAAGCTTGTAAGGCGTGAATCTGTTTTAAAACGTGAATTTACTTTCGCAAGAGGGATTTCAAAATCCGTGAAGCCCGTGTTGACAGGACCCTACACGCTTGCGCGGCTGTCTATCAACCGTCGCGGCGATGGATTCGAGCCGCTCTTGGATGAATTCGCTTCGGTAATCTCTCAAGAGATTCGGGAGCTCGCTGAGGCAGGGGCCGAACTCATCCAGATTGATGAACCCGCTATCTTGAAAAACCCGGCCGATTTCCAAGTTTTCGAAAAAGCTGTCCAAAAAATCGTGGCTGAAAAAGGCAAGGCAAGGGTTGCTCTCTACACGTATTTTGGCGACGCGATGCCCATTTATCAAAAACTCCTCAAACTCCCGGTGGACGTGCTTGGCTTCGACTTCACCTACAGCCCGAAGCTACCCAACGCAATTGCCCGTTTTGGCTGCGAAAAGGAACTTGGGGTGGGACTCATCGACGGGCGGAACACTAGACTCGAGGAGGAAAATGAAGTCATAGATGTTCTGAAGTTAATTCTGCCAGCCGTCAAAAGTGAGCGTGTTTATCTCAATCCTTCATGTGGGTTGGGAGACTACCTGTCCCGGGAGGTCGCCTTCAAGAAACTTCAAAACATGGTGTCAATTGCCGAAAAAGCAAGGAAGCTGATATAATGCGAGAGAAGTTAGAACGCCTTGGCCTGAAGCTGCCTCTGTTACCGACCACGACTGTCGGAAGTTTCCCTAAGCCACCTTATTTGATCGAGGCCAGACGAAAATTCGCTGACAAAAAATTGACCGCTGAAGAACTCAAAAAGCTTGAAGAGCGGGTCACGCGCGAGTGGATTGAGTTACAAGAAAAGATAGGATTGGACGTGCTGGTTGACGG
>CAYFPZ010000033.1:0-3507 GCA_964345105.1 Hadarchaeota archaeon (SeqCode)
TTTTCTTCCCTTTTCTCCCCTACATGAACGAGAGATCCTGGCGGAAGACCTTTTTTTGATGAGCTTTTCTTAATGAATCTTTTCATATTGCCTACAATGAATAATCTGATATTTTTTTGTTAATTAGCTTATTGACATTTGTAAATTACATGCCGCCCAATCTTGGATTGAATCACGGACTTTAGCCAATTAAGCTCAAAACTCACTTATTCCCTTCTGCCCCCGCTCCCGGGTAACAACTCGTTCAAATGTGTAGGTAGGCGGCTTCCTGATTCGTACGTATTCCAGCTTCTTTTCATTGAGGAGCTTCAGGGCGCTAGAAGTTATCGCGGGCGCCACGAGGATGCCTCTGACGCGCTTTCCGAGTTTTTTGCTCAGCTCATCCACATAGCGCTTGAGCTGGCTTGCGCTGGCGAGTTCGGCCCGTCGGCGCTTGAATTCTATCGCCACACCATTTCCATCCCGGTCGACGCCGTAAAGGTCAACCATGCCATATTTCGTGAGCTTCTCCCGCTCAAGTGGTTTGAAGCCCGGCTCGATTAGGTTTGGCTCGTTGAACACCATGGTGATCAGATCCTGCTCGGACCCCACGAGGTAAAGCTCCTCTTGATCGACGAGTTCGAAGGACGCGGCCAGCTCTATGTTCTTAAAGATGACCAGCAGCTGCTCTTTCGGCCGCTTCCGCTTGGAGACGAGTTGCAGGCCTTCCCCACTCAGGCGCACGCTCGCCTCGCAGCCGGGCGGGTTCCAGTTCACGGGCTCCCGCTTCTTCTTCTGGTGAACGAGCAGCGCCCCATCCGGCTTGAGCATCACCACACGCTCGCCTTCGGGGAGCACCGAGCCGGCCCGCCCGACGTAGTTGACCACGCAGGAGCCGACAAGCAGGGCGAGCCGCTTGTCCCTTATCGCCGCTGCCAGGAGTTCTTTCGCGTCCTCTAAGCTGGGGCCAATCAGCACCGTCAATTTCAAGCCTCACGCCACTCACGGGCATTTCATTTTTGCCGCTAGGAGAAATAAATCAAATGGAAAAGCAATTGAAGATATTGAATAGACTAAACCTGCTTTCCACCTTTGAATGTCGCCCACTCGCCTTTTCCTAACCAGCCCTCATCGAAGAACAGCCAGGTCAGCCGTGGCGTCGTTTTGGAAATCTCCTTTATCGCTTGAATTACAAATTTTCTATCCCGGGCGCTGTCGTTGACTTTTGTGAATCCCCAGAGCGCGCCGCCTGTTTCCCTCCAGAGTTTGATGTTTTCGTACGCCCATTTGTGCCTCGCGTTGTACCTGTTCGCTATCTCCCGTACCTGTTCGAACTCCTCGACGGTTACGGCCTCCTTCACCCGATAGTGAAGCGTCCGCCCCATCGTCCCGCCGAGGATTTGCGTGAAGGTTGTTTATAAGAAGGAAAAGTTAGGTTGGATTACTTTTTCGCCATGTTTTACTTGTTGCTGAAACAAGTTCTATTAACTCCCGCGTGAATCAATACCGTGAGGAATTGAATGATCGAGATAGTAGTACTAATCATCGGACTGTTGATCGGCATCTTTTTAGCCTACACATATCTCCGAGGGCGGCTGGCTGTGCAGTTCGAACGATGGAAGGCCGAGTTCGAAGAAAGGATCAGACGAGAGGTACTCGAGCGAAGCCGGGCGGTGCTTAAAGGCAGAATTGGTGAACAACTCGCTCCCTTGCTGCCGATGTTCAAACACGAGCCGGCCGATGCGCGGTTCATAGGTTCGCCTGTGGACTACTTGGTGTTCGATGGCTACAAGGAGGGGGAACCAAGAAGAATCATATTTCTCGACGTCAAGACAGGTAAAACTGCAGCTCTGAGCCCGGTCGAACGAAAGCTCAAGCGCGTGGTCGAACAAGGAAAAGTAGAATGGGAAACACTCCATACGGGCGCGCTTGAAGAAGAGGCGGAGAAGTAAAGTTCGGCTATCCTTAAGCAAATCTTCGGCTTTCCAATTTGTTCGGCAAGTCCATGAAAAACCTTTATTAATTTTGGTTTTCACGATAGCCAGCATTGATTGTGTGATAAAAATTAAGGTTTTAAGAAAACGTGTTAAACGTGTCATTTATAAGGTCGCAATAACAGTGTGTTTTTTGGTTCGAGGCGGAGAGTATGGGTTCTAAGTCTGTCCGGGTTGCAATGAGAATTTCAAAACTGCTTCACGGGCCCGTGCGTTGCCCCTACTGTGGTAAGCCTGCGCATACGGTAGCAATAGAAGGTGAGCGGGCTGAGCTGCACTGCCAGAAGTGCGGGACGTTCGAAGCCTCCGTGAGGAAGCTGAAGCTTTTTCGGCGTTAACCATCTTTTATAAAGGGTTCGGTTTTTGAGCCTTGCTTTATAACTAGTGGCAAGTCTTTTCAAGCAGGCCCCGCTCACCTTCGCATGGTCAAATGAAGATTTCTGACATGCTATAGAGGGTGAAGTGGTCGTTAAAGAAGGCGCACGCTTTTGAGTGAAGTCATCCATTTGACCGCCCATCAGGTGTAGAGGGATAAAATCAGGAGGTCGACAATGGGTGATAGGAGAATTTTAGAACTGCTTCACGGGCCCGTGAGTTGTCCCTATTGTGGTAAGCCTGCACATACGGTAGCAATAGAGGGCGAGCAGGCTGAGCTGCACTGCCAGAAGTGCGGGACGTTCGAAGCCTCCGTGGAGAAGCTGAACCTTTTTCGGCGTTAACCATCTAGACGAAAGCTGCCGGAGTTACTCCGTGGCAGAATCACTAAGATCGGTTGAATGCGCAGCGGCACAAAAAAGTTCCACAAAATGGGCGGTTATTCGGCAAGTTAAGAAACGCTGTTGGGGCATAGTGCATTCGTTAACATTTTAACCGCTTCATCGACGCTCAAAACGTCTGTGTCGAGGGATAAACCTGATTTTTCGGGTTTCTCAATCTGGTTGTAAATAATGCTGACGGCCTTTTCCTCTATTTGCTCTTTTCTCAGTCTGTTCCTTTCCAAGCAAGTCTCTAAAGAACAGGTCACATAAACTGTGAAAATTTCCTCCCCCCTATCCTGAGCAATCTCTCTGATTCTGTCTCTCCACTCTTTCTTGTAGAAAGTTCCGTCCAAGATTAGGTATCTGACTCTGCCCGCCCACTTTTCAGTTTCAATAAACATGCGTCTGTAGGTTTTTCTCTTGAACTCGTCGGAAACGATTAGCTTCCAGTCCTCCAGCTCCTTCACGAGCCTCTTAGCTATCGCTGATTTGCCGGATGCAGGAGAGCCACAGAACAGGATGATCATGTTAACACCTGAATTCTTGGACCATCGCGAGGGACTTTGGAGGCTGGGATAAAAGCCGTTGCGGAGCGCCCCCAAACGTTTTTAAGTGTCCGCTCAGACGTTTCTCCCACACGGTTGGGTAAAAATGAAAAAAGAAAAGTTGAAGCGCAAGGGCAACGCCGTTCGGACCGAAAAGGGCGAAATAGCGCTCGTCAATGAGGAAAATCAGGGATTTCGAGTCGACGAGATTGCAGCGGCCGTATGGCAATT
>CAYFPZ010000034.1:0-20368 GCA_964345105.1 Hadarchaeota archaeon (SeqCode)
CGTGCCAAGGAACAGCTTCGCGGGGCCTCCTTGGGAATTCTCCCGATGGGAAGTATCGAGTTTCACGGGCCCCATGCTCCACTCGGCACTGACAGCATTATCGCCACAGCTCTCGCAGATCGGGTTGCAAAAAGACTAGGGGGAGTACTTTTCCCTCTAATCGCTTACAGTCATTGCCCATCAGCCACCAAGGGATATCCGGGAACCGTATCCGTAAGAACAGAAACAATAATCGAGTATCTGACCGAGGTATTTCGTGGTATTCTTGCAACAGATGTGAAAGGAATACTCGTGCTAAACGCGCACGACGGAAATATCGAGGTGGTCAAGGCCGCGGGGGAGGTTATTTCTAATGAATTTCCAGATCGGTTTGTCCTGCTAATTAATTGGTGGCAAATGCTCCCTGAATCTTTCGTCAATTCGTTGGGCTTCTTCTCTCAAAGCGGGGGGCACGGTCACGGTGGTCCGCTGGAAACTTCAGTAGTTCAAGCGATCAAACCCGACACAGTGGAGCTGAGCAAAGGGAAAGACATCGACCTAAAACCCGGAACCGCGAATGAGGCACTTCATGTAGTGTCTGAAGGAAATCGTCGGGATGTTTGGGCTGGCTATCATGGAAGGATCAGTGAGGCCTCTAAAGAAAAGGGAGAAGTCCTCATAGAGGAGAGCGCAAAACGTATCGTCAAAGCTGTTCAGGAATGGATTGGCTCCAACGTCTGAAAGCTTGATTGTTTGTTTCCGGCTTAGACGAATCCCTCGGGCTCACTATTTTTAATGATTTAGGCAGATATCACGGTGGAACCGTTCGAGAAGGAGGATGAAATGCCCGAACCCAAAAGCTACGCTCGGCGCCTGATCAAGGGCAGCGCCATAGTTTTCGTGGCGCTCGTCGCTTCAGGTCTCATAGCGTTTCTGCTTCGCATATTCTTAGCGCGTAGCTTTAGCGTTGAAGAGTACGGCTTTTTTTACACGGCCATCGCGCTGGCCTCATTCTTCGCTCTCTTCCGTGATTTGGGCTTGGGTTCGGCCTTAGTGAAGCATATCCCCGAGTTCAGGCTCTGGAGGCAGTTTGGTAAGATAAAATCATCCATAACATTTGCCCTGCTCTTCCAAGCCGTCCTCGCGTTTTTGGTCGCAGCGATGTTATTCGTATTTTCCGATCAAATCGTCCTCGCGTTTTCTAGTCCTGAGGATTTGGCTGTTGTGGGAATGGCAAATGCATCGCTTGTGGTAAAGATTTTGAGCATCTGGTTCTTCGTGGCAATTTTTTCCTTCAATTTCAAGTGGATATTTCAGGGCTTTCAAAACATGCCGGCATATGCGTTGATGAGTTTCCTTGAAATATTCTTTGTTCTACTCTCGGCGATTCTCCTCGTCGGCCTGTTCAATATTGGCATCGGGGGGGCCGCTTACGCGTATCTGCTCGCCTTCTTGGTCTTGGCGGTTCTCGGGTTTTTCCTCTTCTGGAGGGGCTATCCCCGAGTCATCAAGGAAAAAATTCAGATTCCAAAATCTTTGGTCAAAAAGCTGTTTGTGTTTGCGCTGCCGGTTTTCATCGGTGGACTTGGAGGACTTATCATCGGCTACATGGATACCTTGATGATCGCCGGTTTTTGGTCCTCGAAACAGGTCGGGTACTACCAGACCGCGCAGCCAGCCGCGCGCATCCTGTGGTACCTCGTGACCCCATTGGTGACAGTTCTCTTCCCGATGATATCCGAACTCTGGGCTAGACGCGAGCGGAAACTCCTGAAGAACGCGCTGCATTTCCTGACCAAATTTTCATTCATTCTGATTATCCCGGCGGCGCTCGTCTTCATAGCATTCCCAGACATAGTCATCAACCTGCTGTTCGGTCCGAGATATTTAGCTGGTACAATGGTTCTCCAGATACTTGCTGGAGCTGCAATCGTTTACACGCTATATGCGATTTTGATTTATGCGATATCAGGGATAGGCAGACCAATCATTAACACGAAGGTGGTCGGCGTGATGGCCGGCCTGAACCTAGCAGGAAACTTGTTGCTAATCCCAGCGTACGGAATCGAGGGGGCTGCGATAGCGACTTTCTCCGCCTACACGCTTGGCCTAGTCCTGATGTTCTATTACGCGCGGAAGCTCGTTAAATTCACAGTACCAGCTTTATCACTGATCAAAACGGTAA
Organism: Hadarchaeota archaeon (SeqCode); assembly: GCA_964345105.1. GTDB lineage: Archaea > Hadarchaeota > Hadarchaeia > Hadarchaeales > Hadarchaeaceae > DG-33. The sequence goes on from CAYFPZ010000034.1 coordinate 2,165, forward strand.
CTGGGGGGATATTCACATTGCTCATTATCTTTGGACTCAAATCCATCTTGGTGCTGTCACCTTGGCCGGAGGCATTTGTGGTCCTGATACCGAGTCTCGTGTTCTACGGGGTGTGGGTCTTGGCAACAAAAGCGGTGACAAAAGACGATCTGAAGCTCATAGCGCGGATAGTGCCGATGCCCAAGTGGCTGGTCAAGGCTGCTGGGAAATTTATCGGGAAATAGGGCTTAATTAAAAGATAGAAGATACGATAACAAGGTGTACGAATGGCAAAAATTAGTATTCTCGGCAGCGGTACCGTGGGAACAATCGTCGGCAGGGGTTTCAAAGAGTTCGGAAACCGAGTGATATGTTACGATATCGATGAAAAAAAGGTCCAGGATCTTCGCAATTCAGGTCTCGATGCCACCACTGAGCTGAGCAACGCTATTCGCGAGTCCGATATCTCATTCCTGTGCCTCCCGACACCCACAAAAGATCGGAAAATTGACTTATCTTACATTAGATCCGTAACTGAAAATCTAGCCCGTTGTCTGAAAGAAAAAAATGATTATCACGTGGTGGTCGTTAAAAGTACTGTGCTACCCACGACAACAGAAAAAGTGGTTATTCCGCTCTTGGAAGAACACTCAGGTAAGAAGGTTGGCCCCGATATCGGAGTGTGCGTGAATCCGGAGTTCCTTACTGAAATTCATCGATCTTGGACCGACAACAAATCATATGCCCGGGACTTCTTCAGCGAGGATAGGGTGGTGATTGGGGAGTTCGACAAGCGTTCCGGCGATGTCCTTCAAGCATTGTATGAGGCATTAAAAGTTCCGATCATCAGGACCGATTTAAAAACTGCTGAGATGATTAAATATGCCTGCAACTGTGCTTTGGCAAGCCGGATTTCCTACTGGAACGAGATCTACTACATTTCCCAGAGATTGGGAATTGATTCAAACTTAGTTGCCAAAATTTCCGGGATGGACAAACGAATCGGCAAATACGGAACAATCCATGGAAAAGCTTTCGGGGGCAAATGCCTTCCGAAAGATTTAGATGCTTTTATCAGTCTTGCTGAGGAATTGGGTCATGAGCCAAAGCTCCTGAAAGCTGTTGCCAATATCAATGAAAAGATTAAGACTGAAAGAGGGGTTAGGGAGTAGGAGCATCTGCATGATAAAAAAAGCGGTTATCCTAGCTGCAGGCAAAGGAACTCGATTGAGGCCTCTGACCCTCGCCGTCCCGAAGGAGATGATCAGAGTCGGCACTAAGCCTGTGATTGAGCACGCGATAAACGTGTTGAGAGCTGGCGGGATAACGGACATATTGATCGTGGTAGGGCGTAAGAAGGAAGCGATTCTAGATTACCTCGGGTCTGGCGAGAGGCTTGGGGTCAACATTTCCTACAAGATCCAAGAGGAGTTGAAGGGTACTGCGCACGCTGTCTATCAAGGCAAGGATTTCGTCGGCAATGAGGACTTCGTAGTCATTTATGGGGACAACTATCTCAAACCCTACGAGGTCATGAAAAAAATAATTAAATTTCATGAAGAAAAAAAGGCTGATGCAACACTTGTCTTACACCCAGTCAAAGACCCCAGAAGATTTGGGATAGTTAAAATTGATGCAGACAACAAGGTTCTTGGAACAATCGAAAAGCCGAAGCTGGAGGAAGCAGAGCCCTACAAAGTTGGGGATAATTATCTCAGTATTGCGGGATTGCTTGTTTTAAAACCCCACATCTTCCATTACATCAAAAAAACGAAACCGGGAAAGGATGATGAGATGTGGCTTACAGACTCCGTCGAATTAATGAGGAAGGATAAACAAAAAATTTGTGCTTTTCTTTTTAAAGGAACGAGATATGATATCGGAACCTTTGAATCATTAAAAAAAGCAGACGTTCTTGAACAAAGCGAAAAAGTAAGTGCTCAATAATTGGCATGGGCTTAAAAATAGGTATAAGCAAGAAATCTCGCATTATTTCCTACATACAATGTAAAGTGCACCTGCGTTCGATTTCCAATGTTGGCCCAAAGAATCAAGAAAATCGTCGACCGCCTTAAACCTACTTAACAATGAGTGTAGAACCGAATGTGGTGTAAAAAACCCAATTCGATGAATTTTAAAAACCTCAAAATCAGTTTGTTCAATCAAATCTAGCATTTTTTCTTCGGTGTAAAAATGCACGTGATCAGTAGCCCTAAGTATATATGGTTCCAGTATTCTGTTCCGAAGCTGGGCTAAGAAACACCCTTCGTTTGGGTACCCTATGATAAGGAATCCTCCAACTTTTAGTATCCTATGCATTTCGTTTAAGACGCCCAGGTCATCGTGCACGTGCTCTAAAACATGATGCAAAAGGATAAGATCAAACTTGTCATCCTTGAAGCCTGTAGCCTCCACGCTTCCGAGTACGACTCTATTTGGGATAATGCCATTCACTCTAGAAATTCTAAGGGGATTGTAGTCCATGCCGTACACCACGACATTATCGAGGGACTCAAGATATCTCGTGACCGCCCCGTCCCCACATCCCGCGTCAAGCAACAAGAGTTTCTGCTTATTTTTAGATAGCTTTTTGATGGTTCTAATTAGGTACCTGATTCTTTTGGCAAAATGATGCCTACAATGCCCTTTCTCAAGATAGTCTATCTGGTCCTCCACGTACCATTGATTTCTTTGTCTGATTTTGTCCTTAATCTCCGCGCACACACCTACACCTTATTGTATCTCTCCGTTGCATGTCAATTAAAAATTACTATAAAGATGTGCAAAATTCCTTTGTTTTCCGCCGTTAACGGTTATTCATTTAGGGAGCAGTCGAATTGGCAAGGCAAACTATAATTAAAATGTGCTAGTTTGTGCTATTGTTTCCAAAACATATTTTTGCAGGGGCAAAGAGGTAAACTAGGAGGAAAAAGATATGCCTAAGCTCCTTCTGATAAGCTCTGATCCACTTTCCGCCATGCGAGAAAAAGGTAACATTAAGATGGTGAACTTTCACAACCCCAATGAATTTTTTTCAAAAGTTTATGATTTACGTCCACCTTCTAAAGATAGTGGAGTAGAGAAACCATTTACAAAATTTATCACATATAACACTCGTGTACTGGAGCCAAAATCCCGTATTTCGAGAGGATTGGGAATTATCAAGACTCTTATGAAAGCCATCAAAATTGTTAGAAGAAATAATGTAAATATTATTAGATCACAATCGCCTTATTTTCCGGCCTTGGTTGGAATCCTAGTACACAAGTTAACGGGGATCCCTTGTATCGTGTCTCTACATGACGACTACGATTTCTCATTGGAAGTTGAGAATAGAAATTTTCTGGTAAGGGCCTTGGGCGAATTCATGGAAAGATTTACAATTTCCTCCGCGACGAAAGTTTTCGTTTTAACACCTTACTTGAAACAATACGCCATAAATCATGGAGCAAAACCTGAAAATATAGTAATCATCCCTCATGGAGTGGATCTCAAGGTCTTTCGCAAAGAGGAAAGAGTGATAAAAAAAACAAGGGAAGAATTAGGCATGAAAGAGGACGATTTATTGCTCTCATTTGTGGGGCGCCTAGAAAATCAAAAAGATCCGTTAACCCTACTTCAAGCGTACCAAATCGTCAAGAACACCAACCCTAAGTTCAAACTAATCATCGTCGGAGACGGATCGCTGCGTGATGAAATGGAAAAATTAACAGAAGAGCGAAAAATAAAGGATGTAATGTTTACGGGCTTTATCCCACAAAAGAATGTCGCGGCAATTATGAGTGCAGCCGATGCCTTTATACTGCCCACCTTACACGAGGGCTTCGGATTCGTATTCATAGAAGCTCAAGCAAGCGGTTTGCCAGTAGTCACGACAGACATCCCCCATACCCGAGGGATAGTGACCAAAGAAAATGCGTTGCTATTCGAACCGAGGAACGCAGAGGCAGCAGCAAAACAGATACTCATGTTACAGAATAGGGAAATTCGGGAGAAATTGAGTATAAAAAGTTTAGAGAACGCTAAGAGGTTTTCGCTCGACCGCTACAAAAATAAATGTGCAAAAGCCTTTTCAGAAATTTTGGGCGGGTCTCAAAACTCGAAAAATGGAGGCAAAAAATGAACCCAAAAATACTCAAATATTTGGTCTGTCCCACTTGTCGCGAACCATTGAAACTAAAGTCCGAGAAAATGCTGAAACTGAAGATAAAGGAAAGTACACTAGTCTGCAGGGGTAGTCATAAATTTAAAATAAAAAAGTTTGTCCCAAGGTTGTTGAGGGGCAGGATTAACTCCCTCCAGAAACAGACGGGAGAGAGCTTTGCGAAAAAGTGGGGAAGACAACCTTGGTGGGGGCTGAAAGGTGGGACAAAATCTTTCTTCCGAAAGTGGTTTTTAGAAAGATATGGGTGGAATGACGAGAAAACCTTCAAAAAATTCATATCCTCGAAGGAGATGATCCTTGACGCTGGGACCGGTTTGGGGAGAGAAGTTGTAAATTGCTGCAAATTCACGAAAGGGGAGGTATTCGGGGTAGAAATCAGCGATTGTGTTGAAAACGCTTACGTTAACACCAAGGACTATCCCAATGCTCACATAATTCAGGCGGATATCACGAGACTGCCGTTTGAAAAAAACATGTTCGATTTCATCCTAAGCGAGGGAGTTCTGCACCACACGCCTGATACAAAAAAATCCTTTGAGTATCTTGTACCTTATTTGAAAAAGCGAGGAGAAATTGCAATTTACGTGTATAAAAAGAAAGGGCCAATACGGGAATTCTGCGATGAGCGAATCAGAAAATATACGACTAAACTAAGCGCGGAGAAGTGCTGGGAGTTTTGCAAGAGATTTACTAAACTGGGTAAATCCCTATCCGAATTAGACATGGAGATTGAAGTACCTGATAATCTACCTCAATTCAAAATTGAGGCCGGAAAATATGACCTCCAGCGATTTATCTACTGGAACGCCCTGAAGTGTTTCTGGAACGCCGACCTCTCCTTCGATGAAAATAATCTGGTTAACTTCGATTGGTATCACCCCAAGTACGCGCATCGACACTCGCTTGATGAAGTCAAAAGATGGTTCAAAGAATCTGGACTGAAAATAGCCCATTTTCATGTGGATAACTCGGGCATCACTGCTAGAGGGGTTAAATAGTAGCCTTCTCATAGAACATCGGACATATTAGGCACTCGGGCGGAGGATTATCGCTTCTCATTCTTCTTCTCCAGTCCATGAATTTTTCATTGTTCCAGATATCTTCAATTTCCTCTTGAAGAATGTTACCAAAGAAAATATTATGGGTGCCACAACATGGTCTTACATATCCTTTTGTCGTCACAGTAAGCATGGTCCACGGCTGATAGCACCTCCCCCTAACCTTATGTGTTTGGACGGATGGTAGATCGAGCTTGACGTTCAGTTTTTTAGCAATCATTTTGGTCTCCCCAAATATTCTCCCAATTTTTTTCATTAGTTCCGGATCTTTGGCCATCCTCACAGCTTGGTTCGTGATGGGTTTTCCATCAATTGAGTAATGAACGTCGGTGAAGGAGACTCTATCAATACCCAGTTCGTGCGCGAGTTCGACAAGCCTTGGCATCTCGTGTAAATTCTCCTTAATCATTATTACGGGCACCAGCTCCACAACCACCTTGTTGTTCATTTCGTCTCTCATTTCGCAAAATCTCTTGATGTTATCAACCACCTCCCGGAACTTCGCGCCCAACCTAATTTTCTCATAAGTTTCGGCTGTTGCCCCATCCACCGAGAAGGAAATGTAATCTATTTTGCGCTTCAACAGCTTACGAGCGTGTTCCTCATCAAGAAGCGTCGCATTCGAGGTCAGAAAAACGTCAATCTTCTTGTCTTTTACGTAATCTATCGCCACATGCAAATTTTCATAGAGTAGCGGTTCTCCCAGTCCACCGGCTAATTGGGCCCGTATAACATAAGGTGACATTTTGTCGATAATGCTCTTAGCGTCCCCCAATCCCATCTCACTCAGTTCGATTTTGGAGTCATAAGTGCGAGGACACATCCTGCACTTCAAATTGCACCTATCTGTGAGAGCGAGATCAAGAAAACTTGGATAACTGTGGCATCGCGTAGGGCCCAAATACGCGTCCAAGTCGGATTTTATGAAATTAATCCCTCGCCCGATACCTTTTGACGCAATGGTGCATGCGTAAATCGGTACCCTCCTTATTGCATTAGTCAGCATCGTACTCCCAAGTTCGCTTTTGCGACCATAGTTGATAAAAAGTTTGCCAGAATAGGAGAATTTGGTCTACCGAAAAGCTCTCATATGGCACTGACAATCAATCTTTGGGATTAAAATTATACCTATTTCAAAACCTTCGGTGGGAGAAGAGGAAATTGACGCGATAAAGCGGGTCATAGAAAATGGGTTCTTAGGTCTCGGGAAAGAAGTGAAAAAGTTCGAAGAGGAGTTCTCCAGCTACATAAGTACAAAGTTTGGGGTTGCGACAAATAACGGAACCTCTGCCCTCCACACCGCCCTCGCCTCGCTCGGGATAAAAGAAGGGGACGAGGTTATAACTACTACCCTCTCGTTCATCGCAACCGCCACATGTATTTTGATGCAAAACGCGAAGCCAGTATTTTGTGACATAGACCCAAAAACCTACAACGTAGACCCAGATCAGGTGAAAGAGGAGATAAATGAGAAGACTAAGGCGATAATCGTGGTTCATCTCTTTGGACAGCCGTGTGAGATGAAGCCCATCCTGGAGATTGCCGAGGAGCGCGGAATTCCCGTCATCGAGGATGCATGTCAGGCCCACGGAGCTGAATATCACAGACGGAAAGTCGGATCACTGGGGAACATTGGGTGCTTCAGCTTCTATCCGACTAAAAACATGACCACTGGGGAGGGTGGTATGCTGACGACTGACAACGAAAAATTGGCGGAGAAAGCTAGGATGTTTATTAATCATGGGCAAAAAGGCAGATATAAGCACGAAAGCTTAGGGTACAACTACCGCATGACAAACATCTCCGCGGCCTTGGGCAGGACTCAGCTTAAAAAATTGGACAACTTCAACAAAAAGCGGATTGAGAACGCAAATTTCTACAACGAGAAGCTAGAAGGAGTGGAAAAACCTTATGTTGCCGATCACGTCAAACACATTTATCATCAGTACGCTATCCGAGTAAGAAATCGAGACAGGTTCGTCAAACACCTTGAGAAAAACGGCGTGGGCTACGGGATATATTACCCGACGCCAATTCACAAACAACCTCTGTTCAAGAAGCAGGGTTTCTCTCTCCCAAACGCGGAGGAGGTCAGCAGGGACATCATCTCGATTCCCGTTCATCACTTATTAAATAAGGATGAGCTGAGGGAAGTGGTAGAGGTCGTGAATAGCTATGGGTGAAATCAAGAAAGGAGAAAATGTGATTTCCCGTGGCAAGGTGAAGATCCGAGACGGTACGATGATCCAGGATAACGTCGTCTTGGGGAACTCAGAAGATGGGGTCCTGAAAATAGGGGAAAACTCAATCATCCGATCGGGGACGGTGATTTACTCAGGCGTCGAAATTGGGAAAAAGCTCACAACGGGTCACAACGTGCTGATTAGAGAGAACACGACAATAGGGGATGAGGTTCTTATCGGTACCAACGCCACAATAGATGGGGACTGCAGGATAGGGAACAAAGTCAAAATCCAAACCGGTGCTTACATACCAAGAAACACTATTATCGAAGACGGCGCTTTCTTGGGCCCATTCTGCGTGCTGACAAATGACAAACACATGGAATACGGGGCGAAACTTGAGGGGCCGACGATAAAAAAAGGCGCGAAAATCGGTGCGAATGCTACGATACTGCCCGGCGTAGTGGTGGGTGAAAATGCGATGGTCGGCGCTGGAGCCGTCGTCGCGAAAGACGTCAAGAGCGGGGACGTGGTCGTCGGGAATCCAGCCAAGAGTATGAAAGGCGAGTAGACATGCTCTACCAGCTTCCTGAAAACGAAATAAAAGAAAGAGTCAAGGCCAGAAGGACAAAGATCGCCGTAATTGGGCTGGGTAGGGCTGGTCTACCATTAGCCGCTACCCTCGCGGATCAAAGTTTCCAAGTCACTGGTGTGGACACCGACGAGAAAGTGGTCTCCTCGATAAACGAGGGCGTAGCGCCCTTAAAAGATGAAACCGGTCTGCAGGAACTCGTGGAGAAAAACGTGAAAGAAAAAAAGCTGAAGGCGAGTTCACAAATGGAAGCTGTGAAGGGCTATGATCTAGTAACGATAACTGTCCCAACCGTAATAACCGAGGACAAGAAACCGGAAATCACAGCAGTCGAAATCGTGGCGAGGGATATAGCTGAATTTTCTGAGGGGAAGGTAATCGTGCTTGAGAGTACGGTCCCTCCACTCACAACGCAAAAATTCGGAAAAATCATAGAAGAAAAAATCGGCTTGAAAGTCGGGAAGGACTTCGGTTTGGCCTATTCACCGGAGCGAGTCCGTGCTCCCCAAGTTTTGAAGGACCTGAAGACCTACCCAAAGATAGTCGGCGGAGTGGATGAGAAGAGCACACTAATCGTCTCAGAAATATACTCGACTTTCGCCCCGGGGATAATACGGATGAGTAGCCCGACCGCGGCAGAGATAGAGAAAGTCGTGGAAAATGCCCAGAGGGATGTCAACATTGCGCTTGTGAACGAGATAGCCAAGATATGCGAGATTTATGGGGTCGATGTTTTTGAGGTGATAAAGGCCGCGAACTCTCAACCCTTCTGTAACCTCCTCAGCCCGGGGTGCGGCGTCGGTGGACACTGCATACCCATGGATCCATATTACTTAATCCGGGACGCCGAGGAAAGGGGTTATGAACCCTCATTGCTGAAAGCGGCGCGTGAAATCAACGAGTCGATGCCTGAGCACTTAGTGAACATAATAAGGGGCCACGTGAAGAAAGGAAAGGTGGCGGTGCTGGGGTTAAGTTTCAAGCCTGATGTTAAAGCGTTCAAGTACTCGTCCACGCTCAAAATTATCAGTCTTTTAAAAGACTACGATGTGGTGGTTCACGATCCTTTTTTAGGGGAAGAGAAATCCGACTTCAAAACCGAGAGGGACATCTACAAAGCAGTCGATGGGGCGGAGTGTGTGGTCCTCACGACTGCACACTCAGCATATGAGAGACTAGACATGAAGAAAATAAGGGAGCTAATGAAAGGAAATCTGATAGTTGACGGTAGAGGATTTTTTGATCAGAAGAAAGTCAAAAAAGCCGGCCTGAACTACAAAGGAATCGGTAGAGTCTATGATTAGGACTGGCGTTGTTGGTGTTGGCATGATGGGGCGGCACCACGCCCGGGTTTACTCCGAACTCTCTAACTGCGAACTCGTGGGGGTATCTGATATACATTTGGAGACGGCAAAGAAGATCGGGGAGAGATACAACACAAACTACTACCAGCAGTATGAGAAACTTTACGGCAAGGTAGATGCAGTCAGCATTGTGGTTCCTACCCCCCTACATAAACAGATGGCCTTAGATTTTATCGATAGGGGAATTCACTGCCTTGTTGAAAAGCCAATAGCTTCCACGGTTGAAGATGCAAAGAGAATGATAGAAACTGCCGAAAAAAAAGGCACCAAACTGATGATTGGACATGTCGAGCGGTTCAACCCGGCTGTGAGTAAGCTAAAACAGATGATTGACGAAGGGGCACTTGGAAAACTGATTCTAATCTCGACTCGGAGAGTAGGTCCATTTGCCGAGAGGATAAGAAATGTAGGGGTGATAATAGACTCTGCCACTCACGATATCGATATCACCCGGTACCTGGTGGGGAAAGAGCCCGTCGGCGTGTTCGCAAAGGCTGGCAAGGTGAAACACAAGAAAGAGGATCACGCCATCGTCGTCCTAGACTTCGGAAATGTTGCCGCGTCGATTGAGGTGAATTGGTTTACCCCTCACAAGGTGAGGAGCCTGGTTGCTACTGGCACGGAGGCCATCGCTTACCTAAACTACATAGAACAAAATCTCGAGATTTACAGCCCCGAGCAAAAAATCGTCCCGGCTATTAAAAAGGAAGAGCCGCTTAAACTCGAGCTTCAGCATTTTCTAAAATGTATTGAAAAAAATGAGAAACCCTTGGTTGATGGGTGGGAGGGGTTAAAGGTTCTAGATATAGCCACAAGAGCCGAGAAATCTGGAGGTTAACTACGCTTTTATGGTCTTTTTAATCCACTCAAACGTGTGCTTTAGACCTTCTTCCACCCCTAATTCTGGAACAGCGCCAAATATTTCCTTCAACTTCGTCGTGTCTGCACTAAAGTTGGAGATTTCCCCTTTTCTTTGGGGCAAGTGGACTATGTCAGGTTTTCTGCCAGCGATTTCCCCGCAGATATCCACAATCTCCCTGATGCTAGTGCCCTTCCCTGTGCCCAAGTTTACCGTCTGATTCCTTATATCCCGTTCAATCACCTTGATAAAGAAATTCACAACATCTCCGACGTATATGAAGTCCCTAGTCGCGGACCCGTCCCCGTGGATAACTATCTCCTCGTTGGCCGAGATTTTTTTGAACACAGACGGAATCAAAGCGCCAGTCTCAGGATACTGCCACGAACCATAAACATTGAAGAAGCGGAAAGTAAAGTAATCGAGCCCGTAGACCTCTTGGTAGACTCGCAGGTAGTTCTCGCACATGTACTTAGCGACCGCATACGGCGTCTTTGGTGTGCATGGGTGCTTTTCGTCGACCGGACTGTATTTCACGTCTCCGTAAATGGAAGATGCGGATGAGAAAATTATTTTATTGACATCGAATTTTCTCGCGGCGTCTAGGATGTTGAGCGTCCCCCCGACATTTATCTTCATGTTGAGCTTAGGTTTTTCCAATGACACTTTCAGCGGGCTTGCTGCGAGGTGGATTATGTAATCGACGCCTTCTACTACTTTACAAACTTCATCGAAATTTAAGATATCTGCCTTTACAAAATTTACCCCTTTGAAAATGTCATTTTTCCTTATATCAGAGGCCACGAAATCTAGATTTTCTTCCACCAGTTTCTCCACCATGTTCCGACCAACAAATCCGGCTGCTCCGAACACTGCGATTGTCAATTAAATTCACTCACCTTAGAAATTCGGAAATTGCTTCACACACACACTTCTGATTTCCAAGTGACAGCTCGTGATGCAAAGGCAATGTTAAGAGGTTGTTGAACAGGTTCTCGGAGTTTTCTAGCGAACCTTTTCTCTCGACACCCGTGAAACACGGCTGCAGGTGTAAAGCGTATGTGCCGATCTGTGTCTCAATCCCTTTTTCCGCTAGATGCTTGCGTAATTCATTTCTCACACCGTTTCTTTCTAAGTACACAACGTAAGACTGAAAAACGTGCCTCGTGCCCCCTCTAACTGTTGGTGTTTTTATGCCTTCTATCTCTTCCAACAATTCATTGTATTTCTCCGCTTTCTCTATCCTCATCTGTATTATGTCTTCTATTTTCTCTAGTTGAGCCAGACCTATTGCGCTGAGCACATTGCTCATTTTGTAGTTAGTCCCCCAGTATTTGAACTCGCCATCTTCTATCCCGAATTTCTTCAGCGCCCTTAACTTCTTGGCGAATTCATCGTTGTCGGTCGTAATCATTCCCCCCTCACCAGTAGTGATGACCTTCCTAGGATGAAAGCTGAAACAGGTAATGTCTGCAAACGTGCCGACTTTTTTGCCGTTTATCTCGGCCCCGCAGCTGCAAGCAGCGTCTTCCACCACAGGGATGCCTTGCGCTTTTCCAATTTCGTAAACCTCACAATCTAAGGGATTGCCGAATTCCGAAACAGGGACTATACACTTCGTCTTCTCAGTTATTGCTTCTTTAATGCGATCTGCTGTAACGTTGTAGCTCTCGAGATCAACGTCCACCACGACCGGCTTTGCCCCGACCAAAACGGCTACACCAGCGGTAATCGGGTAGGTGAAATCCGGCGCAATTACCTCGTCGCCAGGCCCCACGTTCAAAACTTTCAATGCGAGCTCTAAGGCGGTCGTGCAGGAAGTCGTCGCGATTCCGTGCTTTGCTCCAACGTAGGCGGCAAAATTTTCCTCAAACTTTTTCGTGATTGGGCCCTCAGTCATGTATCCTGAGCCCAAAACTTCCCTGACCGCCTCTAGCTCCTCCTTCCCGACGTAGGGTTTCATCAGAGGGATTTTTGAACGTGACATTTTCTAGATCCACTCCAGTATTAGTACATTTTGTTGATATTTAGGCTAGGTTTCTTAACGTTGCCTTTTATGTAAATTTCATGCCAGACCTCAAACGCGAGCAGATTCCAAATTACGCCGTAGTGTAGGCTTAACCTAGGGTTCGGCAGCTCCCCCAAAACCTTTTCGATATAGCTCTTCTTAATGTAGCCCTCTTTCACTAAGTCCCCTTCAGGGAGTTTCTGCGTGGCGTACTCTCTGAGCTCTCTCAAGTATGTCTCATAGATGTCCATTGTGAAACCCCATTTTTCTTTTTTGAGGATTCTTTCAGGCAAGTAGGGCTGCATGGCCCTTTTTAGTAGATATTTCCCGTTTGGATCCTTCAGCTTGAGATGAACGGGAATCGTGAACGAGAACTCAATTAGCTCGTCATCAAGAAGAGGCGATCTTGTCTCCACAGAATGCGCCATTGACATTCTGTCGTCGACAAACAGAAAATCGTCGGGCATTTTAACGCTGAAATCCGCTAAAAATACTTGATTGATGAATTTTAGGTTATTGTTGAAATAGGGTTCGAATACTTTCCTCATCGGTTCCAGCTTCTTACCCAACAATCTACTCGAATAAATCTTCCTCAGGTATCCCTCGCTGAACACTTTGTCCCAAGTCTGGATTACGAGATAAAGAGCTGTGTTATCATTAATCGATTGAATCGTCTCAAGGTAGTCTAGATATTCATCATCTACCATGTTTCCAAACGTAGCCTGAAAGTTCACAACTTTCCTCGCAGCATCGGAGATATTTCTCCGCCAGTGATGCATCCTCCTGCGAAGCCCTTCTATCCAAGACACAAAATTATATTTGAACACATATCCACCGAAAATCTCGTCTCCTCCCAAACCGCTTTGGGCCACATTAACATATCTGCTGATTAACCTAGATACGTAGTAGGGGTAAAGGTTCCTCTTTGGTTCGTCCGCGTGCCATATCATCCGGGGGAACTCTTTCAACAGGTTTGACCGTTTCACGAGCTCGCGGTGATTTGCACCGTAATAATCAGCGACGAATCTCGCGTCGTCGGTCTCATCTGTAGGCATCCCAAATCCCATGCAAAAAGTGTCGAGAGGTTCGCCCTTGACTTGGGCCGCAAGCGCTAGAACGCTGCTACTATCGAGACCTCCAGACAACCAAACTCCCACTGGGACATCACTTATCATGTGTCTCGCTACCGATTCCTTCAGGAGTTTTCTCAGTTTTTTCACGTAATATCCTTCGGGCTTGTTCGTAGGGCGAATCTTTGGGGCCCAATATCTCTTCGTTTTAACCCTGTCACCTTCTACAATCATGAGATGCGCAGGTAACAGCCTCCTTATTCCCCTGAACATCGTTCTCTCACGAGGCACGTACCGCAGGTTCAGGAAATAATGCAGAGATTGAATATCTACCCCCCTCTTCACCTTTTGATATTGGAGTATCGACTTGATCTCAGAGGCGAAAAGGAAGGTCTCGCCATCCAGCTGAGTGTAGTGGAGGGGTTTGATTCCCGCTTTGTCCCTGGCCAAAAGTAGTCTCTTCTTATTATCATCCCAGAGCGCAAAGGCAAACATGCCGTTTAATTTTTCCACGAAGGAGTCGCCGAGTTCTTCGTAGAGATGAATCAAAACTTCTGTGTCGGTCCGTGTGTAAAACCTGTGACCTTTTTTCTCAAGGTCTTTCCTAAGCTCTGGGAAATTGTATACCTCACCGTCGTAAACTATCCAAATCGACTGGTCCTCATTGTGGATGGGCTGTTTACCAGTTTTGAGATCAATTATGCTCAGCCTTCGACTGCCCAACCCGATGTTTTTGCTCAAGTAGAATCCTTCCTCATCGGGGCCTCGGTGAGTCATTACCCTGCACATTCTTCGCAGAAGCCCCCTGTCCTCAAGCCCCAGAAAACCGCAAATGCCGCACATTTTGACCAGCTGTTATTTTATCTTGGTTCTTATAAGATTAAGATTAAAATGCCCAGACTAATCTTTAGTAGGTGGACAGATGGCCAAGAGGCTAGAAGCGGGTTTAAAAGAGCTTCATGAGAAACTGCGGAAAAAAATGATAGATAAATGGAACAGATCCCTGCCTTTCGAGGACGAGCTTTTCGATAGGTGGGAAAGGGCAAAGTTCCTCGGTTTCGGTAAAGGCAGCAGCGTGTACCAAAGTAGCCACATATTCGGAAACGTGAAGGTTGGCAAGAACACTTGGATAGGGCCGTTTACGATACTTGATGGTTCTGGTGGACTAGAAATCGGTGATTACTGCAGCGTGTCGAGCGGGGTCCAGATTTATACTCATGATACTGTCAAGTGGGCGCTCTCAGGTGGTAAAATGAGCTATGAATATTCCCCGGTGAAGATAGGCAATTTCTGCTATATCGGTAGCTTATCGTTGATCGAAAAAGGGGTGACAATTGGAGACCATTGTTTGGTGGGGGCAAATAGTTTTGTAAAAAATGATGTCCTTCCTAAGTCGATAGTGGCCGGCACTCCGGCGAAGATTGTCGGAAAAGTGGAGATAAACGATAAGGGCAAAATAAAGTTGAGATACATTAAGTGATGGGGTAGCTGCCTGTAACTTCACTTACAACCATTGCGGAAATTCGCTTGTATCAAATGCCAAAACTAAATGTGAAATATCTACCTATTGGCTCTTTCGAGGAGAAAATATCGGTTTTCTTTTAGTTTCACCTTAAAATTCTTTAGATCTAATTCGCTCAAGTCTGTAAGTGTATTATCCACAAGCACGAAATAGATATCGTGTTTATCAGCGATCAAGCTCAGCGGCTTAGTTGGAACTGGAAAAAAGTCCTTTCCCTTCTCAAATGCCGAGGGGCTATCGTGAAACAACACTTTTTTTCTGGTGAAGTACGCAGTAGGGTATGATAGCTCAATTGGGACACACATCACGTTCTGTTTTCTCGAGTTCTTGATGTACTTAAAAATTTTCACCAAGAGTTCAGCAGACATTGTCTTGGAACTCCTGAGCTGATACTCCTGGAGCAAAAATATGAGTCCGATTGATACCCCCAAAGTAAGTACAAACAGCAGACCGAAGAGAAGGCTGCCGATGTTGAAAAGCAAGACGGAAACGACTACTGATATTGGCAATGCTCCATACTCGAAATATCGCTCCCCCTCCCCTAAGAACTGAATCGGGGGGATATACGTAGTCAAGAGGAAAAGTCCAAAAATAAAAACTCCCCACACCATTAGCTTCTCTGAAAATCCTGCCAGATATGACTGTCCCCCAAAGAAGACGAGCGAGATGACCAAGAGGAGCACCCACAGGTTCATGACTTGATACAGGTAAATTTTACGACATCTAGGAAGCGCAAGGAGCCTTCGAAAGACCGATCTCTTTTTTTTACCTTCCTTCTTAAGGAAATACGCATCGAATTTGCTCAGCGAGCTGATGTTTTTTCTCCAGAAATTTAGAATTGTATAATGAGACTTGAGAATTTTCAGGTAAAATCCCTTTGAAACAAGTACCGCCAGTCCGACTACGAGACCCAAGAACGCTAGATAGAGCAAACTCCCTTCCCATATCGAGAAAAATGCCAGCAGAAAAAATAGTGTCTGCGTCGCCATTTTGTGGGTGAGTAGAACAGTCGCCCCGAAGAGGATTGCAGGTATCAAAAAGTAGACGCCCACGCCAGCAGAAAAAGCCAGCAGTGAGACGACGCACGCGGAGAAAAACAATGAACCTAAGGATCTTGAGTTAAGGGTTGTGAACTCCCAGACGAGTATTGGGGTAACCGCATAAATCCCCATTGCCATGAGTGAGATAACCAGATTACCTGTAACCCATTGGGCGACGATAAAGAGGAGAAGCATGTGGAGCAACTCTACACTCGGTGAGAAAACCCACCCATACTTCTCTAACTTCCGTTTGGGCACAAGAGAAAGCATTTTTGGGAGGATAGGCGGGTAATCGTAATCACCATCGAATAAGAAGTGGTCTACTTTTTTTGGAAGTCGTTTACTTTTTCTAATTTTATCAGCAACGAGCAGATAATACCAAGTGTCATGAGTTGACCTAATTTTTATGGCCCCCCGAAATCGGGCGAAAATACCCACGCCAATCATCAAAGCTGATAGAGCTATCCAAAAGCTACTCAAAGATTTTTCACCTGTCCTCTATCGCCTTTTGGTACACCTGAAGGGTTCGCTCGGCAATAACATCCCAATCGTACTTCTCAACAAATTTTCTGCCCGCCGCCCCCATCTCTTTCCTCAATTTTTCGTTCTGCAGGAGGTGAACCAGCTTCTCAGCTATGAGCTTCGGCCGCCCAGGCTCGAGCAGGAACCCATTTTTCCCGTCCCGCATCAGGCTCAAAACTCCGGAGCCGGGGACGTTCATCGCTATAAGTGGCAGACCCGCCGCCATCGCCTCCTTAAGCGCGATGGCTTCGCCCTCAACGGTGCTGGGGAGGACGAAGATTTCTGATTCTTTGTAATAACGCGTCACCGCTTCATAGGTTGGAGTGATACCAGTAAAAGTGACGTGTTTCTGGAGACCTAGCTTCCTAACGAGCACCTCTAGATTGCCTCTTTCGGGACCCCCGCCTACTATCTTCAGCTTGGCGCTAGGCACCTCCTTCAAAACCTTTGAAAATGCTTGAATGAGCCAATCCACATGCTTGAAGTCCACTAAGCGCCCCACATACAGGATTTGGTTAGGAACTTTATTCACGCGAGTTGAGTCAAAAAGCTTTAAGTCGACTCCGTTGGGGATCACGGTGATCTTGTCCTTCCGGATGCCGAGGTCGATCAACTTTTGTTTGCACTGCGGCGAAACGGAGATTACTCGGTCGTGCGGCAGGCGGGCAGCGATGGTCGTGGCGAGGTGCCCCAGCAACCCCCACACAAGCGAGCGCTGGCTCTCTATCCATCCCCTCATGCCATAGATGTCGTGGAACGTGCTCACCAGCGGTACCCCTTTCGATCGTGCCGCCATTTTGCCCGGGTATACTGGGAAATACGTGTTGCAGTGAATCAGGTCAGGGGCCAGCTTCATTGCCCTTCTTGCCGTCTTGAGCATGTAGGAAAAAATGGGTAGGACGGACTTGCGCGCTCCGCCCGTCTTCGGGTCCCTACTCAACCCAATCCGATGTATCTTTATATCATCGACGACCTCTTCGGCGGGCTGGCCAGGAAAATTGCACGTTAAAATTGTCACGTTATGTCCGCAGTCAGCCACCCGGCGGGAGATCTCGTAAAACTGCCGTTCACCGCCACCCCATACGCCGATTCCTCGCTTGGGATCCGGGTAAATTTCTGTGATGTATAGTATATTCATTTAGACACCTCCTGCCTGATCAGCGCCCAAAAAATCTTGAAGCCGCTGGTGATTGTCGTCCCCCGCGCTTTAGAATATTTGGTGTACAAGCACCTGACCGGAGCTTCCCGGAGCCTTAGCCCCTTCCGCCTCGCTTGAATAATAATCTCGGACGAAACCTCGTAGCGGTTGCTGCGGATACGGATTCGCTTGAGCGCCCGCTTGTTAAAAGCCCTCGAGCCAGATTGCGAGTCCGTGAGCACCCCGCTGAACAAGCACGTTATCAAGTTCAGGCCGAAGTTGCCGACCCGCTTGTGGAGCGGGATCCCCAAGTGCTGCCGAACCCCTATCACGAGGTCTGCATCATTCAGGGCCTTGACCATACGCCCGACTGCTTTTGGATCGTGCTGCCCATCGGCGTCGAAGGTAACAGCGCAGCCCGCACCCAGCCTTTGGGCCTTCGCTAGCCCAGTTCGAAGTGCCGCCCCCAACCCCATATTTTTTTTATGGCGGATGACAAGTGCTCCCTTCGAACGAACAATCTCCACAGTTCGGTCGCGCGACCCGTCGTCCACCACGATGATGTTGCGCCAACCCTCGCGCTTAAGGGCATCTAGCACCCTCCCGATTGATCGCTCCTCGTTGTAGGCCGGCATCACTATCCAAACTTTCATTCGAGAACCCCCAGCAATTTCTTGACCCCTTCCTCGAGCGAGGTCTTTGTT
>CAYFPZ010000035.1:0-2339 GCA_964345105.1 Hadarchaeota archaeon (SeqCode)
AGAATACAATCTGCAGGGTTGTCTAGTGTCAGATGTTGGCATCCATCAAAAGGGCGAGGTTGATTTGCCGATACTTCTCCAAAAATTGAAAAGTGAACTTGGGGGGAAGGCGGGTGCGGTGGGATGCTTCGTGGGCGTCGTCCGTGACACCTCGAAGGACGGGAATAAAGTAAAGTATCTACACTACGAGTGCGCGGAAGAAGCGATCAAAGAACTTGAGCAAATAGCAGCTGACATCGAGAGACAACCAGGCATCCTGAGGGTTATGATCCACCATGTCATAGACGACCTGACACCCGGTGAGGATGCCATCTACGTCTTGGTGGCGGGCAAGCATCGAGCCGAGGTCTTTTCGGTGCTGCCCCAAATCATGGACCGCGTAAAGACGAAAGCACTAATCTGGAAGAAAGAGGTCACTGAAACTGGAGAGTACTGGATTCAAGAGTAAACGATCGCCCAATTTAGAGTAATCCATAATTCTTTTACTCCGGTGCTGTTAACTTAAGGAACTTCAAATTTCGATTATCTGATATTTGAGTTCTCCTGTCCCTAGTTTTTTTGCTACGCGCATCTGAATCGTGCTGTCCCCGTGGTTGATTCTGCCAAGCCTGTCCGGACCATCCTCGGCCAGCGCGCCGGGCACCAATTCAGCCTTATCGATGAGGTCGAGCGATGCCTTGTCAATTGCAACTGGATCCATTGAGGCGAGAATGCCTACATCGGCCACTATAGGATTGCCAGCGTGAGTGTCACAGTCGCAGAGCGGGGTCACATCCTGAATGACGTTGACGAAGCAAACTTTGTCATCGAATTTTTCCAAACTCGCCGCCGTCCCATGTGCGAGGTAAATCTGTAAGCGCTTATTCGCATCATCCGGGAGTTTCATAGCTTTGTTCGGGCAGGTAAAATAGCAGAAATTGCAGTTCATGCACTTCTCGACGTCCCTGTGCGCTTTTTCATCCTTGATTTGCATCGCCCCGTAGGCGCAAGTCTCCACACATTTGCCGCAACCACTGCACTCCTCTGCATTTATCTCCGCCAAGTCGGCTCTGTGTAGGGCCGACTTTCCACGTTTGGTCAAACAACCCATTCCAACATTTTTGATTGCGCCGCCGAAACTTGCGGTAATATGGCCCTTTGCATGAGATACTACCACCATCGCATCCGCCTCGGCTATAGATTGAGCAACCTCAACTTCGCCCAGATCACATCCCTCAACCCTCCTACTTACGGGTCTTTTGGTGCCATCGTATCCAAGCGGGCCATCAGCGATGATTATCGGTGCACCCATTGATTTACCAGTAAAGCCGTTCGCTGCTGCTGTTTGAAGGTACTCCATAGCGGTCCATCTTGCTTTAGGGTAGAGGGTGGTAGTGTCGGTCACGAAAGGTCGCCCGCCAATCGCTTTCACAAATTCAACGATTTCTCTCACGATTTCTGGCTTGATGTGGGTCACGTTTCCGAGTTCGCCCATGTGCACTTTGATAGCTACCAAGTCGTCTTTACCCACGACTTTTGTCAGCGGCAGTTTTTGGAGGAGGGCCTTGATGCCTTCATAAACGGTCTTTGTGCTCTCCCAATAGTTGAAAAATAAAACTTCGGACATTTTATCACCTTATTTTAATTCTTGACCCCCACGTTTCACCGCTTTAATATTCTGGGGGGAGTTCTTTTAGCCTTTCATAAGAAAAGACAGGTCCATCTCGACATACATAAACGCTGCCTACATTGCACCTTCCACATTTGCCCAATCCACACTTCATTTTCATCTCAAGCGTCATGAAAATTTGGTCAGGTTTGAATCCTAGCTCCAAGAGGTTTTTTATGACAAATTTTATCATGATTGGGGGACCGCAGGTCACGGCTATCGAATTTCCAGATGGGGGAGAAATTTGCAGCAAGTTGGCTGGCACAAAGCCCACAAATTCACCCCACCCCTCCTCTGCCCTGTCGATTGATAAATGCACCCTTACTCCTTTATCCCTTAAGCCAAGGAGCTCTTGTTCTCGAATCAGATCTTTCCTACTCCTTGCTCCATAAATTAGCATCAATTCTCTGTACTTTCCTTCATCCATCGTATAGTAAAGCAGCGATCTCAGGGGAGGTAAACCTATACCACCGCCAATCAGTATTAATTTTTTGCCTTCCCAGTCCTTAACTGGAAAACCGTTTCCATACGGTCCTCTTACCCAAACTGTTTCTCCCACTTCGAGTCTTTGCAACGCCGTTGTAACTTTGCCCATCTTTTTCACACAGATTTCTATTCTCCCTTCAGCCGGTGGCGAAAAAAGAGAGACCGGAAACTCACCTTCCCCTAGGACTGATACTTCGAAGTACTG
>CAYFPZ010000036.1:0-37077 GCA_964345105.1 Hadarchaeota archaeon (SeqCode)
TCTGCGAGAGCTGTGGCGATAATGCTGTCAGTGCCGAGTGGAGCATGGGGCCCGTGAAACTCGATACTTCCCATCGGGAGAATTCCCAAGGAGGCCCCGCGAAGCTGTTCCTTGGCACGAAATCCGGTAACATTAAGGATTTCAACAGGTTCCATTTTATCCAACCACCCATTTCCACTACTTTGATTTAAGATTGATGCAACCCAGCACAAAATGGCGGGCCCGGCGCGATTCGAACGCGCGATCTGCAGCTTTCCTCGCCAAGATAGAAGGCTTGCGGGTGTTTCCACTTGCCGCCTTATCCAGCTTGGCCACGGGCCCATGTTGGATTTAGCGTGAGATGATTTAATACGTGCGATATAATTGTTCATGGTACCATGCCAAAGCTATTCGGAACCTTCGGCGTTAGGGGCATTGCAAATCAAGAGCTGGTTCCAAAATTAGCTTTCAATCTCGGCCTAGCCTTAGCGACACACTTGGGGGGTAAGGGAAAAATCACGGTTGGGCACGATAATCGCACCTCAAGCGAGATGTTAGAGCATGCCTTAGTCGCTGGCCTAACGGCTGGCGGGTGCGAAGTGCTTAAGCTAGGCCTAACACCAACACCCGTGCTCTCGTTCGCGACTCGCTATTTCTCGTGTGACGCGGGCGTCATCATCACTGCCTCCCATAACCCGCCCGAGTACAACGGGATCAAGTTCTGGGATAGCGAGGGCGCTGGGTTCGAGCGCAAGCGCGAGCGGGAGATCGAGCGCATCGTTTTCAAAGGTGGAAAGCGGGTGAACTGGCAGCACATCGGCCGCGTAAGCGAGGCAGATCCTCTAGAGCCTTATATCGATGCCATGCGGAAGCGTGTCCCAAAGTTCAAGCGCGGGCTAAAGGTGGTAGTAGATTGCGGTAATGCTACAGGCAGCGTGGTGACACCTCGTTTGCTGCGAGAGCTGGGATGCAAGGTGGTTTCGCTCAACTGCCAGCTAGACGGCACTTTTCCGGGGCGCAAGCTCGAGACAGTTCCAGAAAACTTGGGGGAGCTCGCTAAAACAGTCGTCGCCTGCAAGGCAGACTTGGGGATAGCTCACGATGGTGACGCGGATCGAACGTTGATCGTGGACGAGCGGGGTGAGATTCTCAGCGGCGACCGCGTCTTCGCGCTCGTGGCGTTGCATTACCTTCGCGAGCGGAAGCGTCCCCGAATCGTGACCACGGTTGCCACCAGCGCCGTGCTCGATGACGTAGCTTCAAAGCTGGGTGGCGAGATCGCACGCACGCGAGTGGGGGAGCCTGAGATTATCGGAGAATTTCGAAAGCGGGGTGGCGACATTGGTGGCGAGGAGAACGGTGGAGTGATCTTTCCCGACTGGCTGCTCTGTCGTGAAGGGATAATGACCGCCGTGAAGTTCGTTGAGCTGCTCGACCACACGGGCATGAAAGTTTCGAAGCTCGACTCCACGTTGCCCCATTACTCACAGATTAAGCAAAGAGCCAAATGCCCGGATGAATTTAAGCCTAAAATCCTCAAAGCCCTCGCCAAACGCTTCGCTAAGTACAAACTAGACCGCACCGATGGTCTGCGGGTGATTTTCGATGACGGCTGGCTCTTGCTCCGGCCCTCGGGGACTGAGCCGATTTTCAGGTGCTTCGCAGAGGCTCGTGATGGGAAACGAGCGGAGGAGCTGGCGAAACTTGGCATGCAGGAATTAAAAACATGCATCAAAGCAGCAAGGTGAAATTTAAAACCACCCACGCTTGCTCGGCCTGTACTCCCCCACGACGTTGATTTTGGTTCCACACTTCGGGCACTGCTTATCTTTTAACTCATAGCGCGTGACACTGAACCCGTAGCGCTCGATTAGCAGCTCACCGCACTTAGGGCAATGGGTGTTGTCCGCCCCATGTCCGGGGACGTTTCCAATGTAGATATAGTGCAGCCCCTCCTCCTTGGCTATTTTCACCGCTCGCTCAAGCGTTTCCACCGGTGTTTGCGATCGGTCCGTCATTTTATAATGGGGGTAGAAGCGACTGAAGTGGGTGGGAACCTCGGGGCCGAGCTTTTCAAAAACCCATTTACAGAATTTTCGGATTTCCTCAGAGCTGTCGTTCTCACGGGGGATCACCAAATAAGTTACCTCTAGATGAATTCCATGTCCGACCATCCACTCGCAGGCCTCTAGAACTGGTTTGATGCTCGGAACCCCGCATATTTTCCTGTAAAAATCATCGTTAAACGCCTTGACATCGACATTGGCTGCGTCAAGATATGGCCCAAGCTCCTGCAGTGCGTCGAGGGTCATGTAGCCGTTGGTCACGTATACGTTGTAAAGATTCTCGCGGCGCGCTAGTTTTCCTACATCGATAGCATATTCAGTCCAAATTGTTGGCTCGGTGTAAGTATGGGCTATGCCTTTGCAACCGTAACGCTTGGTCAATTCAATTGTTTGCTCGGGTGGAAGATCCTCGTGAGCGATTTCCTCGACTTTCACCTGCGAGATGGCCCAATTCTGACAGTGCAGGCACTTGAAATTACAACCCGGGGCCGCGAGGGAAAAAACGCTGGTCCCTGGCCAAAAGTGATAAAGGGGCTTTTTCTCGATGGGGTCGGCCGCCATCGAAACGATTGAACCGTAAACCAAGGTGTAGAGCTTGCCGTCTTCGTTCTTTCGTGAACGACAGACACCCAACTTGCCGGGAGCTATCACACACCTCCATGGGCAAAGCGAGCAACGGACTTTCTTGTCCGGTAATTTCTCCCAAAATTTAGCTAGTTTTTTCAAGCCGCCACCAAAGAAAATTAGTCGGTTTAAGCTTAAAGTTACAGGGGCAATGTTGGGCACCAAACTTTTCATATAGCGGTGGAGATATCAAGTGGGGTCTGGATGGCTGAAAGAGAGAAGGAAATCGGGTGCAACGTCGAGGAGATTATCAAATCATTTGTTGCAGCGGCGGAGGACCTCCCCAAGCTCAAGGAAACTTACTACAGCCAGGAGACTTACAACGTTTCACGTCCTGATGGCGAGCCTTCCCGCGAAGGAGAGCGAACCGAGTTTCGAAAACGTTTCATCTCGATTATGCCGGGAGCGGACGAACAAGGTAACCTCCGGGTGGAGGTGGCGAAGTGGGTCGAGGAACGATAGAGAAACTTGGGGCAATCCAGCAGGGGGAGCTTTCAGCTACGGAAAACGTGCAGCAAGCACTCAATCGAATCAAAGAGTTGGATAAAAAAATAAAGGCGTTCATTGAACTCAACCCAAATTGTCTTGCTGAGGCCGAAGCCATCGACCGCAAGCTCAAGCGTGGGGAACGAGTGGGAAAGCTGGCCGGCCTCACGATCGGGATAAAATCGAACATAAATGTCAAGGGGCTCCGGGCCACTTGTGCTTCTCGTACCCTAGAAGATTACGTCTGCCCTTACGATGCCGAGGTCATCCGAAGAGTCCGTGAGGCAGGAGGGATAATAGTGGGTATGAACAATATGGATGAGTTCGCGTGCGGCTCGAGCGGCGAGACCAGCGCATTTGGTTCGACCGACAACCCTGCTGCACCAGGCCATATCCCAGGGGGTTCGAGCAGCGGTAGTGCCGCAGCGATAGCAGCTGGGATGTGCGACCTCTGTCTGGGTACGGATACTGGCGGCGCAATTCGGAACCCGGTGAGCCATTGCGGGGTCGTCGGCATCAGACCAACCCAAGGTTTGATACCAGCCCACGGTTTGATCGAGTTAGCAGTAAGCTTTGATCAGGTCGGGCCGCTAGCGCCAGATGTCTATGGTGCAGCGCTGATGCTTGAGACCATCGCTGGCCACAACCCTAACGAGTGCACAAGTTTAGACTCCCCAAGCGTCAACTACTCAGATAAGCTCGGCAACGGCATCGAAAATATTCGTATAGGGACGAGCCCCAAGTTCAGCGAGCTAACGGATTCCAAAGTTATGAGGGTCATAGATGGCGCTGTCGATAAACTGCACGATCTTGGAGCCGAGGTCGTCGAAGTTGAGCTCCCCAACCTCGAAAAAGGTCTGTCAGCATATTACGTGATCATGTTTGCCGAGTTCTTCTCTGCAACGCGCAAGTTCGACGGCCGTAAGTACGGGCGACGCATCGAAGAAGTCTGTGGTGATGAGGTTCTTAGTAGGATAAAGTGCGGGAACTACATCAGCCGCAAGGATCAGCATGAAAGGTACTACAAACGTGCGCTACAAGTTCGGACGCTTATGAGACGAGAGTTCGGTGAAGCGTTAAATAAGGTCGACGTTATTGTGGGGCCAACTGTGCCGAAGCTGCCCCATCAGTTGGGCACGAAGTTGTCCCCGGCCGAGATGTACGCATACGATTACCTGACTTCACCAATCAGCCTCGCTGGCATCTGTGCTGGCGTTATCAAGGCGGGTGAGGCTAGTGGCATCCCAGTTGGTCTGCAGGTGCAAGGCAAAGTGCTTGGTGAAGAGACCGTATTACGCGTCATGCGTGCCTTGGAGGCGGCGAAATGAAGATGAAAATAGGGTTCGAGGTTCACGAGCAGCTAGCAACCAAACGCAAACTATGCTGCGATTGCCCAACTGACTACAGGGAGGCTCCCCCAAACACGAATGTATGTCCGATATGCACGGCCATGCCCGGTGCCAAGCCGATGCCTCCAAACGTGAGGGCGATTGATGCAGTAATCGAGATTGCGCTGATGCTTGGCTGCGATGTGGTGGTTGATAAACCGATCTACATCCAACGCAAGCACTACGATTATCCCGACCTACCCGCTGGTTACCAACACTCGAGCACACCGATTGGCATAAACGGTGAGCTCGTGGGCATCAGAATCCGCGAAGTACATCTTGAGGAGGACCCTGGGGCATACGACCCTGTTGCGGGTACTGTAGATTTCAACCGCTGTGGGATACCGCTCGTGGAGATAGTGACGGAGCCAGATATGCACTCGCCCGAGGAGGCACGTAGATTCCTAAGACAGTTGATGCTTGTGCTTGATTATTCAGGCAAAGTCAGGCCGGAACCGGGCACGCTGCGCGCGGACACCAACATTTCGCTTGAGGGTGGAACCCGCGTCGAAATAAAAAATATTAATTCAACTAAGGGGGCCTATCGCGCGGTCAAGTTTGAGGTCATGCGGCAGAAGGCTTTGATCGAGCGCGGGGCAGCAATCACCTATGAAACGCGTGCTTATCTGGAAAGTCAAATGATTACGATACCCATGCGAATGAAAGTCGTAGATTTTCATGTTATACCTGATCCTGACATTTTCCCAATCGTAATCGATCGCGCACATGTCGAGACGATCCGAAAGCGCATGGTCGAGGCACCTCATCAACGCGAGCAGCGATTGGCCAAACAGTATAAAATACCCCAAGCCGCTGCAGAGGTAATCGTCAGCGAACGAGAGCTTGCAGACCTCTTCGAGGCTGTCGCAAAAGAGGTGGACCCGAAGCTTGTCGCGACTTGGTTCCAGACGAAGCTCAAGAAGGTACTGAACTACATGAAGCTTCGCGCGACGGACTTGAAGTTCACACACAAACAGCTCGCGGGCCTGCTTCGGATGGTCAAAGCCAAGCGGATAACTCCCGAGCAAGGGGAGCTCGTACTCCGAAAGCTCGTGAAGCAACCTGCCGAGCCTGAAGAGTTGATCAGGGAACTGGGGTTAGAGCGCCTAGGAAGGGCGGAGCTTAGGGCTGCTGTTATTAGAACAATCGAAGAAAATCCAAAAGCTGTAATGGATTATCGCGCTGGCAGAAAAGAAGCTTTGAATTTCTTGGCCGGAAAGGTGATGAAGCTCACGCGGGGGCGAGCTGACCCAAGGGAAATCCTAAAGTTCCTGCGCGCGAAACTCAAGGAAAAGAAAAAGCGCCGTGTCAGTCGCCGAACAAAGCGTTCAAAATAATTTCCGGCTTGAACTCGACTAGATCTTCGTAGCTCTGTCCAGTGCCCAAAAACAGAATCGGTTGTCCCGTCACTTGGGTTATCGAGAGTGCAGCGCCTCCCCGGGCGTCGGCATCCATCTTGCATAGAATTGAACCATTTATCCCCACAGCTTGGTCAAACGTTCGTGCCTGCTCGACCGCGTCGTTTCCCGTTAGGGCATCCCCCACAAAAATCGTGAGGTCAGGTTTCGCTACCCGTATGATCTTCCGCATCTCGTCCATGAGGTTGATGTCAGTCTGCATCCGCCCAGCGGTATCGACGAGAACGACATCGAGCCCTCGAGCCTTTGCATGGGCGATTGCGTCGTAAGCAACAGCCGCTGCATCGGCCCCCCTTCGCTGTTTAATCACCCCAACGCCTACACGCTTAGCATGAATCTCAAGCTGTTCGATACCAGCCGCGCGGAAGGTGTCCGCAGCCGCGAGTACTGGTTTGTACCCATGTCCGATGAGATATCGTGCCAACTTGGCGATTGTTGTGGTTTTACCGTGACCGTTGATTCCAACAAAAACTATCACAGCGGGTTCGCCCTTGGCGCGCTTGGCCTCGATGACCTTGAGTAAATCAACCTTTTGCTCGGTTGTCAGAATTTCTTGAATCGCTTGGCGGAGGACTTCATCCGCGAGTTTCTTGGGGTCCTCCCGTAGTCCCAACTTTCGTCCCGTTAGGCCAGCCTTCACGCGCTCGATGACGTGGTCGGCGACTGGCACCGCGACATCGCTCTCGAGCAGACCAACTTGAAGCTCCCAGATGATGTCCTCGACATCCGTTGGGGAGAGCTCCCTTCGGATGATGCGCTTCACTATCCGCTTCAACGCTTTGCGCGGTTTTCTGGGAGTTGGAACTTTTGAAGGAGCTTCGGGCGGGGTTTCTGGAGGGACCTCTGGAATAACTTCGGGCGGCGCTTCTGGTGGTTTCTCGGGTGCCGCCTTCTGACTAATACGTTCCACTACCCGTTTGATTTTCTGCTTTAGTTTCTCAAACATCGAGTTCCCCTAGGGCTGCGCTTTCCGGGCCTTCTCAAGGATTCTGTCTGCCTCCGGCCTCAGAGCCTCGATGCGCTCCTCTAGCTGCCCTAACTCATTACGCGCCTGACCCAGAGCCTGCTCGAGCTCCGCCCTTCTGGCATCGAGCACCTTGAGAGCATCCTCGGAACTGCGCTCTGCAGCCACATTCGCGCCAAGTCCGGTGATCACCTTTTCCGTTGTTCCGAGCTTGGCGGTGATAAATGAGTCGGAGCCCATGGGCACGAGAATATCAGTTCCTGGTTTAAGCTCCTTTACCGTCTTTATCGCCTTGGAGGTCATCGAGATTTCGGAAAGCGATGCGGCGAGCATCGAGAGGTGTTGGCGAAGGGCCTCAGCTGTTGCTCGGTAGTCACTGAGCTCGCCTAGGATGCGTTGCAGTTTTTCCTGCTCTTCGTCAGTTATCTTTTCCATCTTATCATTCCAACATAGCCAGTATTCGAGGATCCTTTACTTCCTCGGGTTTAACTTCAACTGTTTCTTCTATATGAATTAAGTTGCGCTTGACTCTGTGCTTGCTCCCGACATCTGAGTAAACCCGCTGGAGAGCTTGCTCTTTCGAGAGCGCTAGCAGCTCGCGCGTGAAGCGCTGTCGATGGAGACCTTGCTTGAACCAACCCCTAATGCGAAATATTTTCATCTAATCACCTCAGATGAATCCTAAAGCGCTCTCCACGCGGCCAAGCTCGGGGCCTGTTGTGGTTCTGCCGGCGATCACACCATTAGAATTCGCCACCAAACACAACCCAACATACTTCACCCCGCCGCATGCGGTGCCGACTTCCGCGGTCACGCCAAGAACACTCGAAACGTGCTTGAGTTCCTCGTTAGACACATCTGGATGTACGAGCACTCCTCGATTCGTTGCCACCCCTGTTGCGCCCACGTTTTTAACCCCCGCAAGCGTCCCTCGCTTCACGGGCACGCCTAAGCTTTCACTTATGAGTTTTAAGATCTCATCGGGAAGTTCGGGATTCACTAAGGCGCCATGGTCGTTCGCCAGCACGAGATTTCCGAAAGCCGTGTATCGCCCAGGAATGCGTGAGACTCCCACACCAAGCCCGGTAAGCCGCTCCTCCTCCTCAGACTCAAGCAGCTCAGAACACACGAGCCCATTGGAGTTGCCAGCGGCCAGAATACCCAGCAAGGGGCTATTGTGCATGTTTGCCAAGGCTACGGGTACACCCAGCGCATCTTCCACAATCTGCTCTCGAAAGTGAAAGCGCTCAGGGAGCAGCGCGATTTTATCTGTGGTTAGAGCGAAAGCTCCTAAGAACGGAATTCGATTGAAGCTCACTCTGACAATCGGCATGGCGCCACCTTATTCTGCCAAAAAAGCTTCGATCGAACCATCATCCTGTTTGACGGCCCGCACTCGGATTCGCGGCAGGTGGTGCTTCGCTCCTCGCTCCCATAGCTTGCGGTTCAACTCTTGATCGAGCTTTATCTCCTCAGACTTCATGTGGCGCCGCAAGAACTCGTGCACGATTTTGACGGCCCGAGATGTTCGCTTTTGGCGGGGGGCACTTTTGGCGTCCCTTAGCGGGATGACATATATCCGCTCCTCTGGCATGGGTATCACCTAAGGTTTTATGCGTTGCCTTCGCCAGCTGCGCCGCTTTGAGTGGGTGCGCACTCTCCCCCCGGTCTTGGACATCACCCATATGGGGGCACGCCGCGTGTGCTTGGCTGCTTTTCCCAGCCTTCGTTTAAGCGGAGCCGGTTTGTTTCGCGCCATCTAAATCCTCTTTATCCTGAACTTGCGCTTCCGTGCCTGCAGCCTGCCCAAAATCTGGCGCAGTTGAGTGTCGGTAATCTTCGATCCGAGTTTTCCTGCTTGGGCTAACTGTATAAGTTGGAGCTCCAGTTGCTCAGCGAACTCTGGTTTGGCCGCTCGAATGTTCGCTAACCTGCTTCGGGCCTCGGGGGTTAGGATTTGCTGAATCGCCAGTCTTTTTTGAATTTCGTATTGTCTTCGTTGTTCAGCTTGGCGTTGCTGTTCCTCAAGCTTCGCTCTCAACTCAAGCATCTTTCGCCTGCGCAGTTCCTCGATTTCTTCTTCCTCCATCCTCACGCCTCCCTTTGTTCGGTTTTTATCTGTTTAGTCAAGTTATCGATTATCGCTGCGCCCCTCGGGGTGAGCTTCCGCCCGCCCCGCTCGACCTTTCGAACGAGGTCAGCTTGTTCGAGCTGTTGAAGGATGGTTCGCAGAATCTTGCCCCCTGCTTTGCGAAAGTGCTCGGGTGCTTGCCCGCGGTTCTGCCGTCCACCGTAATAGCTACGGAGTCTCGAAACCCCCACCGGACCTTCGATGTAAACTCGTCTAAGTAGCGAGGCCGCACGCACATACCACCAATCGGGCTGCTCGGGAAGACGCTCCTTGTGAGCCCCGGTCTTGACGAAGTGGCTCCACTGGGGTGGCGTTAGCTCCTTCAGCTTCCCCAGCTCCTCGCTCAAGCGCTTGATGAGCGCGTTTGCAGAAACTTCTTTAACTGACATCTCTTTTCCTCTCTTATAGTTCGTCCTCTAAACTTCTTGAAGCTGGCGATATTAACGCTTTTCCCACACTTTAACCGTTTTCGACATTGTGTTAAAGTTGAAGGATGCGACGCAGATGGGCAAAAGTCTTAGAATCACAGGAATAAGCCCTTATTTTTCACTTTTGAGAAATTGTCAAAAGAGAAACTTGATTATTCTTTCTTTTTTGGCTTGTAGGGTAAACGCACGATGCGACCACACTTCAGGCAAGTTATGGTTACGCGGCCCGACTGAACCCGCACTCGACAGCTGACACCGGGCTTCCAAAACGACAGGCATTTCCTGCAGAATTTCCTCTTCAGGCGCGCGGGAAGCTTGACGTTGTATCTGGTTTTGAGTCTCCACGCGAGTTGCACGTACCGGTCTGCTAGTTCAGGATGTCCACCAAATGTCCCCTCAGCCAGCTCGAATAGATGCTCCATGCGCTCGGCCGCAATCCGCTTGTGTTCGGCTTTCCATTCTTGGATGCCTTTACGTGGCATTTGAGCACCTGCCCCGCCTGGTTTTCTGGATATCAAACGCATCCTCATATGCAAAAATCGCTCTCATCAAAACAGTTGGTGCACTAAGGGGTTCTAGATCTATGCTAAAGAGTTCATTCGAAAGCTCGGTTACATTGGACAGGAAATCACCGTGGGGGAATCCGCCGATAATGACGCATACGTCGTCCTCTTTCGAAGTATTAATGAAGAACTCTTTGTAATACCGCATTTGCCCACGCTGACTGAATGATATGACTTTTTTTGGCTTGATTTGTCCGACCAACTCTGTAAGTGAGGCATTTTCAAGAGTGAGTAAAGGTTTCTCTGGCGGTGCTTCGCCAGTGAGGAAGAGGTGCTCGATCAACCCAGTGAAGCGATTGAACATTCGGGGGAGGCGGGTGGACGGGTCCACGGTGATGATTTTGTTGTGGCGTGTGTGGATGTAGGTGCGAAGTAGTCCTTCTCGGTTGAGGGGTGTGTCGAGCGCGAGCAACAAACAAATGTGCACGATATCCGGCCTCCCCCGCCGGTCGCCATCGGGCAGCCTTCGCATCGCAGGATAATGGAGGCTTGAGTTGAGCAATATCTCCGTCGGTTTCCTCCCTAGGCGTCGCGCGCTCCATTTGATGACGCGGTGATTAGCGATTTCCCGAGGCACGGTCTCGAGCTCGGAATCCGCTAGGATTATGTGAAGCACCCCAAGCACCAACCCCACTTTGACAAAGGGCTATTTTAACCTAAGACAAACAGGACATACTATTGAAATACACTCGCGTGGGATTGAATGTTTCCCTTGAAAGACGAGAACCCAACGCGGAGAAGACCTTTTCTCACCTACGCTTTGATTGTCGTGAACGTCGCGATTTTTGTGGGAACGCTGGTTACGGGAACCTTCGATCAAGTTAACCAAGAATTCGGGATGAAGCCGAAAGAAGTACTTGCGGGACAGAACCTTCACACCCTTTTCACCTCAATGTTTTTGCATGGGGGGATTCTGCACATACTCTTTAACATGTGGTACCTCTGGATTTTCGGCGACAACATCGAGGACGTTCTTGGGAGGGGGAAATTTATTTTGTTTTACCTCGGCGCAGGACTTGTGGCCAGCCTCGCACATGCTTTTTCTGACCCGGGGTCGATAATTCCGACGATTGGGGCGTCGGGAGCGATTTCGGGGGTACTCGGGGCCTACGTTCTCTTGTACCCGTGGGCGAGGGTGCTCACAGCAGTCCTTTTCTTTTTCATCGTTTACTTGGTTATGATTCCAGCTGTTGTGATGATAGGGTTCTGGTTCGTGCTGCAAGTGATCTCGGCTTCAGTGCTTTGGGCGGCAGGGGCGACCGCAGGGGTGGCGTACTGGGCGCACATAGGGGGCTTTCTTGCGGGAATGCTCTTGATTTTGCCGGTGTGGGTGAAGCTCAGAAAGCGTAGGCGGGCGAGGCGCGAAGTAGTATTAACTTTCAGGATACGGTGAGCTTTTTTATAGTTTGGGGCACCGAAAATATCAAGGAGACTAAAAATGGAATACGGTAAATTGAGCTTGTTAGGCCTTCTAGGATTGCTAGGTCTATTAGGTTTTGTATTTGACGACCCACGATGGTTTGGATTGTATGGCTTTTTTGGATTTTATGCGTTTGGTTGGTACAAGTTGTTTGTAAGCAGGGATTCATAGGGGTAGTTGTGGGATTTGTTGCGATAGGGATAGTTTTAGGAACTATAATATGGTTCCTCATTGAGTTTTTGTAACCATCGTGGTTTAGTGGTAATGCTCAAGCGTTCTTTTGGATAACCTTTCTCATGCGCCAATCCCTGAACAACTAGACTCAATACGGTTGGAAAAAGAGATTTTTGATGTTGCTTATTCCTCTTCGCTTTTCTGTCTCCGTCCCGCTTCTTTGGCTTTCTCTATCGTGTAGCCCTTTGGTCGCTCGCTGACCTTCATTGGTTTGAATAAGTAGTAAATGAACACCCCTAAGAAAGTAAAAGCAAAGACCACTGCCCAGATGAGCATGAAGATGAGGATAGCAAGGAGCACATAATAGAGGCCCGTTGCCATTGATTGAAGGAATGGCAGGATATAGGGAAGCCCTAACACAAAAACGATAACGGCAATTAGGGTTACTACTAATCCGAATACGAAAGCCCCTCCAAGTTTTAAAAAATATTTAAGGGGGGGCACTCAGCTTCACCTTCCGAACTTGCCGAGGGTGCGCAGAAGTCCCCCCGCCACTTCAGCTTTCCCACGTCTTTCCGACGGCATGTATTGAGCTAACTTCGCCGCCAGCTCGGTGATGGGCATGCTCTGAATCCAAACTCTGCCGGGCCCTGTGATTGTTGCAAGAAACAGACCTTCTCCGCCCCAGAGTATGTTTTTGAGCCCTTTAACTCGTTCAACTGAATAGTCCATATTTGCGTCGAACATCGCCAGACATGTCGTATCTATCCGCACTTTTTGATTTGCTTCTAGGTCAAGCTTTGTAACTTCGCCCCCAACGTTGAGGAAAACTTGGCCCGGCCCCTTTACTTTTATCAATATTAGGCCTTCTCCACCTAGAAACCCAGCGCCGAGTCTTTTTGTGAAAGTGGTGTCTAAATCTACACTGGTCTCCGAGCAAAGGAAGGCGTCTTTTTGACATATCAGTTCTTCTCCGGCTTTCAGTTTAGCTGGGATTATCTTCCCCGGAACTTCGGATGCAAAGGCAACTATCCCAGTGCCTCCTTTTGGCGAGAATTCTACCAAGAAAAACGATTCGTGAGCAAACTTTCGCTTTAAAGATTTCCAGAAGCCGCCTAGTGCTTTTGTTTCCATTTTGATGTTGTCGCTCATGTACATCATTTTTCCAGATTCAGAAATCACTTTTTCACCCGGTCTGAGTTCGGTGTTGAGAATTTGCATTACGGTGCCTTGCAAGTCCCATTTCATTTTTTTCACCACCTAAAATTCTGGCATCTGTGTTTATAAAGGTAAAATTTTTGGTGCGGCAGGCGGGATTCGAACCCGCGCCGCGAGCTTGGCAAGCTCGTGTCCTAACCAAGCTAGACTACTGCCGCACTGCTTATGATTATCATTTTGTTTTATAAGAGTCTCAGGATTAACAGTTTTCCGATATTTAGGATTAGACTCAGTTCTGGAAAAGCTCTTAGAAGCCTTTAATTCCTCTAATTTGGCTGAAAATAGGATTGGTTGATGGAAAGAAGTCTATCAGAAAAAGCTAACATATACAATTTATGAATGCATATGGGGAAGAAAAGGCTATGGAAAAGAATAAAAATCTTTTTTGCATAATTTTGGCGATTTCTGTGTTGGTTATTGTGGGAATTAGTTATAACTTAGAGAGTGATGATTTAGTGGTGATTCGTAATTTAGATAAAGAATTAATTAGTCAGAAAATTGAACAAGGGAAAGAGTTTTTGTTTAGGGCAATGCATGAAAATGAACACGGATTTTACAAAAAGTACGATGCGTTGGAAGATGATTTTGGTAACAGATTGCATACTGTCTATTCTGCTTCAATC
Source organism: Hadarchaeota archaeon (SeqCode) (assembly GCA_964345105.1). Lineage (GTDB taxonomy): Archaea > Hadarchaeota > Hadarchaeia > Hadarchaeales > Hadarchaeaceae > DG-33. Next base: position 13,483 of record CAYFPZ010000036.1, read on the forward strand.
ATCTATACCTTTTTATACATTAATGATTTTGAAAAAGATGAAAGGATTTTAGAGCAGGTATCTGATTGGGGGAATTTTCTTATTTCTATGCAGAATGAGAACAAGGAAGACAAGAGATATGGCGCCTTTCATTATTCTTATTATTTAGATAGTAAGGAAAAAGAAAAAAAATTTGTAGTCGGAACGAGTGCATTAAGCATATTTACATTATTAAGGCTGCATGATTTAACCGGCGAATCCAAATATTTGGAATCGGCGAAATTGGCTGGTGATTGGTTAACTACAATGCAGGAACCAGATGGAAGCATGAAACCTTATGTAAGATATTTAAGTGGGAAATGGTTTTACGGTATAAAAGAATCACTTCTTTACAACGGCCAAGTTCTTTCTTCTCTTTCCAAACTTTATGGAGTTACTGGCGAAAAAAGATATTATGATACCGCAGAAAAAATTGCTGAACGTTTTGCAGAGAAATATGAGGAAGAAAAGGGTTACATCGAGGGTGAATACCGAGAGAAGAACCCAATATCAAATTCTTGGGTGGTAATGTCGTTATTGGATTTTTATAAAGTAAATCAAGACGATTATTATAAAAAGATAATTTTTGAATTAAGTGATATAATTTTAGGAGATCAAATAAAAGAAACAAACGATCTCCTACACTACGGTCGATGGAATGGTGCATATTCAACAAGCGGGACTGCCTGGATAAGTGAGGTAATGACGGAGATGTATAGATTCTGCAAAGAACAAAATAAAGAAGATTGCGATAAATACAAAGATGCTGTGGTAATGGCGATAAGATGGCTTATTCAGAATACCTACTCGGAAAAGAATACCTTTTTTCTTAAAAATCCAGAAAGGGCAATTGGAGGTGTTTTTTGGAATCAACAAAATAAATATGTAAGAACCGATTCGGTGTGTCATGCTTTAAATTGCTATACTAGAATAATTGATGATTTGGAAGATGGATTGTTGATTTCAATTTAGGAAAACAATTAGAAGAATTTTTAAAGTAATCAAAAATGATGGTTATTCTATCAAACTTCTCTTTTGTCCTAACCAAGTTAGATTACTGCCGCACTGCTTATGATTATCATTGCAGTCAGATTTAGCAATCTTTATTTTAAAAGAAGCTGAAAAAGAAGAAAAAAAGCAATTTCCCCCTGTTTAACGAAAGGGCTACTAGCGGGGCGGCATTCACGCTAAAGTGATAGATTTTATCCACGGATCGAGCACAGCCTCGATTAGCACACGTCTTTTATTCTTTCAAGGATTATTGATGTGTGTGTCTTTTTGACACCCTCAATCGCGCCGATTTTTTTTAGGATAATATCGGTCAGCTCTTTGTTGTCATGTGCCCAGACCGTACTCATTATCATAAATTTGCCAGTTGAGGTTGATAACTTTTTTACCTCCTCTAGCTTCGTTAAACTCTCTATGACCTCATCGTGTTTGTCTGGCGCCACATCTAAGCCGACGATAGCCATAGTGTTGTATCCCAGCTTTGATGGATTGGCGACGATGGTGTAGCGCTCTATCACTCCGGCGTGCTCCAACCGTTTCACCCGCTTCCGAACTGCAGACTCACTCATGCGTATTCGCTTGGATATCTTTCGAAAAGGTGTTTTAGCACCCTTGTGGAGGGCTGAGATTATTTCATAATCCTTTTCATCCATAATCTTTTTCATCCATTAAAACCTCTGACTAATTTCGCACTAATTTATTAATTCGTTTCAAAATAAAGCTTTTGGTGATAAATAGAGGAAAAATCACTACTGAACATTCTAACTAGGGGGGTGGAACTGACTGACAAGCGCGCCCATCCGCCACGATGAGCGCTCGAGTCTGGCGGTTTACCAGATCACTTTTACTGCTCTGGTTGTACGTTCGTGCTGACGTGATAGATTTTTTCCACCAGGTCGAGCACTGCCTTGATTAGCACATGTCTTTTATTCGTTCAAGGATTATTACTGTGCTGGTCTTTTTGACACCCTCAATCCCGCCGATTTTTTGGAGAATATTATTCAATTCACTGTTGTCACGTGCCCAGACCATGCTCATTACGCCGTATTCACCAGTCGAAGTTAATAACTTTCTTACTTCCTTTAATTTCATTAGCCCTTCTATGACCTCTCGGTGTTTTTCTGGCATCACATCTAAGCCGACGACAGCCATAGTGTTGTATCCCAGCTTTGATGGATTGACGACGACGGTGTAGCCCTCGATCACTCCGGTGTGCTCCAGCCGTTTCACTCGCTTCCGAACCGCAGACTCGCTCATATGCACCCGCTTGGATATCTTTCGCAGAGGTGTTCTAGCACCTTCTTGGAGAGCTTCAATTATTTTGTAATCCTTTCCATCCATTTCATTTCCTCGAATTTCATTAGTTTTTCCTTAGATAAAGTTTTTGGTTGAAAAAAATTGAGACTAATTTTTATTAAAAAAAATAAAATAAATAAAATTTAAAGATAAAAATAATGTTATTTTCTCCTTTTAATTAGTTTTTTTTGATTTTTTGACGAATATCACACCAAATATTTTTTTAATATTTTTTATTAGAAATTTTTTAATATAAAAATTATTCCGGTTATTATATAAATAAATAAGAAAAAATTTACATTTAATTTAACTAAAATTTTAAAAGAAAAAAGAAGAATTTTTTAAAATTAATTAATATTTTTCCCTTTTTCATTATTTTTTTTAAATTTTTAATTAAAATAGTATTCAAAAATTTTTTAATATTTTTTATTAAAATTTTTTTTTACTACAAAAAATTTTCATCTATCTATTGGGGTAATGAACATCAAATGCGAAAAACTGACATAAATCGAACTAGAAATGTATTTTGAATAATTTTCATGATTTAATTAAACGTTTGCTCAGTTGATGATTGCAGTGAGCATGTGTCTCCCGACGACCGAACCCAAGGTGAAAACTCCAAGCGCAATGGGTAAGGCCCGTGCGAGCACTACGCGCTTCGCGATTGGATCATCGCCGATTTCGATTTCGACTGCGTAGCTCATCAGGGTCGCGGTTAGTAACACCACGTAGAACCCGAGCACAAATAGGAAGGTTGGCGACGAGACACCTGTGCCCGAGCCCCAAAAGCCGACGGGAGCTGTCTTCGAAGCGAGCAAACTCTGCATGCGTGCTGCTATCGCGGCGATGAATGGGGCAAAGAAGAGAGCGACCGAACGCATTGAGGTCACGACCTCCCCAAGCGAGCGTCGGATGTCGAGCTTCACCTGCTTCAGCTCATGGAGATGATCGGCCGTTCTCAGGATTGCAGCTCCAGCCGCCCGGGTGTTCCGCTCAATCACTTCGACAAGCAAGCGGAGCACGCTTTGGATTGTTCGCGAGGGAACTTCCCGGAGCGCCCCATGCTCTGGGTCGAAGAGCGAGGCTCGGAGCCCCATGCCCCCCAGTCGGATGTTAGTTGATGCTTGGGCGAAAACACCTGAAAGCTCGCTCCCCCGAATGGTGTCCGCGACATGTTCGAGTGCATCCTCGGCCGGGCGCCCTTCGCTTATCCGGTTGCCCAGTTGAACGAGTGAGTCGCAGAACTCGCCCTCCATCTGCTCAATTCGGCCACGTCTCTCGAACGCCCACGCGGTAGTCAAGTACAAGTATGTGGTGATGCCGAGCGTTGGGGCCCAGAGGAGCAAAATAGCGCGAAAATCGTCGGCGATAGGTGAAAAGAGCCCGACTCCCACGAGCGCGGCTGCAAGGGGCCCCGCAAGTACGAGGGCTCGAGTTCGGCTCGTTTCAATCGGCACCTCAGGTGGTGTGAATGTGGCCGGACGCTTCGCCAACGTCCAACGGCTGAGCATGTATACCCCAAGCGGGAGCGCGACGCAATATATTGCGAAGACTTGGGTGGCATCGATGCTGATGTCGATAACCGAGAGCACTGGTAAGACGGCCACCAATACTAAGGGCAAGAGCACGCCTATGCTGTATATTAGGAGCGTTGGGAGGTGGAGCCCTGCCGCGAAATCCGTCATCCGGTCGCGCGCGCCGCGAAGACTCAGCTCAAGGGCTCGGTCTAGGGTCCGCAGGCGAGCGACTTCGGTCCTTTCCGACACAGAGCTTCGAAGCAGATAGACTGAGCGCTTGAGTTCCTTACACCATTCTCCCCAGTGCTCCGCGAATCCCGTCAGCGCCTCCCCGATCCCAGCGTAGGCGCGCAGGTATGTGCGGCGCAGGGCATCCTTAAGGCCAATCCCGAGGGGACCATCCACGTTCTCGGCGGCGAAGGCCGTGGCTCGCTCCAAGTTTGGGACGACTTTCATTGACATCGTGAGGTAATTAATTAGCATCGGGACTTCCCCCAGGCCGTGAATTCGTTGCCGCTCAGCGCACCATTTCGGGTACCATCCAACGAGCACGTAAGCGATTAAAGGCATCGGCGCAATCGGGAGAGCCATTGACGGGGATCCAGCCGTCGTAAACAGGATTACTACCCCTGCTACAAATACCGCGCAAAGAAAACTAGCGAGGAAAGCCAGCGCAACGACCTCCTCAGTCTGAACCCCCAACGCGGCGAATTCTAAATTTTCTCGCAACTCATCGTTTGCCTGCTGCTCCCGCCTGAACCATCTGAACTTACCAGCTAAATGACAAGCCTCAGCGTAAAACTTTTCGAGCAAGCTCAATCACACACCCTTATGTACTCCCTAGCCGAACTCCGAAGCCAAGAGCGCCAGCACTCAAAAATCGCTTGATAATTAATCTGTTTGTTTCTCAATTGCTTTTCTAGCAAGGCATGGAGCACGAGGTTCGAGCGCATCGAGAATTCGGCTTCAAGCAACTCGGGTTTTTTGAGTCTAGTAGCCGTTTCGACAAGCGCTCCTTGGACCTCCGCTCGGAGCTCGATATTTCTCAAGACCTCCCTCGGCTTAGTGCCCCACTTTCTGGCGATGTCCTTGATGAGCTGCGACTTTAGTTCAGTGAGTGCCCGAGTCGGCTCAAGCTCGTCTTCCGCTGGATCGTATTTCATCAGATTCTCGAAGCCTTCCTCGCTCATTGGATCTTCTCGCCAGCCCTTGCGGACCTCGGTTACTTGTACTACCCTGCGCATCCGAGCAACGCTGCCCCGCGGTCGGATGGGTGCTGCCACGACGATAGCGTCCGTCGCCTTGAAAGAGCTGGCTGGGATGTCCAAATCATAGACCACACGCTCGAAGACATCACGCGCCGTGGCGCCGTGGATTGTACCCATGACCGAGTTGCCCGCGGCCCCCACCCGCATCGCTTCGTAGAGGACGCGAGCCTCCTCTCCTCGAACCTCACCTACCACAAGTATCGACTCCCCCAAGCGAAGAGCAGCCCGAAGCGCGTCCTCGGCTCGAAGTTCAGCAGAAGTGCCCGAAATGGCCGACTGCACACGGAGCGATTGGACTTTGAACCCTAGAACTCGGAGTTGCTCGATGGGAAGTTCTGAAGTATCTTCTAGCACGATAACGCGAAACTTCGGCAGGAGCTCAAGCATAAGGGCGCCGAGCAAGGAGGTCTTCCCCGATCCCCTGCTGCCCGTCACTAGCAATGATGTCTGAGCGTCGACCATTAGGCTGAGCAAGCCGGCAGCATAGGGGGTCAGGAATTTTGCTTGGATGAACTGGGGCAAAGTCCATGGGGTCGGCTTGTGCCTGCGCAGCGCAAACGCCAACCCTTCCGGACTCAGGGGGTGCCCGATCGCCGCTATCCTCACGCCCTCGAGATTCAAATCGAGCACCGGGTCGGCCTCGGAGAACGGCCTCCCGCTGATGGCACGGAAACGAGAGATTAGCGACTCAGCATCGTCAGGCGTCAGGTGGATGTTCGTGAGACATTCCTCAAAATCTCGATGATAGATGTGGATTGGTGTTCGCCCAACGGGTGCATCGATATAGACATCCTGTACTCGGGCGTCTGCTAGCAGGACTTCGAGCACTCCTAGGCCCGCGGTAAATCTGGCTAGGTGTTGGGCTAGCTCCTCAACATTCTCTCTCGCGACATCTAGCTTTTCATCAACCACCAGCTTGGTCATGATGTCCCCGCCGAGGTGCGTGAGCTGCTCTCGCGCTCGAAGCGGGTCGGGCTCGAACTCAGGTTGCTGCTCCAGAAGAGCTTGGCGTGCCCGGCGCAAGAGCAGCACCTGCTTGTGGGGGAGCCTATGCTCGGGGAGAATCAGGAAGTAAAGGTGCTGAAGCGCACCTTCTAAGCGGTAAATTCGAACCTCACTATTTCCCACCCGATAGGCGTCGACTAGCTCGGCTCCTGCTGGTGGCTCAAACACAAGGCGGGAACTCATGAGACACGGGCGGATTAGCGCTCGTAGGATTTTCGCGTAGCCCTCGCGATCTTTTCGGCCGGTGCCTGCCAGCTTTGTGCGTTTCAGCGATGACAACATGGGGTTTAAAGCGCGTTCGATGAAGATTGTTCTACATCGCTTGCACTTCTCTGCCCCCTGCTTGGACCTCGCCCGCAATTCTCGAACGATGATATCGAGTTCTTCGCGCGCGCATGCAGGGTCTCCCAGCATCACATCGAGCACGTCTTTGAGCTGTTGCCTGCGCTCGGGCTCGCAACGCTTGCAATCGGTCAGCACGAGGTGGGCGAATGGCCAGCGTTTGCACGCCTTAAATATTTTCGCTACCTCTTCAAGTTCAGCCAAGCTAGGGCCGTTGTATTCGCGCTCGTAGATGTCCGAGAGGACCACAGCACTTACCTCTGGATACTCGGCGAGCGCACGCACGACCTCGCGCATGCAGACTTCAGATCCCTCGATGGAGGCGCCGTGCTCGCAGCCCTCGCACTTGAACCTCAATACCCGTTCATCCCCCAGCCTGACTATCGCTGGCTTGCAGTTCATCCCCTCCGCCTCCCGGACTTTACACTCCTGTGAAGTTGTCCAATCAAGACATCGACTTGAGAAGCCAGCCGAGCGAGTTCATCGCCGAGCGGGGCCAGAGATAGGTCGAGCTTGCCGTAAAGCTTCGTCAGCTTCGTGAGGTTCGCCTCGAGCGTCGCCACCCTTCGCTCTAGACCTCTGAGGCGTTGCTCAAGCATCCGCGCGTCGTCCCGAAGGCTGGCTATCCACCGTCCGTGCTCAGCAAGTACTACTTTGCCGTCTTTCTCACCAAACACTTTCGTGCCCTCCTTGTTTCATGTAGGTCGAGAAACCAGCCCGATATGCGCGCCAGCTCGTCAGAAATCTTGCGGTCTTTGAGCGCTTTTCGCCACGCGTTCGGCTGAGTCATGAGGAGCACCCATGTGCGCTCGCTTATTGCCTGCCCCTCATGCAGCTCCTTAAACAATTTCTCCGGGTCGATCTTGCTGAAATCTGTCAACCTCGCTCGCAAGCAGGCAAACTTTAGAAAATCTGCTTCATCAACCAAAAATTCCTTCAAAGCTAGAACCTCGTCTTTGAGCTTGATGAAGTCGCGCTTGGCAAAGCGCGTCCAATCGTCGCGCAGGGGGTCGCCGCGCCCCGCGTTGAGCAGGGATTGTAGAAACTTCGTGGCCGCAACTTTAAGCGAGGCTACAAGCTCGGCCAAGCGCCCATGACGAGGTGCATCGAATTTGGTTGCACCGAGGGCCCAATCGAGCATGTTATCTAGTTTCGTCCAGAGTATGCCCGCCGAACTCACCTCTTGGGGAGACAATTCTAGAAAACGGTCGACCAAGGTCAAGACTGCCTCAAATGTCAGCTCGTCTACCATCTCCACCCAGCTCCTCCAGCCTTCTCTCAACTTCCGACAGCTTCCGCTCACTCATGGGCTCTCGCCCGAGGTGAAGGCGCCGTTTGAGTTCGCCCCTGAGTGTTCTGAGCAGGTCCACCTCGGCTGAAAGCAGGAGCTTCGCCAGTGGGGGCCTAGCCTGTTTGGGATGGCGCAAGCGCTCGAGCAAAGCTAAGCTTATGTGCCAGACGATAGCTAGCGCAACAACCATTGGTAAAGTGGTCATCTCTCCCGCCGAGGCTTTGGGTGAGAGTTGTTTATAAGGAGAAAAATTTGAAAAAATTGTCGGAATAAATCATAGCCAAAGCTTACACTGCATGCATGGAAAATCCAAGCTCCTAAACTCGCGGTTGGGCTAGGTATTTTCAAAATTTAGGCTAACCAAAACTTTAAATTTAGGCATGCCTAAACTTTGCCCATGACAACAGAAAGCACCGAGGAGTATCTGGAGGCAATCTACTACCTGTACGAGCGGGGAGAAGCCGCCACCACTACGAGCGTAGCTAAGGAGCTTAAAGTGGCCCCTGCGAGTGCGACCCAGATGCTGAAAAAATTGGCCAAGCAGGGGTACCTGAAATACGTTCCTTATCGAGGAGTCACTTTAACACCCAAAGGGGAAAAAATTGGGAAAAAAGTTCTGAGAAAACATCGGGTGATGGAAAAGTTTCTGAGCAACCTTGGCTTGCCGAAATCTAGGGTCCATAAAGATGCATGCGAGCTGGAGCATCACATTCCCGATGATCTCGAGCGAGCTATCCACCAAAGATTTGAAGGTGTTAGACTCCTGCCCCCAGGAGCCCCCAGCAACGTTGTGCCGCTAACTAGCCTGTTGGATGGGCAGAAGGGCATTGTATCGTTCATCGGAGGTGGACGGGGAGCTTCCCAAAGACTCGCCGATCTTGGGCTAACACCCCGCACAGAGATAAAGGTCGTCAAATCAGCCCTATTTCGCGGCCCACTTATGGTTTCCGTTAGGGGCACCACGCTGGCGATCGGTCGTGGTATTGCGGCCAAAGTTTTTGTGAGAGTGAAATAAAAATGCCAGCAGCCGAGAAGAGACCCATAACCATTGCCTTAGCTGGCAATGCAAACGTTGGAAAGAGCGTCATCTTCAATTATTTTACTGGGTTACACCAACACATCGGAAACTGGCCTGGCAAGACAGTTGAAAAGGCGGAGGGGACGCTCCACTTCAAGGGGCACGCGATAGATGTCATCGACCTGCCCGGCATTTATTCTCTCTCCGTGTTCTCGATTGAGGAGCGGATATCTCGGGAGTACATCGCAATTCAAAAACCAGACATCGTCATAAACATTGTCGACGCCTCAGTACTCGAAAGAAACCTCTTTTTCACCATCCAGCTGCTTGAACTGGAGACGCCGATGATCATGGCGCTAAACCAGATGGATGTGGCTAAGGAAAAAGGCATAACCATCAATATTCCCCAGCTGCAAAAATCTCTTGGCATACCTATAATCCCAGCTATTGCCACAGGGGGGACCGGCCTAGGTAAGTTGCTGGACAAGGCTGTTAAGATTGCGAGGGGCAAGAAGACGAAACCAGCTAAGATGAGATACGGCAGGGAAATAGAAGAAAAAATTAGTAAGGTCACAAAGCTCGTGGAAAAAATCCCCATTAAATATCCACCCAGATGGGTCGCGATCAAACTCCTCGAAGGTGATGAAGAGATAAGGAATATTGTCGGCAGGATTGATCAGAAAATAGTTTCCAGCGCTGAGAGGCACGCTAGGGACTTAGAAAGAATTCACGGCGAGCCATGTTCAACGATAATAACATCTGAGCGTTATAACGTCGCTAATAAAATTGCTAGGGGCAGCCAGCGGATTACGCCGTCGCGGGGGCCATCTCTTACGGAAAGATTGGACGCGGTGACAACCCACTCGGTCATAGGATACCCAATCTTGATCGGTGTTATGCTTATGGTTCTCTTCACGGTTTTCACCGTCGGCGGATATCTGAGCGGGTTTTTTGAGGACGTAATGGGGCCGATTCGAGGTGCATTTAGAGGTGAGATAGGGGAGTTGATTGGAGAGGGGGTCTTCGGTGGATTGATAGCAGGGATAGCCATAGTGCTGCCGTTCATTCTACCTTTCTATTTGATTTTGACACTCTTGGAGGGCTCAGGGTACCTGCCTCGCGCCGCGTTCATGACTGATAACCTCATGCACCGCATGGGGATTCACGGTAAAGCATTCATCCCTTTCATACTCGGTTACGGTTGCAATGTTCCCGCGTGTTTGGGGTGTAGGATAATGGAGACCGAGCGTGAACGAACGATTGCCGCGTTTGTCGTGACGCTGGTGCCGTGTGCCGCCGTGACGGTCGTGGTCCTCGGTTTGGTCGGAGCCTTTGTGGGTGTCCATTGGGCGCTGGCGTTATACCTGCTCAATCTGGTGGTAATTTTTATCTTGGGGAGGGTCGCATTCAAGGTCCTGCCGGGCGAACCTATGGGGCTGATTATGGAGATGCCACCCTACCGGAAGCCGCACGTGCGCTCAGTGCTAAAGGAAACTTGGATGAGGGTGAAGGACTTTGTCTACATCGCGTTTCCGCTAATCATCATCGGCAGTGTTGTGCTCACCGGATTAAAGATTGGGGGCCTGTTGGATCCTATCGGGAATACCTTGAGCCCAGTCACGGTTGGCTGGCTGGGGCTGCCAATGATCACCGGCGTCCTACTCATCTTTGGAGTCCTCAGGAAGGAACTCACGTTAGTCATGCTCGCGGCCCTCACGGGCACGACGAATTTTGCAACGGTATTAACTCCTACTCAAATGATTGTCTTTGCCATAGTCGTGATGTACTACATCCCCTGCATCGCAACCATCGCAGCTTTGGTGAGAGAACTGGGATGGAAGAAGGCCACTTACATCACGGTGTTCGAGATAGCTTTTGCCCTCATTCTGGGTGGCATCGCGTTTAGGCTGCTGGTCTTGGCGTAAGCTAAAATCTACTTTGTAGCTTAAGAAGAAAGAAATCCGATTAGAATCTGAAACAGAACTTTGAGGAAAGCTGAATGAATGATTTTTTGTTAATCTTATTCCTAATCTTCGCCGGGCAAATTCTTGGTTCATTAATAGGTCTCATTAAAAATCTAGGTAAAGTTGCATTATTCGGTTCTTTATCTTTTGCCGCAAGCGTGATGATTGCCATATCCTTTGTGCAGCTGATACCCGAAGGCTTAAAGTATGCATCTCTATTTTTAATAGCAATTTCATTTTCCGCTGGCATGGTAATAATGCGGGTAGTGGATTATTTGTTGCCCCACATCAATCCCGAGCTAATTAAAAAAGAAAAGCCCTCCGTTAAGAGAAGTGTCACCATGTTGACCATTGGCATAGCCTTGCACAACATCCCAGAAGGTTTGGCAGTCGGAGTTGGGTTTTCAATATCTGCGGAATTGGGAGTTGTTCTTGCGTTAGCCATCGCGATTCAGGATTTTCCGGAAAATATCGCGACAATAATTCCATTATACGGTATGATTAAGAAAAGATTGAAGTCATTTATGATCCTTGTTACCACGGCGTTGTTCGAGTTGGCAGGATTTTTAGCTGGATATTTATTTTTTAAAGAAGCCGCCCTGAGCTGGCTAGGAGCCGTGCTGGCGCTTGCTGCGGGGGTTATGGTTTACATCTCGGTGGAAGAGCTGATACCTTCGGCGCAGGTTAGAAGATATCCCAAGATGTCCGCTGCGACAATCATTTTGGGAATAACGTGCGTGATATTAACCAGTTTAATATGATGGGTAGACAAAAGTAATCATAAATTTTTGTTGAGGCGCTATGAGGATGTCGAAAATCGAGCTTGAAGCAATTACTGCAGAAGAAATGGCCGAGATAGATAAGAAGGCAGAAGAATTTGGGATTCCACGTCTCTTGCTGATGGAAAACGCTGGAGGTGCAGTTGCGCGAACGATAATGGAGAAATTCAACCACGGATTAAAGATCATCGTTTTCGCTGGGACCGGAAACAATGGTGGAGATGGGTTCGTCGCTGCTAGACACTTAGCGAACAGGGGAGCTAAAGTCAATCTTTTCTTAATCGGAGATCCTGAAGGTATCCGCACCGAAGAGGCGCGCCTGAATTGGAACGTGATACAGAAGATGGGACGAAATATTAAGATCTACATGATTAGAGACCCTTCCGACCTCAAGAAAGCAAAGCGTTACCAAAAGCACGCAGACGTAATCGTCGATGCTATGCTTGGGACCGGCTTGAGAGGCTCGTTGAGGGAACCATTTTCATCCGTAGTGCGTTTGATAAACGAGTCAGGCATCCCCTTGGTTTCAGTAGACGCGCCAACAGGATTGAATCCTTCGACTGGCGAGGTGCACGGGCTTGCGGTAAAAGCAACCTACACCGTAACTTTCCATAAAATGAAGAGGGGTTTTCTTGAGGCGAAGGAATACACGGGTACGGTTACAGTAGCTGATATAGGAATCCCTAAGGAAGTCGAAGCCGCGGCAATAGGCAAATATCGGCGCTCATGGCGGCGTACCAGCGGGGCATCTGAACAATCCATGCTTGTGAGCGCGTGCCTGTTGGGGGTTAACTGTAGGCACGATGGCCAAAACAAACTTAACGAGAAAATAACGCGGCTAGCTACGCAGAAGTTGTTGATTCCAGTCTGTCCCGAGCAGCTTGGTGGACTCGGGACTCCTCGAGAGCCTATGAGAATTATTGACGGCGCGGGTGCTGAGGTCTTGGGTGGAAAGGCGAGGGTTATGAATAAGAGCGGCAAGGAAGTGACGGAAAATTTGGTAAGAGGCGCAGAAGAAGTTTTAAAAATCGCGAAGTCGTTAGGCGTGAAGGAAGCTATTCTGAAAGCGAGGAGTCCCTCCTGTGGGTGCGGGGAAATTCATAGTGGAACATTTCCTGATAGGTTGGTCGAAGGGGACGGAGTCACGGCTGCATTGCTAAAGATAAGCGGCATTAACGTAATCACAGAGGATGAACTCTGAAAATAGACAAATGCACATAGTGGTTTACGTCTCGTTCTATAGCACAAAAATCGCTGCGGCGAAGACCGTCGACCACATTCCCTCCTTCACCAAGGCAGTCTGTGTCATGTTTGTGGTCCTTACGATCTTTCGAGAAATCTTCCATATCTGTTTTCTCTCGTTCCAGCTCTTGTCTGGATCAAAAGGTAAACCCAAGGCGCCCGCGAGCATAGAAGCCGCCAAGTCTTCCGCGTAATCGCCGGCTTCTTCCGCTGTTTGCCCGTAGGCATCGTGTTCGCTGATATACCCGTAAGTGTTTTTGTCAGCTGGAAGAGCACAGCCTATGCTTGTGGATATTAGCCTCCTCCGCTCGTTGCTGCAGCATTTTCCGAAAACGCCGAAAATAATTTGTCCATCGCGCAGGTGACTCAAACCCTTTTCCCGGGGTATCATTTTGCACCCTGGAGGGATTATGCTCGAGACCGATACTAAGTTGAACCTCGCGACCCCCGCATTTTCTAGAGCATATTCGAATGATTTTAATTTTTCCCTGTCGTGCCCAACTCCACGGGTAAGGAATAGATATCTCGGCAGGAAGTCCATTTTCATCTCCTCGATTTCTTCTAGGTTGAATTATAAATCTTTATTTTTAACCTTTTGGTTACTGCCATCGTCTTTGGATTAGAGCTATTTTTAAATTTAGGTAACCCCTAAAAATATGGGGATATGTGTTATGAGCGCCGGACTAAGCGTAACCGAGAATGAAGCGAAATATTTAAAATTGATATACAGAGGGCAGTGCGAGCAATCCACCAAGGTCAGGACTACAGCCGTGGCAAAATCTCTTGGAGTTCGGCCAGCCACGGTGACTGAAGTGATGCAAAATCTTTCCGAGAAAAAACTTATCTTGCACAGGCGCTACCGTGGCGTTGAGCTGACGAAAGAGGGCATCACAGAAGCCCGGAAGTTGCTGAGGAAGCACAGGATTTTGGAGATCCTCTTTACGGATTTCCTTAAGTACAATACCCAAAGGGCCTGCAACGAGGCTTCTAAGTTGGATTATCGTGCTTCAAGGGGACTCATCAACGCCATTTGCAAGGCCTACGGGCATCCAGAAATCTGTCCATGTAAAAAGGTTATCTTCAGCGATCCAAAATGCAAGAAAAAATAAATGGAAGGTGAAACAGCTTGGGTTTACTAAAGCAGATCGCTTACGAACTCAAGAGACACGCTCCCTTCACGGCCTTTGGGGCTCTTACTGGAGTAATTCTCATGAGCATTATAATCCTTGTTGGGCTTACTTCCGAAACCCCTCATATAATTTTCCACGTTTTGCACCCTCTTCACATCTTATTGAGCGCGCTAGTGACTACTGCTATGTATCGAAGATACCGTGGTGGCGTCGCAGTGGCAGTGGGAATTGGTTTCGTCGGATCAATCGCAATATGTTCGATAAGCGATATAGTTTTTCCTTATATTGGAGGTGTGTTGCTTGGATTCCCCATAACTTTTCACGTATGTTTTATCGAACACACATTGCTCATAATTCTCTCAGCGCTTGCTGGCATCGCAATTGGGCTGTTTTGGTCTAGGACAAGGTTCCCGCACGCAGGGCACGTGTTGATAAGTACTTACGCTTCGCTGTTTTACTTAACAACATTCGTGGCTCCCGCGGACTGGCTCCCGCTATTGCTGCTCATTTTCCCGATACTCTTCGTAGCGGTGTGGATACCATGTTGTGTGAGTGATATTGTTTTTCCCCTTCTGTTCGTAAGGGGGGGAAGGCGAACCAAATCTGGTTCGGAACTTGGGTGAAGCGAAAGTTGCGGAGATTTGGGTCCACTAAAGAACTTTTTTTGCCCAGTATGGATTTCGGAAGTCCTCAAAAGCCGATAAAGCAGCGACCGCGCCCTTGGAACACGCTACCACGATCTGTTTAACTCCACCCGTTACATCCCCCGCAGCATAAATTCTGGGGATGTTTGTTCTTTGGGTTTTATCAGTTATGATATAGCCCTCTTCATCAAGGGAAATTCCGATTTTCGCCGCGATTTCGCTATTGGGGTCGTCTCCTATTGACACGAAAACTCCTGCTACCTCGAGGTCTTTTTTGGTATTTTCCTTCGTGTTGTGTATTCGAACTCTCTTCACGAAATTATTACCTGTTATCTCCTCAACTACGGAATTTAAGCGGATGTCAATTTTTCCTTCCAAATTTCTTCGAAGGTAATCCTCTGCCCTGAGCTTGTCCCTTCTGTGAATTAAGGTGACATCGCATCCCACACTATCAAGATAAATGGCTTCCATCGCGGCGGAATTTCCACCCCCAACCACTGCTACTTTCTTACCCTTGAAGAGGAAACCGTCGCAGGTGGCACAGTAGGATACACCCTTTCCAAAAAATTCGTTTTCTCCTTTCACACCTAGTTTTCTGTGTGTCGTGCCGGTCGCGAGTATCAGAGCTCTTGTGGGGTACTCGCCCTTCTCAGTGCGGACCAAAAAATCCTTTCCGACTTCTATGTCCTTCACGGGTTCAAATTCTCTAAGCTCAACGTATTTCGCAGCGTGTGCCTTCAATTTCTCCACGAGTTCCATACCTCTTATCGCATCCAGACCCGGGTAGTTCTCTACCAATGGAGCCTCTCCCGCTAGTCCTCCTGCCACCGCCTTCTCTAGTATTAATGTTTTCAAACCTCTCCTGGCACCGTATATTCCAGCGCTCAAGCCAGCAGGCCCTCCACCAACAATGATCAGCTCGTGTGGCATCGGTTTCCTTCTCCAGTCTTATTACATCTACTATCCTGATTTATCTTTTCACAAACTCATTTTTTTCCATACATCTCCATAGGTGGCTATCAGTGCGGCCATCCGTGCGGCTTGGGCATTTGATTGCATGACTATAATGCCGGATTTTTCTAGTTTCTTGCGTTGAAGTGGCAAATTTTGCGGGTCTCGAGACGTTCCGACTATCGAAGCTACCACGCTTAGGTACCCCCTTTCCCGATCGGTTATGCTCTTCGCTTCCTCGACTGCTTTGGCTAACTCATGTGCTGGGTCGGGGTGAGCGCCCTCTCCAAGCACGACATCGCATAACAATGTGGTCACCTCCCAATCTCGCGCCTCTTTCAGGATTCGTTGGTACCGGAGATCGAAATTGATGATAGGGTTGGGTGCTCCTCGCGCAAATTCCTCCGCCTCGAAATCGACGCATGTGTGGCGCTTGCTTGAGCGGGGGTCAGGAAGTCGCAACTTTGGGCGTAGCGGGACGTTCGAGTAAACATCGCCCACAAGCTCCTGCAAGATCACCATTGCTTCCATGCACAACCCGCTTCCTGAATAGAGTCCCCTGATGTACTTCTGCCCATAGCCAAATTTTGAATACTCCCGCTCGGCCAGCGACTGGACCTCAGAGTGGGGAAGCGTGAAATTGATCGTCTTTGGTTTCTCACCACGCGCCAGCGCAACCGCCTTTGTCGCCGCATCCTCGAAAGTGACTGCGGGTGTTGCCCCCGCTTTAGAAATCAGCTTTGCATCGTCTCCAATAAAACACACTACTGCGGGCTTCCTGATGGTACCAACTGCATCAAGAACTAGGCGGGCCACACTGGTCGCTGGAGACCTACCCACCAGAACGATGATTTCTGTTGTCTCGTCCGCTTCTAGGAACCTCAACGCCGAGAGCGTCCCGATGCCACTGACTTTTTGCGAGAGGTCGCGAGCACCTACTCCAAGAGTGTGTGAGACTCCAACCTCGTCGACTAAACATGAAACTTCCTGAATTCCCGTTCCGAGGGTTCCGACAATGCCCACGGGTCCTTGGTGTACCACATTGGCGAACCCATAACTTGTGCCCTCGATGATTGCGGTCCCGCACCCCGGACCAAGGAGCAAGAGTTCGCGTTCAGCGGCAGCTTGCTTGAGCTCAACTTCTTCCTCTAGCGAGACACCGCCACCCAAAAGCACCACATGTTTGCTGGCTTTGAGAGTCTTCATCGCCTCTTGTGCGGCGGGCGGGCCTGACCTAGAGATTGCGACGAACTCAGCCATTTAATCCCGCAAGATATTATCCACATTGAAAAAGAGATTTTGGTATGGCCTTGTGTGTAGCTTCACCTGAGGCTCGTGGCAGTTCAAGTGCTGGGAGTCGAACCGAATTTAAGCGAAAAAATTTTCTTGTGTGCCTATTCGAGTTATGTAAATAACTTAAACCATGGTGCAGATATGGGTTGGGGTAAGCGTGGAATCAGCAAGATATAAACTAGGCAGGTTTTTCTTGTGTAGGCTTGAGCACAATTCAGCATTCGTACAGTCAATCATAAATTTTGTAAAGAAGAAACGAGTCAAGATGGCGGTCTTTGCCGTAGTCGGTGCAGTCAAGCAGGCGAAACTGGCTTGCTACGACCAAGTGAAGCACGAGTACCAACAAATTAAACTCTACAAGCCCTTAGAGATTGCGAGTTGTTTCGGCAACCTCTCGCTTAAGGCCGGCGAACCATTTGTGCACATCCATGCCGTGCTCGCCGACGAAAAAGGCAAGACCTACGCGGGGCACATGATTAATGCAACGGTTTTCGCGGCCGAACTTCACCTTCAAGAATTGATCGGTAAAAAACTCGAAAGAGAATACGATCAACCAACTGGCTTGGCTTTGTGGGAGTTGGGAGACGATAGGATAAATCCGCTAAGACGATAAGATAATTGCGGATATGCTAAATGATTACGTTGATTGCTTTACCTACGACGACTTGGCATAAATTGTCGGGTCTTTAATGCCAGCCTCTTCGAACGCGCGCTTTCTGTTTCGACATGACTCGCAGCTTCCACATTGAAATTCGCGATTCAAGTAGCAGCTCCACGTGAGCTCAAGAGGAATTCCAAACTCAACGGCCAGCTTTATCACTTCGGCTTTTGTCTTGTCCGCTAGCGGATTTCTTACAGTGAGCTTGGATTCGGTGCCAAGAGATATCGCCTGCGCAATGGCAGAGACAAACTCTTGTCTGCAGTCTGGATAAAATTGCGCATCGTCCCCTTGCGCGCCATAAAAAATTACTTCTGCCCCTATCGTCGCTGCATACCCGGCAGCAATGGCGAGCAGGATACCATTTCTAAATGGCACGATTATGCTTTGCTCGAACTTTTCGGGCATGGGCATTTGCTCATCGAGAAGTACAGTGGCACCAGGGCCGTAAAGCTGCTTCAGAAATGAGATGTCGACAACGCGGTGCTCTTTGGCCCCCAGCGCCTCAACGATTTTTTTGGCACTTTCGATTTCATTGGTCGCAATTTGTCCGTAGTTGAAGGAAAGACAATAAATTTCGTAGCCCTCACGCTTCGCTATCGCCGCCGCCGTGGCGCTATCGATTCCGCCGGAAAGCAAACAAACTGCTTTCATTTTCTCTTTTTTTACTTACATGCTACAGATAAAAATTCAACACTCCCAATTATGGGATCTCAAGAGAGCTCAAGCTTGGTTAGATTGGCATGGTTCAAGCAGTTCGAGAAGACGACTCCACAGCAAAGGTTAAACCCAAATTTCAACCATCTAAAGCAAAGAACCTCTAGGGTTTTTTAAATGAAGCCGAAAAAAGATAAGAAGCTTGCAGAGGATGTACTTGATTAAGGGGAAAATTCATGATTACAGCAAAAGCGGTTATATTTGATTACGATTGCACACTGGTCGACACGCTCAAACGATTTTATGATGTCTTCAATCAACTGCTCAGAGAGCGTGGGGACGAACCATTTGGGTGGGATGAGTTCTTAAAATATTATATCGCGGACACGCTTGATGATGTAATTACTGCAGCGTTCAATAAAGAACGAGAACGAAAGCTGCATGAGTTCTGGATCGAGTTCCTCCGAAGGTATCGAGCGGGCGACCCAGGCAACAAGCTAATCCCGGGCGTGAGGGAAGTTTTTCAAAAGCTCAACGACGCGGGTGTTCCCATCGCAGTCATCACGAGCTGCATCGCGCCCAAGGCTCAAATAAAAGAGGAATTGGCGAGTTTTGGACTTGATAAATTTGTGAAGGCTATCGTTACAGGGGATGATGCGATTAATGATTTAAATAAGCAGAACCACTTCTCCAAGGTCGAAATCTTAAGGCTCGCGGCCGAAAGTCTTGGAGTCGACCCTAGGGACTGCGTGGTCGTGGGAGACTACTGGAACGACGTGAGGGACGGCAAAGTCTTGGGCGCGCGAACCGTCGCTGTGTTAACTGGCCTGATGCGGCGGGAACTCTTAGAAAAGTACGGCCCAGATGTGATCATCAAGAGCGTTCGTGATCTGCAAAAGGTTGTTAAATTTGAAACCCAAAAGTTATGAAGGTGGTTGGATGGTTCGCATAGATGGAACGAGTTTCGGGAGCATCACTGTGAATGGCAAGCACTACTCCCATGACGTTTGGATTTTAGCTGATGGCTCGATTAGACGACGGGATCGAGACCATGAGTTCACGCTGAACGAACTCTACTTACTGCTCGAGGGGAAGCCGGAGCTGGTCATAGTTGGAACTGGCCAGTCAGGTTGTGTTCAAGTTGACAAAGAAGCTGCTGAATTAGCGTTGAAACAAGGTGTTAAGATAATCGATGATATCACTCCCGATGCCCTCAAGCGATACAACGAGGCAATAAATGCAAGGCGCAGGGTAGCTGGCGCATTTCACGTCACATGCTAGGTGTCCAAATGGTGCGAGCTTTCATCGGAATCGACATCGACGAGGCGGTCAGACAGAAACTGGCGGCAGCCCAAGATCAACTTCAGACAACAGGGGCGCAGCTCAAGCTAGTAGAACCACCCAACATCCACGTTACGATGAAATTCCTCGGGGAGATTCCCGAAGACAAGATTGGTACGATCACCGAGGCATTGAAAAAGGCTGCTGCTGGAACAGGACAATTCGACATCGGGATTAAGGGCATAGGTGTCTTCCCAAACCTGCGCTACATTCGGGTCTTGTGGGCAGGTGTGGCCGAGGGAAGTGATGAGGTCATCAGCCTCCAGCAGAAAATCGATCGGGAGTTGAAACCTTTCGGATTCCGTTCAGAGCGTGATTTCGTGCCTCACTTGACGATTGCACGAGTCAAGTCGGCTAAACAAAAAGAGCGGCTGGCGTCTTTTATTAAAAAAATGGTGGACACAGAGTTTGGATTGACGCGTGCTCAAGCAGTCGAATTAAAGCAAAGTAAGCTAACACCGAAAGGGCCAATCTATAGCACGCTTGCTCGGGTCGAACTATCCTGATACCCAGCATTAAACACTCTATCTATACCAAGGCAGGCATCTTGTGAGGTATTCCGAGATGAATTTTCGGACCTCTTTATCTTTACAGAGCTTGACTATTTGATTTCCCTCGTAAATTCGATAACTCTTCGAGATGGCTTCACCCACATGCCTGCCGAGGGTCACATGCTCTCCTAAAGCTTGCTCAAGCACTTGCCGAGAGTTTGGCCGCTCGCGCTCAAGCTCGAAAATCAGCTTCCCCGTAGCATTGGTGAATGGGCCTGCGAATTTTCGCTTTGATTTCAAGTGAGTTCGGATGAAATCCCCAACTTCAATCGAAATCGGAGGCCCAACATGGGCGCGAACCCTTGGGAGCTTCGCCGCCGCCAGCTCAAGCAGGATGAGAGCCCGAGAATTCGACCACACATCGCTCCGTATCACCTGAAACCCCGCCCGCGCCAGCCGCGTTAAAAGGGTTCGCTCGGCCTTTCTGAGCTGAGGATAGAGCACATCTGGGACGACATCGGGCGGGGAGAAAGTGACGCAGAACAAGGCAGTCCCCCTATTCTTCAAAGTCGCCTGAATCTGCCGCGTGCTCAGCATTCGCACGGGGTTTGGGAAGAAAAATAGCTTGCTCGGCCCGCGTGTAAAATCTTGACAGGCGCGAACAAAAGTGGCGAAGTTCTGCATCGAAACCGCGGCGCCCACGTTTCGGCTCGCGTCGACTGGATCTATGACGATAATCGGCTGTTCCTCAAACATCCTCTTAGCTTCGGAGGGATCTGGGTAACTGCGTTCGGGGTCGATGATCATGCTTGGCTTCCAACTTTTCGCGCTTTCCACTAACTTTTCAAATGATCCGTAGTGCAGCACGAGGAGCTCACAGAGATATCCTGAGAAACCCTGTACCTTCAGCTCCGAGCCATAGCAACCAACGCCGAGCATAAATTGTTTCGTCAGCAGCACTTCATCAGCAAGTTCGGGCGTCAGGTGTTCGGTGATGTAGCGTTGGTGGTGGGGCGAGCGATCGACTGCACTTTTGATTTCACTTGGTTTGGCGACGTCGTAGCATGGCACTAGGTCGACATCGAACCCCTTGAACTTCATTGTCACGTAGGGGTGCTCGGCGTACTGCTCCTTTCCCTTGGCGCCGGCCACCTCCCGCGCCACCGCTAGCCCTTGACGCTCGAGTTCCTCTCGTGGGAGTTCTTCAGGAAAGAGGATGAAAACATCGATGTCACGCTCGGAGCGAAGCCAAGTGTCGCGCGCGGCTGAACCCACGAGCATCGCCTTTGCATCGATGTTGAGTTTCGCGCAGGCTGCATTTGTCTGCCCGATGATATCGGCCGCCACCCGCTCGAGACGCTTCCGGTCGATTGGGGTTGGTTTGACTTGCTTTAGAACCAATTTCAAAATTTCGTCCATCTGCTCCCGAACACCAGTTTATATCTGGCGTTAAATGTCTAGCGCTTTCTCATTTTGGATAGAGGAGGTCAAGATAATCCAAAACTCGTTTGCCTGACCCCCGCCCTCCTTACACTTGGCACTAACGACAGACTAGCCCAGGAAATGGAAACTAAAGCTCCATCCCCTTTTCGATGACGATTTTCTTTTCGCCTTTTTCCTCGACCACGGAAATCTTCACGATCGTCTTGTCGTCCCACTTCAGCGCCTTGGCTTCTGGCGTCACAAACACGACATAATTGTCATGCCAGTGTACTAGCTTCTTGGCCTTTTTGCTTAGCACTTTCTTGGTTAATTGACTCCCTAATAAAGCTAGTAAAAGCACGTTAAGAAAGTTAAACGTGCTAAACGTGTTATTTATAAAGTCGCAAACGATAGTGTCTTTGGTTATTTCGAGGTGGCAAGGAGGCTTGGTATCTAAGGTTCTAACCAACGGTTCGCAAGCGAGAAAGCTGAGCAGGTGCACATACCTCCCGCGCAATCTGCTGGTGGGGTATCCTGAAGGCGCAAGCTTTTGGGTGAGGTTATCCATCCAACTCCTCCAGCAGGCGCAAGGGAGAAGTGGCGAAAGGCCGATGGCGGCATAATCAACCGCGCTGGTAAGCAAATGTGTGGCAGGGACGGGTTCAAATTCCCTCATACTCCCCGAGCGCGGCGGGGCCTGGTCCCGGGTATTTTTGCGTGCGACCGCCAGGCCCGCCAAAACTTGGACGAGAGCGGGTGGAGGAATCACGAGAGGCGCGACTTTAGTAATGTGGGGCTTTAAAGTTTCCAATAGCTCGCGAGCACCCTCTTGAGCTCATCGATAACGCTAGGGCAACGAGGTTCCATATCTATTGGGGTTTTTTCACCGGTCAGATTTTTCACGACATTTACTACTCCCTCCGCCAAACCATCAAGCATGTAGCCACCTTCAAGCGCAAACACCACTCTCCCTTTACACAGTCTCTCAGCTTGCTCGACGACAAAGCGTGTAAGCCACCCGTAAGCGAGCGTTGATAACCGCAGCTGCGTAAGCGGATCATCAACATACGCATCGAACCCAGCGGAAACCGCAAAAAGTTCCGGCTTGAACTGCTCGGTGAGTGGCGCAAAAATTTCCTTCATCGCACCCATGTACTCAGCATCACCGCTCCCTGGTGGTAGTGGCACGTTTACCGTGTAGCCCTTCCCTTCTCCCGAGCCCACTTCGTCGATGAAGCCAGTTCCCGGGTAGAGTGTCAGCGGGTCTTGGTGCAGCGACATGTAGAGCACGCTCGGGTCATCATAGAAAATATCTTGCGTCCCGTTGCCGTGGTGGGCGTCGAAGTCTAGGACGAATATTCGTTTGAGTTTGAATTCTCGCTTGAGGCGCTCGATCATCACCGCGAGATTGTTGAAATAACAGAACCCACCGCCCCGCGCTTGCGTGGCGTGGTGCCCGGGGGGTCTGACCAGTGCGAATGCATTCGGGGCATCTCCCGATAGTACTACGCGCCCAGCATCAATCGTCCCGCCCGCGGCTAACAGTGCCAACTCGTAGGTGTTCTTGCGCACGGGAGTATCCCCATCGAGCGGCTTCTCAGACTTGCTCAAGCGTTCGACGAGTTCTATGTGGTTCGGATCGTGGACGAGCTCAATGGCAGCACGTTTTGTGGGTCTCGGCTCTACCACCTTTACCTTTGGTGCCTTCCAGAGTTTCGCCCGCTTCAGCGCGTTCACGATAGCCTTCAGACGCTCGGGCCGCTCGGGGTGCCCCTCTCCTGGGTTGTGTTCTAGATATTTTTTTGAATAAATGAGGGCTGTCGTCATCTCATCACTTCTCTACAAGCTTTGCGTTTTTGATTAGCAAATATCCGTTGGTTCCCCGCCATATGCGCTCGGCCTCCACCACCTCAATTCGTTTTTTGAAAAAAGGCGCATCAAGCACGAGTGACTCATATTCACCTCCTTCGGCCGAGATGTTTATCCTGAACTTGGTATGGAGCTTTTTCAGGTCTTCCAGACATCCCTCATCGATTTTTCTGCCCAGCCAGCTCTCGTCAAACCCTTGGGCAGCCACGCTTGTGATGAGAATGTCAAACCTAGCATTCAACATCCTGCGGAGTAGCTCGATTGGTTCGCGGCCCCAAAGCGGTGCTATCGATTTAAGATTGAGTTCCTCGCAGATGCGGTCGATGCGGCTCTTTTGATAGTTTGAGGCTATTGCGCCGCTCACCACACCTTCAATTTTGAGTTCGCTAAG
>CAYFPZ010000037.1:0-2058 GCA_964345105.1 Hadarchaeota archaeon (SeqCode)
GCGGATATTTCAACCAGCGAGGTAGAGCAGTTCATGGGCCGCACGCTTGGCGCGATGCCGGTGCTTGCGGAGATCCCCGAGGATTCAAAGGTTCAGGAAGCAGAGCGCGAGGGGGTCCCGGTTGTTGTGTACGAACCTGAATGTGAAGCATCAGTCGCTATTAACGAGCTTGCGAAAGTTGTAGCTGGTGAGGCTGACTTGCCCTACGTGCCCTATGAAGATCGTGCTGTTGAGGAAACAACCAACAGGCTAATCCGGGCGCTTACTGGGCGGCGGGCCTGATACATTAGGAACTCAGATTAGTTCCCTTCAGAGCAAACCCATCGGCTTCATGACGGCTATTACTGCGATGAACACTGCACTGGCGGCCAAGAACGCTCCTCCCAGACCGAACTTGGGAATGGAGAAGTAGAGGACAACCGCGAAGAATACATTGGCAATCATCGCAAGGAGCACCCCCCGCGTCAGTTCCGTCGCTTTATCGACGCCTTCGTGAAGGTACTCGAGGAAAATCACTCCACTTGCCCGAATCGGTGCGCCCGCGAGGATGCCGCCCGCAGTCGGTCCCAGCAGCGATGCCACCAGCAGTGCCCCGACGACGATCGCTCCGCCGAACAGAAAGTCGAAGGTTATCGATCTCACGCTTAATTTCATTTTTCAACCCCCGTCAAAGTTTCGGCTTTGGTAAAATAAATCCGTTGGCATTTGTGTTAGGAAAAGTCAACAACAAGTTCATTTTAAAATGTGGAGCGAAGATTTGTTGGGGTAAAGATGTTTAAAATTGAGAACTTGACGGTTATCGTAAAACAGGGGGACTTGACAAAGCAAAAAGCTGATGCGATATGCAACCCAGCAAACAGCCTGATGTACATGGGTGGAGGAGCAGCTGGGGCTCTGAAGCGTGCTGGCGGCGAGGAGATTGAGCGAGAGGCCTTAAAGCACGCTCCAGTATCGGTCGGAAAAGCGATTGCGACAACTGCGGGTAAACTTCAAGCGAGGTGGGTCGTGCACGCCCCAACTATGGAGCGCCCGGTGATGCAGACAACGGGTGAAAAGGTCTATTTTGCAACTAAGGCGGCGCTCGAACGCGCAGAAAACATCGGTGCTAGAAGTTTAGTATTCCCTGGTATGGGAACAGGCGTCGGAGGAGTTTCGGAAGAAGCTGCTGCAGGAGCAATGGTTCGCGCGATAAGGGATTTTATCCAAGTCGCGAAGACGCTTAAAGAGATAACACTATGTGACAGAAATAAAGAAATGGTGGATGCTTGGAGCAAGGAATTGTCTAAATGATAAAACTTCAAGGCTAAGGAGTCAACTTTAAGGCCCCTCCGGGAGCATCCACTGGGTCAAGAAAGTCCAAAAATAGTCATCTTCCAAATTATTCAGGGCCATGTCCATAGCATCGGCGCTGATCATCACTTCATAAAAAGTTTCAAGAAGTAATTCTTCATAGGGTGTGAAGATCATCGTGTTGCCGACCCAGCTGAATTCACCGTCAACTTGAGGATAAATTGAGAAAGCGTTCTGCGTGGCGGTTTTATTCATCCCCTCGCTGAATGTCACGGTTATAGGGGTGTCTACGGGCACCTCCATCTGCATATTTTGGGGAGAAGTTGATACCACCCCTGGGGGCGTGATATCCCTCGCTTTGTCCGATTTCCATTCTTGGGGATTTTCGACACCCTTACCGCTACATGGAGGGTAAAGATCAGGGCGGTTGTTTTCGGTCCATTTCTTAAAGAAAGCCGGGTTCTTAAAGGCGGCGTCTTTTTCTTTGGCGGTTTTGATAGCCTCCTGCCATAGCGTCACCCAGGAGATGTCACCTCTCTTGAAATTTTCCACCAAAGCCTCCATGTCTTCGACCAAGCCGCTTATCGCTTCTAGGCCAATATCGTCTGGATTTGAATCTGGCGTGGCGTCCCCGTTATCTACCGCATCTCGGTACTTTGTAAAAGTGGTATTTTTGTGGTCCACATCACCCCAGCCAACGCTGTTTTCATCGGTCGACGTGTATATTATCTCCACCTTGTTATCCCATTTTTTCAGCGCGTCAATCCA
>CAYFPZ010000038.1:0-6618 GCA_964345105.1 Hadarchaeota archaeon (SeqCode)
GGCTAGACAGAGGAAGTTGACTCCTGAGTTTGCTGAACGGGCGCGGCGCATCTTGCGCGTGGTTGAGGGGTTTGTTGCCCTTGACTGGACTGATGGGCAGGAATTTTCGCGGAGGCTTGAGCCTTACTTGACCCAATTGAGAAAAGTAATCTAATTTACTGTTACTAGAGTATCAATACTTTCGGTGACCTCCCTCCCCTAAAGACGCTTAAAAATTCCACCCAAGCGTTCTTTTGAAGGGAGAAAAATGGAGTATTACAGACGCCGGGATGTAAGACAAACAATCATGGACTTCGCGCGTGCTAGCAACGGCAGCGGCGAGCGGGAATGCACTTTCTACAACGCCCGCGTCAAGAGCATACAGCGCCACCTAAGCAAGCACCCAATTGTTTTGGATTCGGCAGCGGCATTTGACCGAGCATTAGCCTCAGGAGCGACGGCATTCTATTGCTCCTACTGGCGTTATCTAGGTCAAGACTTCTCGCGTCCGATTGGCCACGATTTGGCATGGATTGTGCGGGCGAGGCGAGGAGGGTTAGAGTTTGCCAAGACGGTAACTGCTTGGGTGATCGAAGCGCTGGCGGAGGGTGGCATCTCCGAGCCGTGGGTTAAGTACTCCGGTCAACTTGGGTTTGATTTATTGATACCTTTCGAGGCCATCCCTCACGAAGCTTGGGCGGGGGATAGTTATGCACTAGCAGATTTACAGAGAGGACTAACAAATTCTATCGCGAGCTATTTAACCGAGCGTCATTCGAGCATTCACGTCAATGGCGTCTCTTCCTCCCTTGAGATAACACGAGGAACAAACACCTGCCTCCTCTCCGAACTTCGGGTGAGGCGAGGCCTATTACTGGCGCCTATGAGCCTCAACCCGGAGTCGGGCTTGGTTTCGGTTCCCATCGCTCCAGATGAGGTGGCAGAATTTTCCGTGCTTGATGCCAGCCCTGCTGATGCGCGGCCGTTCGAGTGGAAGCGGCCTTCAAGAGTGGTGCATGAGTTAGTGAAGCATGCCCGCCCGTGGCAGCTCGCTCAAGTCCAAACGAAGCTCGCGATTACCTAGCTCAAGTAACGCATTAAACAATTTGTATCTTCAGTTACTGTTAATTTATTTGGCCTGAATTTCGATTAGGCTATTTCTTGAACTTGGGGTTTTTCGTGTGGCAATTGGTTTAAATGCTTTGCAGCGATATTCAAAACTATGAAAATTAAAGATGTTATGAAGAAGAATTTGGTTTCAATAGATGGGGAGAGGAAGATAATAGACGCATGCAAGCTCATGGGTAAGATGCATATTGGTAGTGTTCTTGTCACGTTTGAAAACAAGCCCTTTGGAATATTCACGGAGCGAGATTTGCTTTCGAAAGTCATAGCAAAAGGAGTGGACATAAAGAAAGCCAAGGTCAAAAAATACGCATCGCATCCTTTGATAACAGTGAGTGGTAATTATAGTGTTCGCGAATGCGCGAGGATAATGTCTGACATGAAGATAAAGCGATTGATTATCACTTCGCGAGGAAAGATAAAGGGAATATTCACATCATCGGATTTGGCTCGTGTGATATCTAAGTCTCCTCTGGATTTCTGAGGCGGGGAATAAATGGAGAAATGCTACTGCTGTGGAAGGGAACTTCGCGATAAAGGGTTTGGAGAAAAATGGCGCAAATGTAGGTACTGTGATATGCCGATTTGCTTTAACTGCACCCATTATTTAGGAGTGCACGTACGTGGGTTATATTCATATTATTTGGATGTTGTTTGTGTTTGTAGAAAATGTAAACCTAAAAAGCAGTAGTTAGCCCCATTATTCAGTTTGTTGGTATTCACCAGATTTCATAGTTCACTTTGATTTTAATTTTGTACCTTAGGTCAAATAAGTTAACAGTTGGTGTTTTCATAAGAAAGTGGGGGCAAGGTAGTGAGCGCGGATTTAGCGTGCAGGGTAAATGAGCTGAAGCAAGGCAAGACAGGCAAAATCATAGCTCGGAGGATGCGAGAGTTCAAGAAGCTCAGCCGCAAGAGTAACGAGGAATGGTTCTCGGAGTTGTGCTTCTGCATTCTGACGGCGAACGCTACCGCGAAGCGGGGGATGAAAATTCAGCAAGAGCTGGGTTGCAAGGGATTTTTGAAGCTCCCGCTCGAGGAACTTAGGCACAAGCTAAGGGCTGCGGGGCACCGATTTTCGAACACTAGGGCGCAATTCATCGTCGATGCACGCAAATTTTGCAACATAAAGAATATCATCGAGAGATTCAAGGACGCGTGGCAGGCTCGTGAGTGGCTTGTTGAGAACGTGAGGGGTGTAGGTTATAAGGAATCGAGCCATTTCTTGCGCAATGTTGGATTTGATGATGTAGCAATTTTGGATCGGCATGTGCTCAGCGTGCTGCGCGAATATGGATTAATCGATGAGGTGCCTTGCTCTCTGACACGTGGGCGATATCTGGAGATTGAGGAGAAGCTCGTGGGGCTCGCGGAGAAGCTCGGGCTCACTCTTGGTGAGCTGGATCTCTATCTTTGGTACTTGAGGACTGGCAAAGTCTTGAAATAAATCAAGAACTTTTTTTGAAATCAAATGACTCCCATCGCAGCTCGCACTGGTTTTCAGCTCCCGCAGCCCTTCGCGGCAGGAGGCGAAGGTTAGACCAATCTTGAATGACATCCACAATAACACCTTGTTGTTTCTTGTCGGCTTTCAGAAAAATTCTTCTACAACTTAAATTTCTTCAAAAGGTGCGCCGAGATAAGAGCCGCGGACATCTCGATGATTACGGACGACGTAGCCCACCCGAACCGCCTTTTGAGCAGCCCGCCGAACCACGTCGCTTCGATCCTTCACGGATCGTGTGGATTACCCTGACGAGTTCTCCACGCCGCAACCCTTCGAGAGCTTTTGAATCAACCCTGTCAGCCTGCTGTTCAAGGCCTCGTTGAGCCGGCCTAGCTCGCTGAGGCCCCTACCAGTGGGATCCACCAAGACCGATTCTAGAGGCTCTTCCGGTTTGCTCTCCCGGCGCGAAAAAAAATTAGTTTAACTTCCATAAATAACTTTCCCACTCTCGGCGAAAAGGTTCGGATTCTGTTGCGAACCCGTTTGATAACCTCTTTTTGGGGCCGAATATCATAAGTGTTGCGTTCGTTTGATGGGTATGAAGAAACATGGGCAATATTAGGTCGAGGTTTGAGGGAAGAAATTAAAGACTCAAAGTTAAATTGGATACCTTTAAATAGTTTATAAATTACTTTCGGCGACCGCTCTCCACACAAAAAATTTATAATACACACGCTAGCAGAAAAGGCAAATATCGACCTCGAACGTGGGGGAAATAGATGGTTTTCATTGCTGAAGAAAGCGGCAGAGCATAAGAACGGTAACAAGCACTCCAATGAGTAATTTTAGATTCTGAATTTTTCAGCTAAGTTATGGCTATTTAGGTATCGGTTTGCCATAATACGGCATATCATCCTTAAATCCCTGTATGATTTCACCCCTAATTCCGTGTACTGCTAAAATCGAAAATACATATGCCATATCACAGAAAATAGAGGCAATAGGAATAACTAAATCTCCTGTTTTAGCCTTACCTTTTTCGATCTTAATTCCTTGTTCACGCAAATATGATTCTAGCTCTCCTTTCTTGGGAAATACAGGCACCTTTTTGCCTAGAATTTTTTCGGCCATCTCCTCTAATGAATAAAATATCCCTTCTTCCATCTTATCCATTACTAACTTTGGTTTTTCTTGTATGCCGTCTAATTCATCCATACGAATTGGCATGACCACCCCTCTTTTATTTATTCTATCAATTTTCATTAATTATGCTTTCTACTCAGAATCAAACGGAATGAAACACTTAGGGTCTCAAACCTCCAAAAATGGCTATCAAACGCCCCCTCAATACAACCACGGTTCGAAAATCTTAAATAAGCGATGTTTAATCCTATCAAATGGAATTCTTGGGAGGGAAATAATGCCGAGGTGCTGTCCTAAGTGTTGGCAGTACTATAAGTGTGAGAACCGGAATGATTGTTGTCCTGAGTGTGACTACTACTCTAGCGGCGAGTGCATCTACCCTGAAGTGGAACCTTACGAGGAGTTAGAAGAGGAGTAATCGCCCTAGAAGATTCAATTTTGTGGCGAAAAGCGCCGTGTCCACTCCTAAATTTATAAGTGCTAGTCGAAACATCTAACTAGTGAGCACATGTACAATCCATTCGACGATGAGTTCTTCAAGCGTATGTGGCGCATGATGCGAGATTTAGACCGTGAGTTCAAAAGAATGGAGAACAAATTCAAGATAGACTTTCGAGAATTCGAGCGAAGGCCGGGAGTCACGGGCTTTAAGGTGGAGATAAGGGACTTCGGTAAAGGCAAACCGGAGGTCAAAGTAACACCGATAGGCAAGCGCCCGATGAGGATAGCGCCACTCAAAGCGCCAGCCGAAGTGCCCGTGGAACGGCCGAAGCCGCCAAAGGTTGAACGGAAAGAAATCAAACCCGTAACCCGCATGCTTGAAACAAACTGCGGGAAGATAGAGCGTCTTGACGAAATCGTGCTTACGATGCAGGTGCCGGGAGTGAAGAAGGAAGATGTGGAGGTTAGGCAGCTGGGTAACGCGCTCGAAATCATTGCGCGGAAGCCTAGTGGCGAGGCATATTTTGGGGCGTTTGAGCTTCCGCCTGATGCGGCGCCAAGCAAGCGAGAGGTTGAGCTGAAAGGGAAAATGTTGATTATCTCAATCCCGAGGAGAAGGCGCTCTAGCATGAAGTCTTGAGGGAAGTGAGGGTGAGGAAATGTTGATAAGGCTCGAAATGGAGCTCGAGGACGTCCCAGGACAGCTCGTCAAAGCGCTCGAGCCCATCTCACGCTACGGGGGAAACATTCAAAGCATCATGCACCAGCGCGAGCGAAAGACACCACTCGGGCGGCTACCTGTCATGTTGATTTTTGAGATTGGCGAGCGAGCGAGGCTGAATCGAATTTTAGCGGCACTTCGAGCGATGGGAGTGCAGATTACTCGGATTGGAGAACGCGAAGGTGCAGTGAGGACCACAGTTTTGTTGATAGGTCACATTATCCATACCGACGTTCGGGACACCATCGATCGCTTGAACGCTCTCAAGGGGGTAATGGTATCCGACTTAAGTCTCGCGATGGGTGCCCCCGGCCAGGAGTCGGCAGCTCGAATGACGATCGTGGCTGATGACGAGAAGCATACGAATTTGGCCCTCTCCAGAATGCAGCAAATAGCAGACAGAAAAGAGCTGCTTATGATAACTTCACTTGAGGCGGAATGATGCGCATAATACTCGTTGGATTCGGGAACTTGGGCAGAGGGCTCAGCCGTGCGTTAGTCCAAAAAGCCAGCTTCCTGCATAGGAGCCAAGGTTTGATCACACGTGTGGTTGCGGTTGTTGACGAGTTTGGCTCGGTGGTGAATGAAAAAGGGCTCAATTTGAATGAATTGCTAAAGGTTGCCGAGAAGAAGGGGACGGTAGTAGCGTATAAAGGAGGGAAACGGGGCAAACTCGCTCTCAAAGTGATTGATAATGTTGAGGCGGATGTTGTTTACGATCTCACACCGACAAACATCAAAACAGGGGAGCCTGGGCTAACCCACATCAAACGTGCGATGCTGGCGGGAAAGCATGTTATAACCGCAAATAAGGGGCCGCTAGTGGTCGCTTTCAGGGAGCTCGATTCATTGGCAAAGCGATGTGGCGTGGAGTTCAGGTATTCCGCTTCGGTTGGCGGAGCAGTGCCGGTGGTGGGACTTGCGAAAAAACTGTTGGCCGGGAATGAAATCCACGAAATCAGGGGCGTGCTCAACGGCACCACAAACTATATCCTCACACGTATGAGCACGGAGAACGTCCCCTTCGAGGTCGTTCTGCGGGAGGCCAAAGAGCTTGGGATAGCCGAGAAGGATCCGACGCTCGACATCGAGGGCATCGATACAGCATGCAAAATTACGATTCTAGCGAACTCCTTGTTGGGCATGAACGCAAGGCTCAAGGAGGTCAAGATAGAAGGCATCGCGCGAGTTAGGCCTGAGGCGATTCGGCTGGCACGAGATGCTGGGTATGCGATAAAGCTCATCGGCATCGCGAAACGTGGTTCGCTGGAAGTAGGGCCAAAGCTAGTCCCACTAGGGCACCCGCTCGCTGTTGGTGGCGCCCTGAATGCGGTAACCTTTAAGCTCGATTTGGCGCGGGAGATTTCAATCACGGGGTTCGGGGCGGGCCCAAAGGAGACTTCCAGCTCATTGCTTGGTGATCTTATAGATATACACCGAACGCTTGGGGGCTGAGAAGCACACACCCAGCTTCGTTGCTTCCCTCGCTTCGAGCATATTCAATTACTAGCCTATGTGGTTTTTCGTCTCGTGTAAATTTACCGAAGGTATTTACTAAGCCCCCCGAATTAAAATCGGGAATCCCTGTGAGACTGGAATGCATCGAGTGCGGCAGCAAGTTCAAGATTCACGAGAGGTTTTACACTTGCCCAAAATGCGGAGGCTTGCTTGAGGTCGAGTTCGAGCTAAGCGAGCTGAAGCGGAAGCTCAATCGTAAGCGCTTGAAGGTCGAAGCGCCGAGCGTTTGGAAGTATCGCGCATT
>CAYFPZ010000039.1:0-6129 GCA_964345105.1 Hadarchaeota archaeon (SeqCode)
TCTGTTTCGAATCCTCTCCCGTTGGGTTGGTCTTGGATTATAGCCGGAGGATTGCAAGGTGAAATAAGGAAACGTGCAAGAATCCCACGTTCTCACCCTGAAGATTTTGCCTTCCAAGAATTCGTCGGTCAAATCAAAGCAATGACAGGTGGGACAAAGGTACGTGCATATTCCACAGCCAACGCATATTTTGGATATCTCATCCCAGATCTCGCTTTCGAAAGTGTTTTTTAATTTTGCAGTTACCCGCTGCACATCTAATTTTCTTGCGATCTTTTTTTCTGAGTTCTGCTGAACTTTTTTCCTTAACTCCCCATCAGCTTTGGTTGGTTCTGAGAACAACTCTTGGTTACTTTCAACCAATTTTTTCCCGCCCTTGCTCAAAACTTCCACATAATATTTCTCACCTATATCTGCGAACAGCATATCGAGCCCGTCTGTAGAAAACGGACCCAAACCGAGAGAGCTGCAAAAACAATTTTCCCCTGGAGATGTACAGGCCAGCCCGATCATGGAGAGATTATTTTTTCTCTGTAAAAAGTAAGGATCTTCACGATCTTTTTCGAACACCTTGGTCAACACCTGTATGCTTTTTGCATCGCAGGGTCTAACTCCAAATATCACCCCTCGGTTAGAAACTTCTGGTGTATGAATTCCTTTTTCATCTGCTGTGAAAATCATTTCCGTCTGGGGCATGAACAAAGACTTGACTGGTTTCAGGGTGTTCGTGAACTCAAAAGTTATTTCTTTCGGATCATTTACAAGCTTAAACTCGATTTTGCCTTCCTTATCCTTAACAGGTGCGTATAATTTTTCAGTGGATAGATTTTGCAGGAACTTTTGCAAATCTCTCTTCTTGATGACTTTATGGATCATTTTATGAACTCCTCAGGATCCTCTAGTTTAAAACTTGCGAGGAGAGGTTTCTGTTCGACATCCATACCTGCCTTGTAGTCAAACAGCGCCTTCACGTCTTTTTCCATTTTCCTAAAAAGCTTAGAGAGTGGTATCCCCTCCGGGCAGCTACGTTCGCACGCAACGCAGCCAACGCACCTCCCAGCCAAGTGAAATACCCTCATTAAATGGAAAAAGGCATTTTCGGACTCGACTACTGACTTTCTAACCCACGTTGGCATCGTCTTGTCCGCGAGACATTCTTTGCAATAGCAGAGCGGACACACTTCCCTACAGGCATAGCACCTAACACATTTACTTAACTTTTCCTTCCAGTAATTCCATCTTTTCTTCAAATCCATTCTCTCTATCTCTTTCACGTCTTCGTAGTTATCTTTGCCCCAGGGTTTCACTTCCTCACCGAGCAAGATATCATAAATTAATGGGGTAGGATTTTGGCAGTGATTGCAAATATCGAAAACTATTTCTTTTCGATCGAGCTTGATGATTCCATTTTCTGTTTCGACTTTCACTACCCCGTTTTCGATTAAAATTCCTGTGGCTGAGGAGGACTGCACATTTCTTTCACCGAGCTCTTCACGCAGTTTTTCAAGATCTACTATACCTTGGCAAGGAACTCCTATCAGCACCACTTTTTCTCTATCCACAATCCCTTCCTGTATCAACTGCGTCACTGCACGGCTATCGCAACCTTTGACCACCAAGCCGATTTTTTCACCTGCTTTGATTTCTTCTAAAGTTAAATAGACGGCCAAATTGTGAGCACATAAAGGGGAATAGTTTAGTTTGTTAACATCATTGGCCGATTTAGCAAAGAAGGGCCTCGCATTCAAGGGTTCAACCATTTCATATCCGATGACATGTTTCACTTTTTCTTCAGTCAGCAGTCTGTTTGCCTCTTTCCGGAGGTTTTCCACTAAATTTACCATTCTATCCTCCTCTTGATTTTTTTCATTGGGCCAAGCGCTCGAATTTCTTCCACCATGTCCTCCACGACTTTAGCAAACTTCTGCCCCTCCGATGCAGAGACCCACGCGGCCTGGAGTCTTTTTGGATTTATCCCAATGTATTCCAAAAGATTTCTTACGAGTTTCAGCCTTCTCCTGTTGTAATAGTTCCCTTCTTGGTAATGGCATTCTCCAGGATGGCAACCTCCTATGAACACGCCGTCGGCTCCTTGCTGGAAGCACCTCAACACCCACAAGGGATTCACCTTGCCTGAACACATCACCCTGATAACTCTCAAGTGGGGTGGATAGGTCAATCTGCTCGTACCGGCTAAATCGGCGCCGGCGTAGGCACACCAATTGCACAAAAAGCCGATTATACGGGGTTCCCAACTCATTCTATCCACCCAACGCGTCAATTAATGGCAATATTTGCTTGTCTTCGAAGTGGCGCTGCTGAATAGCTCCAGAAAGACAAGCCGCGCAGCATATGCCGCACCCCTTGCACAGAGCCTCGTTTACCTTGGCTATTTTCGATGTAATCTTTTCTTTCTCCATGCTCACGAGCTCTATCGCATTTACTGGACAGACTTCTACACAGAAGCCGCAACCACTGCACAAATTCTCATTGACCGAAGCCACGATCCCTTCGGCCGTCACCTTGCCTTTTGTCAGCAAAGCGCAAACTTCCGCAGCGCTGGCCGATGCTTGTGCTACCGTATCCGGGATATCTTTAGGTGATTGGGCGCAGCCGGCAAGGAAGATCCCGTCGCTAAAGGTATCGACTGGTCTAAGCTTTGGGTGAGCCTCAAGGAAGAAGCCGTCCGGGCCTTGGCTGACGTTTAAGACCCTAGCTAGCTCCCGAGTGCCAGAGCTCGGGATTATCGCGCTGGCTAACACTACGAGATCCACTTCTTCGGGCTCGTGAGGCTTCGCTTCCACAACGAGTATGTCACTTTTCTTGCTCACCTTTATCTCATCGTCCAGCTCCCTTCGCTTGTATTCAACCCCCTCATCTTTGACACGGTTGTAGAACTCCTCGTACCCCTTGCCGAAGGCTCTAATGTCTGAGTAGTATACAGTTACCTCAGCTTCGGGAAGCTTTTCCTTGGCTAGGTGGGCTTGCTTGGCCGTGTACATGCAACAAACCCGTGAGCAATAGGGATTCGTCTCTTTCTTCCTGCTCCCCACGCAAGAGAAGAACGCGACTCGCTTGGGCTTTTTCCCGTTGATCATTATTTCTCCGCCAGTCGGGCCGGAAGCAGAGCTAAGTCTCTCGAACTCGAGCCCCGTAATCACCTCCGGGTACTTCCCGTACCCGTATTCAGATAGCTGAGAGGGGTTGAACGGGTCAAAACCGGTCGCAACCACTATCGCGCCTACTTCAAGTTCGATTGACTCCTCTTTCTGATCGCGAATAACGGCCTCTGCTTCACAAGCCTCTTCACATTGACCACAACCACTACAAACCGCACAATTCATGCATCTCTCCGCTTCTCTCAAAGCCTCTTCTTCGCTTAGTCCGAGTTCTATTTCTCTGAAGTCCCGTATCCTTTCCCTAGAGGGCGCTTTTGGTTGGGGTATTCTTTTTATTTTTGTCGCCAGCCCGATATCAACTTCTTCTATGCTCACAACATGGGGTTTCTCTTCTAACGGCTTCGCCTCTCCTTTCAGGTAGCGGTCTATCGAGTCAGCTGCCTTATTGCCATCCCCAACAGCCTCTACAACTGATGCGGGGCCCCTAACCACATCGCCTCCAGCAAAAACACCTTTGAGCGAAGTTTCAAGCGTATTCTCGTCAATTTTTATAGTACCCCAAGGAGTGGTTTCCAGAGATTTAAACCCTTCGAGATCGCATTCTTGACCGATTGTGATTATCAGTGTATCCGCTTTCAAAATCGAGGTCTTGTCCGCTTCGAACTTGGGCGCAAATTTGCCGTTTTCGTCATAGACCGAGGTGCAAACATTGGTTTCTATCCCCACAAATTTGTTTTTTTCTGACAGGATTCTTTTCGTGCCCAAAGAATCATGAATTTTTATTCCTTCTTCCTCGGCTTCCTCAATCTCCCAATCGTGGGCAGGCATCCTGTCCTTGGAAGACAAATCTCTTGTTTCCAAACACACCAAGCTGACTTCGTCGACTCCTAATCTCCTCGCGTTTTTGGCACAGTCTATAGCAACATTTCCGCCACCGATAACTATCACTTTTTTGCCCAGATCTATTTTCTGCCCAGATTTTACTTCCCTTAAAAAGTCCAATCCCAAATAGACGTGATCAACGTCGGCACCCTCCACGGGCATTTTTTTAGCCTTCTGAGCACCTATCGCCATATAAACTGCAGTGTATTTTTTCCTGAGTTCATCTAAGCGTATATCTTTGCCTACCTTTTTACCGCACTCCAGCTTTACTCCACGATCTAAAATTTGAGATATCTCATAATCAACAAGCTCTCCCGTGATGCGGTAATCCGGAATGCAACTCGAAAGCATTCCTCCGGGCTTTTCCGCGCTATCGAAAACAGTAACCGGGTATCCTTTTTCCAGGAGCCTGAGGGCACAAGTTAAACCCGAGGGGCCCGCTCCAATGATGGCCACTTTCTTCCTTTTAGCGGGCTTTATTTTGTTTTGTTTCTTCTCTTTACCTCTAATTTGATCTGCTACGAACCTTTTCAAGAGCTTGATGGATACAGCCTCATCTACCTCTTTTCTGAGACACTCGTTTTCGCAAGGACGGTGGCAGACCCTACCACAAATCGAGGGGAATGGGTTCTTCTTTCTATGGAGTTCAACGGCCTCTTCGTATTTGCCTTCTTTTATCAACGCTATGTAGCCCTGCACGTCCACGTCTGCGGGACATTCCGCTTTGCAGGGCGATATGCCTTTCTTTTCGATGGTAAACACGTTAGGAACAGCTTGAGGAAAAGGTCTGTAAATCGCCTTTCTTTTCGCAAGGCCCATTTCAAACTCACTTGGGACCGAAACTGGGCATACCTCAGTGCACTCGTCGCATCCCGTACATTTTTCCTCGTCGATATACCTCGGTTTTCTCTTAACCTTCACCTTGAAATTTCCGACGTAGCCTTCGACGCTCTCGACCTCTGAATAAGTCAGGAGTTCTATGTTTGGATGCCATTTTACATCTACCATCTTGGGAGTAAGGATGCACGCAGAGCAATCTAGGGTTGGAAAGGTTTTGTCGAGTTGGGCCATCCGTCCACCGATGGAGGGTGAGCGCTCCACGAGGTATACTTTGAAACCTCTGTCCGCGATGTCGAGGGCAGCTTGCATCCCAGCTATGCCTCCACCTATTACGGTGGCCTGAGGTATCACGGAAATTTCTTTTCTTTCTAAGCTTTCGAGCTCTACAGCTCTGCTTACACCTGCCAGGACGAGTTCCAGCGCTTTTCTCGTAGCTTCTTTCTTTTCTTTGTGAACCCACGAGCATTGTTCTCTAATATTCACCATCTCGAAGCAGTAAGGGTTCAACCCCGCTTCTTCGACGACGTTACGAAAAGTAGGCTCATGCATTCTAGGCGAACAAGATGCCACTACTATTCTGTCCAACTTCTCTCTGCGAATATCTTCTTTGATTAATTGCTGGCCGGGTTCTGAGCACATGTATTCGTAGTGTTTAGAGACTTTCACTCTTGGGTGCTTTCCTACGGTATCCACGACTTTTTGGACATCTACGGTCTTCGCAATGTTGG
Organism: Hadarchaeota archaeon (SeqCode); assembly: GCA_964345105.1. Lineage (GTDB taxonomy): Archaea > Hadarchaeota > Hadarchaeia > Hadarchaeales > Hadarchaeaceae > DG-33. The sequence goes on from CAYFPZ010000039.1 coordinate 5,570, forward strand.
TCCCGCAATGGCAGATATATACGCCGATTTTCATGATATCAGACCTGCCAATTGAGCAGAAAGTTGAACGTCCGTGTAGTGTTTCATAGAGATGGCTTTAGACGGACAAGCGGCTACACAAACCCCGCAACCCTTGCAAAGCACTTCGTTGAGTTTCACCAAGCGTTTTTCGCTATCATATTCAAAGGCATTAAACTCACAAAGGTGTTCACACACCCTACAACCACTACATAGATTCTCATCAACAATTGCTACTATTGGCTCTATAGCGACTTTTCCCGCTGCTAGAGGTATAGAGGCTTTAGCGCCTGCGCCGCTTGCTTGTGCTACCGTGTCGGGAATATCTTTGGGCGATTGGGCGCAGCCGGCAAGGAAAATACCGTCGCTAAAGGTATCGACTGGCCTAAGCTTTGGGTGAGCCTCAAGGAAGAAGCCGTCCGAACCGCGGGTAATGTTCAAAGTTCTGGCAAGTTCTAAGGCCTCGGAGTTCGGGACTATCGCGCAAGCTAGCACTACCAGGTCCACTTCTTCGGGCTCGTGAGGCTTCGCTTCTACAACGA
>CAYFPZ010000040.1:0-3119 GCA_964345105.1 Hadarchaeota archaeon (SeqCode)
GAACTTTTTAAGCGTTCTACCATGAGAAATAAAATCAAATATTGCCCCACTTCTGTTGTCTGGCATAACCATTGGGGGGCTCAGGGAGAGCATAAATCGAAAAAGGATGAGATTTATACTCAGTCAGATCGGTGGAGAAAAAGAGATAAAGCGATTTTTGCCAAACGGGCGAAAGAGAATTTTAAATGAATTTTGAAGCAGCGAAGCAAACTTTTTTAGAAATTAAAGAAGTTTTTGACCGCCTGGGGATAAAATTCTATCTCAACGACGGAACGCTTCTCGGGGCGATTCGAGAAAAGGGATTCATTCCCTGGGACAAGGATATCGATTTGAGAATATCGGCTGAAGATCAGGGGCCTCATATTTGTGAGGAATTCAAGAAAAAAGGGTTTAGCTGTAGACCGACCATACTTTATCATCACCTCATATCAACATACGTTGTCAGGAAGCGGGGCATTAAGGCGGATATAGCCCTAAACCATTATTATGAACCGGAGGATTTCAACATTTCGCTCTCTGGTCGCCCGACGCGTGAAAACGCGGTACACCCCGCTAAGTTTTGTAAGAAAGATTGCTTTGTTCCCTTTTTGGGAACTGAGGTCAGAGTTCCCAATCCGCCAGAGGAAGCGTTGCTTTGGATATACGGCAAAGACTGGAGAGTCCCGATCAAGGATAAAAGTTATGCAACGGGGCGAAAACGTATTTCGCTTGATAAATATATCAAATATTTCATAGAGAACGGCATAAAATGAAGGTTCTAATTTCTAATCCCCCGTGGTTTGTGCCTACGGGTGCGCTGAAATCCAACGCCCAGAGAATGGGAATCAGGGCGGGTTCCAGATGGCCGTATACAAGGAAGGTACACAAGAAGTATTTTCCCTTTCCGTTCAACATGACTTATGCACATGCTTATTTAAGGCAGAAGGGGATAGATGCTACCCTCCGCGATTCTATTCTCCATCTTGACGAGTATGAGGATTATTTCAAGTTTGCCTCGGATTTCGATTATATCGTAATGGAGACAGCCTCAGCATCCTGGGAAAACGATTATTATGTGGCAAAAGAACTCTCGAAAAGAAACCAGGTTATCCTTGTTGGAATGCACGCCACGGCATTTGCAGATGAGTTGATAAAGCTGGATGGGATTTATGCTGTCCTTAAGGGTGAATATGAAAGAAATCTTTTCGACTGTCTATCTTCTGGCATAGGCGGGGTTTATGATTTTGACGAATGGGAGAATGTGGATGATGCCCCATTCCCAACTAGGGATAAAACCATCTATCGGTATCGGGCAAGGCGAAATCTTATGCTCCAACTATGGGCAAGCCGTGGATGTCCGTATAAATGCACATTTTGTTATGTTACCTGTTTTCACAGCAAGAACCGATATCGCCCACACAGCCCCGGGCGAGTAGAACAAGAGGTCGAGGATGCCCTGAAAAGGTTCCCGAAACTCAGGTTTATATATTTTGATGATGATACTTTCAATATCGGGGATGAGCGGATTCAGGAAATCTCAAGACGACTCAAGCGATTCGGGCTACCCTGGGGAGCCATGTGCAGAGCAGACACCTGTAGCCTGGAAACTTTTAAGACCATGAGAGAAAACGGCTGTGTGGAAGTAAAAATTGGATTAGAAAGCGGAAGCCAGCGAGTATTGAATAGGGTTATCAATAAATCACTTAATCTCAAGGGGGCAAAGAGAGTAATCAGAGAGTTGAAAACAATGGGTTTTCATGTTCACGGTACTTTTATGCGCGGCTTTCCAACCGAAACGCCCAAAGAAGTACAGGCGACAAAAACCTTAATCCAGGAGCTTGGGTGTCATAGTCGGCAATTTTCTCATGTTGGTTATCTGGCGGGAACAACAGCGTGGGAAGAATTCGTGAAAGCACACGGGAGAAAACCAACGATAAGAGAATCCGATGGAATGCTTTCCAAGGAAAAAAGATGATTCCAATTTTTATTATAACCTGCGATAGACTCAAGATGCTGAAAGAGTCTATTCAATCGTATCGCGATAACATCAAAACTCCGTTTGAAATTGTTATCTGTGACCAGGGTTCTACATTTAAGCCCACCGTGGAATTTCTTAAAAAAATGGAAGCCGATGGCACAAAAATTTATTGGAGAGGAAACGTTAATGCAGGCAGGGAAAAAAACTTACCTCGGGATAATCAATTAATCAATGAAAACATACAGGATTATTTTAAAATACACCCCGAGTCCAACTATATAGTTACCGATCCCGACATAGCCCTGGATGGTGTGGATGAAGATATTTTGGAAGCCTACTCTTATTTTCTAAATTCCATGCCCCAAAGAAGGGTTGTTGGGCCGATGCTTAGAATTGATGACATTCCAGATTATTACCCCCTTAAAAAACAGGTTATTAGGGGTAGGATGCACCGAGGGTTTCATGCGAAAGAAAGGCATGTCATTCATTACAAAGAAAGGGATATTGAATATATTTTTGCACGAATTGATACCACTTTTGGGATGTTTAGGGCTGGAACACAGTGGCGAAGTCGGCGGCATGGCATCCGGACCTTCGCCCCGTATTCAGCAAAACACCTAGATTGGTATGTAAACCCTAGAAAGCTGTCTAAAGACCAAAAATATTACATGAAACGCGCCTCAAAAAATGCTCATTGGAGTAGATGGGGATGAGAATGAAAAAGGCGATAAAAACAATCATGGACAAAATAGAGGACGAGCTTTTGATCGCATCGACCGGAACGATTAGTCGGGAGGTTTTCAATTACAAAGACCGTGCGGAAAACTTCTATGTCATGGGTTCGCTGGGGGCCTCCTTGGGAATCGGGCTTGGACTAGCCCTCAATAAAGAGCGGAGCGTGATTGTCATGGCGGGCGATGGCGATATCCTGATGAGTCTGGGAACGCTGGTTTTAATGAATAAGTTGAAGCCCAAAAATCTCAAGCTTTATATTCTGGACAATAACAGCTATGCCTCAACGGGTTGCCAGCCGACATGCAGCGATGCCGTAGATTTCAGGAAAATCGCCGACTGCGAGGTTTTCAAGGTGCGGGCAGAAAAGACTGACGCACCAAGAATAAGCCTTTCCCCGCAGGAAATAAAAGAGAGGTTTCGGAATGCC
>CAYFPZ010000041.1:0-4801 GCA_964345105.1 Hadarchaeota archaeon (SeqCode)
GCGGCATTTTAATGGGGTATATGGAGACGCCGTTCCTCAGGATAATTATTTCTTAGCCTTTATCTAAGCAGGTAATCCGTCTTGGACAGGTCCTTCAGCCTCTCGACCGCCTTTATCTCTCGCATTACCCCAACCACGGCTTTCGGTACCAGTTCCTCCCACCGTCCACCCTTAATCATCCGATCGCGAACCTCGGTCCCCCAGTATTCCTTACGCTTGAACATTGGCTGTATTTTTGTCTTGAAACCCGCCTCCTTGAAGAGGCGTCTGACCAGCGGGTTGCCTGAGTAGACTATTTCAAAGGGCGGGGAGAGCGAGACCACATGTGATACCCAGACTGCATTGTTTTTCACGTCTGGAATGGGAATGAGGTGCACTCTCGAGAGATCGATCCCTGCCGCCGCTAGGGCGCGGGTGAGCATGAGCACTCGCTCGCCTGCCGTGAAAGGATTCTCAAGCGTGTGGCTCTCCTGCGCGCTCCCTATCCCCACGATTAATTCGTCGACTTCGCGCAGGATCTGCTTTGCAACTTCGATATGTCCTTTATGGGGAGGTTGCCAGCGCCCGATAATCATGGCACGCATTAAGATACACCTTTTTATTACTTTCAATGACCCCTCGTATAAAGGCGCTTAAAAATATGCGGGGTAAAGAGTGGAGAGTAAATAAAATTTGGTTTAACTTTTATTCGGCGGAAAGTCCACTTTTTCAGGTAGGGCGAATTGTCGATTACTTTCGGTCACCTTCTATAATGATTTTCCTTCGCCGCCAAATTAGTAGTGATTGGCCAACGTTGGATCGATTCTAATCCTAGGAGATTTTTCCACATAGCCGAGGTCGAAGTCTTTCTTTATACACTCGAAGAATTCAGGTGCTGGTGAACCGTGTTTCTCCAATCCCTATCGCCTCTCCTATCCGTTCGGTAAGCTTTTGAAGCCAGCGATATCGTTCGATAGGCTTCCTCATGCTATTTATGCTATATCCCCAACATGACCAGTTCTACACCAAATGAGGTAATCGGGGTCTAAAGCTGCTAAAACAGGCTTAATTTAAGATTGCAACCTTCTCATCTCCGTTTAGAGGTTTTCGGCAAAAAAACCGTGCCCCCCACAAAAAATGCGTTTTCATGCCTTATTTCTAAAATTTCAATAAATTTTTTTTAAAATTATTAATAATTTGTACTAAAATTGGAATAGAAATAGAAAAGTATTTAAAGGATAAAGAATCAAAATGATAAGGATTTTCCTGATAAAAAACAGGAATTTCCATCCCAAAAAGGGAATTTTTATGTATGGAGGCTGGCAAAAAGGTTTGCAAAAGGATTGGCAAAAGGGTGTTGTAAAGCGAAGAGGTCTGATTGAGATTTACGCCGATATTTTGAGCGCGATCGACCGTGGGGCTTGTAGAACCCACATTGTTTACAGGGCCAACTTGAACTTCAACCGATGCAAGCGATACATAAGTGACCTATCTAAGGGTGGACTGATAAAAATTCAAACCAACTCGCCATCAACCTGGACAGTCACCAATCGGGGTCATGAGTTCTTAAAAAAACACAGGGAACTTAGAGGACTTCTCTCTCAATAAAATCATCTGCCCATAAGGTGTCGCTTTAACACCTCTTTTCCTCACTTCAAACTCGATGAAATTAAACTCGGCCAAAAAATCAAGAATCTTTTTCACCGTAGATTCAGGGAGAGCGACTCCCTTCACTATCTCGTCAACCCCGTGCCATTTCCCATCTCCTAAAACACGAAAAATGTCATCTATCTGTAGCATGCCTCAAGATGTTCGTCCGGATAAATAAACCTTAACTAACTTGAAGTCCTGACTATAGTTCTGACCACCGATGGCACTACTAAGAGTTCTGACCAATAGTTCGCAAACCTCTTTGCTGGCGGATTAACACTCTTCACTGAAAATTAAGGGAATTTCCCCTATTTGGGGATTTTCGATGAGGTGAGGCTGGTAAATGAGTGGTGTGAAGCGAAGGGGTATCATCGATATTTATGCGGACATTTTAAACGCAATCGACGATGGGGCTTGTAGAACCCGCATTGTTTACAAGGCCAACCTGAACTTCAGTAGATGCAAGCAATACATAAAAGACCTAGCTAGGGGTGGAATGATAAAAGTTCAGACCAACTCGCCATCGACTTGGGCAGTCACTGATCGGGGTTATGAGTTATTAAAGAGACATAGAGAACTTAAAGGATTTCTCTCTAGATAGAATCTTCCGTCCATAGGGTGTCGCTCTACTCTTTTTCTTTTCTTCATCGAACTCAATAAACTCAAACTCAGCCAAAAAATCAAGAATCTTTCTCACCTTGGATTTAGCTAAGGCGGCTTCTTCCGCTATCTCGTCAACCTCGTGCCATTTCCCGTCCCCGAAGACGTAAAATATATCATCTATTTGTGACATGACATGAGATTGTACTCATACAAATAAATAAACCTTAACTAAATTCAGATTCTGAACTTAATTTTGACCAACGATGGTACTACCAAGAGTTCTGACCAATAGTTCGCAAACCTCTTTTCGGGCGGGTTTACATTATTTTTTGAACTGGTTGGATTTAATTAGGGGAGGTAAAGAAGTAATCAGGAGGTGAGTATAATGACTGACGAGTTGGTCTTGGAAGGAAACAGGCTCATCGAACTCGAGGACGCAGAGCGAGAGGCTATGGCGGTTATAAGAAGGCGCATACACTCCAAGATAAAGAACCTGTTTATAGAAGCCTCCGATCTCAAACGGACTGGGGACATAACCACGTATGATATCAAAGGGCGCTTGGACATGGTGACCAAATCTAAGGGTGTGTTCAGGAAGGAAAAAGTGGAGGAGCGAGATTTCAAGATCGTGATCGATGCCTCGACCGGAAAGTGTATAGGGGCCAGAGTCTAGGTCGAGTCTCCGTGATTAATCGGGTTAAATTACCCAAGTCGCGGAATTGTTAAATATTGTTTGAATAAAAAAGGAGTGGTTTTATGCCTCGGGCAATTGTGAAAGGAAAACTTGTTAAAGTTTCTTATAATCATAGATTACCTAAGCCAAAAAAGAAAATTACAAAAATGTCGAATTCCGCACCTTCGCCACCTTCAGAAAATGATTGGAGATATCAGCCCGTTTTACTGGACGGGGAAAAAATCATTTCATGTATGAGGACAAGAGTGGCAAAAAAACAAGGCAAAAAAACCTACGAGATCGATAAAACACCCTATGGCAAAATTAACGTGATAAATGATGATCTTACATGGAGAGCTAATCCTCTTCGCGGCGCACACCACAGTGGACGGTTATTTTTGACGAACAAGAGATTGGTGCATGTAATCAAACAAGGTTGGGACTGGTGGGCAAAGTATACAGTAGATTTCGATCGACCGTTAAGTACCCTCCAAACTGCCGCCGTTGAAGTAGGTAGTTTGCAACGTAGGATGAATTATCCTGGAAAAAGGCTCGCGGTGCAGTATTATAAGGGAGATGTGGAAATGTTTGGAGACACCATATTAGCACAACGAGGAGGGACTCCGGTAGACGAACAAAAAGAGACCTCCAAAGAACGTGAAATACGCAAAAAACGCGAACGACTAGAACTCGAACTAGAAAAACTCAAATCAAAGAAGAGTAAAGCTGACCAGAACAAGCTTACACAAAAAATAGAAGAACAAGAAAAAGAGATTGAACTACTAACACAAAAAGAGATTAAACTGAAAACGCGCAGACCAGGAATCACACTAGAAAAGCGCGAACTAAAACAGCGCGGGCTATTAGCAGTAGCTGGACGGCGAGAAGCCTTTCTAGAGCGCCAACCGGAAAAGCGCAGATTTCATATAGTCAGCGGTAAAGTAGACGACTTCTTGAAGGAAATAAAAAGGAGAGCCGGAATTGAATAAAAGCGCGGATAAAATCGCTAGATTCCTGAGGATTAATCAACTATCTATCAAACTTAAGACAAGGGATTGGCACAAGCTTTTCTTTACAAGCAATCAGTTAGCCTATTAATAAACAGGTGATTTCATGCCCCGATCCCGAAAGAATCAAACAAAAGATAAGCTTAAACCAGTTTATGGCTGGGATAAAAATGAAGAAAAAACGTGAAATTATTTACTTCATGCCGCAAACCAGAAAAAGTACGCAGAAGAGAGAAAAAAGGGTAGGTGAGCGAATGAGCTTCGATGAAAAGAAGGAAATCATTAGTCTTGAAGACGCGGAGCGGGAGGCCATAGCGGTCATAAGAAGGCGTATGTATAAGATAGAAAATATGCTCATCAAATCTTCTAACCTCACGCAGGTCGGGGATCGATACGCGTATGAAATCAAGGCGCGCGTGGACACAGTCCCCCAATCTAGGGGTAGACTCCGCAGAGGTAAAGCGGAGACACAAAACGTCGAGATCTTGATTGATGCCTCGAGTGGGGAGTGCATAGGGTTCAGTGAAATTGGGCTGGAAGAATAAAGCAAGGGCGATCGCCAAACTAGTTCCGACTTACCATTGAATTTCTCCCCACCCAATTTAAATTCACACATCCGACAGTTAATTCAGCTGAAACCTTTTTCTAAGAGCTTCTCAATCACCTAATTCTTTTTTGTTACCCAGCTCGGCCAGTCTAAAACGCCGTAATGATAAGGAGAGTACCTTAAACCAGCGCACGACGCATAGTTCGCAAACCATTTATTTAAAACGCTTTGATTTTTTTTTAGTTTGATTGAGAGGGTGAACTTGTGAAAGGAAGAATTTTGACGGCGGCAATCTCGGCATTCATGCTGATTTCGCTAATATCGATGCTTCAAGTGGTGTTT
>CAYFPZ010000042.1:0-4939 GCA_964345105.1 Hadarchaeota archaeon (SeqCode)
TCTCTTCTATTCTTACACGGCCATTATTGGGGAAAGTGTGTTCGCAATGGACATTCTTATTTTCATCATCGCCGTCATAATAGGCCAACTTGTGAGTTACAAGTTGTTAGTTTCAAAAACATTTCCTAAAATTTGGGGTAGGATTTTCCTGATTGCTTTAATTCTTTTAGCTGCCCTATTCGTAATCTTCACTTTTTACCCGCCCCATTTACCGATTTTTCAGGATCCGATAACCGGAGGATACGGCTTCCATTGACGGCGAAAAGGCGAACTTGTGGGTGCTTCCCGACGCTTATTTGACTACTTAATGTGACGAGCGGTTTTTATTTTTTCTTTTTCTTAAGGCCTTTCTTTAATCCCTTTCCAAAACCTTTAGCAATGCCCCAGCCTTTTTGCAGACCCTTGCCTACAACTTCGCCGCTTTTTTCGGCAACGCCTTTCTTTTTCTTAACCATAAAACCCTCATTTAAAACTAATCTCCATGTAGTCTTTAAAGACTCTGGTCTGCCTTGGCTTTTACACAAATGTTATAGCCTAATTTCCTTTTAGACATCCAACATAAGTAATAATCGAAACATTTATGGTTTTCAGTTTATGCTACAGCCTCATTTTCTCGTAGGTTATGTCCACGCCCTCTTTGTCCCACTTGAAAACCGGCACTTCCCTCGTCAATCGCTCGAACTTCTCGCTGAGCGCATGCACGATGATTGGCAAGGCGATTGTCACGTCCGAAAAACACATTACCTTTCCCGCACGCTGATGTATCTTCCCCCACGATTGCGCTTCTTCGAAAGTGCAACCCGAGAGCCCGCCCCAATGGGGGGAGTCCGTTGTTATCTGGATTGCGTAGTTGTGACTGCGATCGTGACGGGTCTGATAGCTGGCGATGACAGCCGTCTGCTGGATGAAATTCTTAGGTATGCCGCCTCCAAGATAGACCACGCCAGTCAGTTTTGATTTCTCAGTGATGCGGGAGCTCTCCTCCACATCCTTGAGTGCGTCAATCAATATTTTTTTGCGGATGTAGCGGATAGTCTTCCCCACTTTTACCCTGCGGCCCCTTCGATTGGCGAACATTATCGAAAAACCGAGGGCGCTATCGTTCAAGGCCGGGGAAAAAATCGGGACTTCCTTACGATACGCGCTCACCAAAATTGAGTCCTTCTCTCTACCAACTTTACTTAAGGTTTTTCCGAGGAGAAACATGAGTTCACGGGAGGAGTAAGGGTAGTTGTCCCTTAAACCATAGGAAAAGTTCTTCTCTATCCAATTATCAAATTTGTAAAATCCCGCTTCGTCCGCGAAGATGTCGTAAATCCTATCCACTTTGTATTTCCTTAACTTCACATCTTCGACTAGGTGGGTACCGACATAGTGCTTCTTTCCCTTGGCTTCGTAGGCATCGTGATAGAGATTTGCTCCGGTACTGACCACGACATCGACCATTCGCCGCTTGATCAAGTAGGATACAAGCCGCCGCATTCCTGCGGGGACCATGGCTCCCGCCAAACCGAGCCAGATCACAATTTTTTTCTTCCGAAGCATTCTCGCCCAGACCTCAACCGCCTCGGCCAACTTTTTTCCCTGAAATCCTGTCTCCAACATCCCTTCTGTCAGTTCGCTGACTTTTCGCTCTGGCCAGACCTCAAGGGGCTCGGTTGGGTATCTCAGAATTTTTTTGCGCATGATTCAAGATGAGGGGTTTTTGTTATAAAATTTTCTATTTTTGCGAGTACATGAGGAAGTTCGGCCAAAGAGCTGATGACAAAATCTGCTTGCTCACCGATGCCCCAATCCCTCCGCTTCACTAAAACAGTCCGCATGCCCGCAGCTTTTGCGCCCTTGATATCGGTAAAAGGCTTATCTCCGACAAAAACGCATTTGCTTGCGGGCAGATCCAGCTTCGACGCGGCAAATAAAAATGGCTCCGGGCTAGGCTTCGTTTCAGAGGTGTCCTCACCACTAATGACCACCACATCGAAAAGCCCGATGAAACTGAAATTTTTTATTCTTTCACTCTTAATCCCCGGTTTGCCATCCGTGTCCGTGACGAGACCTAGCTTGTAACCTTTTTGCTTGAGATAACTCAACGTCGATTCCGCATCCGCGTAGGGATTATCAGCGCTAGAATATGTAGTCCAGTAGAGTTGCGTCAGTTCCTCTGCTATTTGGCGGGGCATCTCTTGCTTTAACCCGAGCTCGGCGAGTAGCTCTGGCCACCACTCGTCCCTGTCGTATTTCGTTTCGATATTCATTTTGTCGTCGAATGCGTTGAGCTTCGAACGCAGGGTAGTTTCGTTCACCTCGACCCCGTGTTGACGAAGGTAGTTGTGCAGCCTCTTCGCCACCGCGCGATGTGCTGCGTCCAAGCCAGCGGACGAATCGGTGAGAGTTTCATCTAAATCGAATAGCACCGCTTTGAAATCCCGCTTCAAGTTTCAGTTCCCTCCTCACCACCACAAAATCTTGTTATATACTCGACTGTGGTTCGTCCAGCGTTTTTTAGTATATCTTCATCTATCCCCGGAGCCCCACAGATGAGCAGAAGAACGTCTCTCGTCAATAAGGTCACCTTTGTATCGTCAGCATCTCGATATGGGTAGACCGCGATCAACTTATCTGAATCTGACACTACCGCTTCTTTACCGTCAAGCACCATTGGTTTTTCCATACCTATGCCTGTAAATTCTTCACCCTTGCGTGCTAGTCGTAGCACAAGGTCCCCATGGATTTGGCTCGCGTCAAATGCGCCTATCGCGATGCATGTTTTAATCGAAGCTAAATTATAGGCATCAACGAGCGTGTTTATCTTCGGTAACGGCTTTCCGGCCAGAACTCTTCGGATGAGCGCCTCAGCTGCGGGCCTGTTTTTAGTTGGGTCGATGCCGATGCGCCAAAAGAAGTCTCTGTATGCCCTGAAAATTGGGACATCTTTTACAGTTGTAAGATCGTATACCTGCTTTATCTCCTCGATCACCTCCTCTTTGAACTGCTGCAGCTCGACTTTTTCTTTTTCAACCGCTACCCCGTTGACATACACAACCAAAACGTGCAGCCCGGGAAAGCGCTCCGCCAAATCCGCGCTTATTTTCAGACCCATCTCGATCTTGCCCTCCTTGAAAATTATCAATCTCCTTATGAGTTTCAACCAAATTATACTTAGGCACCCTATTTGTAGTGGTGAGATGTGTGACGTTGGGATGTGCTGAATTCGCAGTGCCAGGGAATACATTAGAAGATAAATTGAGAATTTTAGAGTCGCATAAAATGTGGTTGGAATTGGTCAACGACGGTTTTGATGAAAAGCGATTAAAGAATATTTTAGAAATATTGCCAAATTTTAAAACCCCTATTATGTCTGTCCAAGCATTTCTGTTACACGACCTACGAATGTTAAGTGCGAAAGACAAAGATCAGAAAATTGCTTCGCGTCATGTAGAAGAAACGATAAAAATAGCCTCTAAAGTTGGGGCACAGAATGTTGTGGCAGTTGCTACCTATGGAGATCCGACAATCAGAAATCCACGGGAGAAATGTATCAACCTATTCAAACATTTTGGCGAACTCGGGGCGGAACTTGATGTTATAATCTCTATTGAGGCATTAGATAGAGACAGAACCACATTCCTTTCGAGCGTGCCCGAAATTTACCAATTGGTTCGGGATGTTGGCTCAGACCATGTACGTTTGATGGCGGATACAATGCATATCCATGCCAACGGAAAAAATGTGGCAGAGACCATCAGTGAATATGCCACAGAAATTATGGAACTGCATTTACGTGACACTAACTCAACTCCACCAGGGCGAGGGAGTATAGACTTTAGCCCGGTGCTAAAAGCTGTTCCTGAAGAGTTTAGAGGACTAACATGTCTAGAATACCAACCTGGTCTGAATCCACAGTCGGACTTTACCCAAGCTCTCGAAGCAACAAAAATTATCTCTGCGGCTCAATGATCACTTTGAGAGATTCTCCAGCTTCGGCGACAAGCTTAAAGCCCAGTCCTGTTTCCCCCAAGCTTAACCGATGGGTGATCATCTCGTGAACATTCACCTTACGCTCGCTAATCAGTTTCAGCGCATCTTTGAGATCCCCGGGCCCCGCGCCGTATGAGGTCATTAGAGTTACTTCGTTACGCCAGAAGTCAGTAATTGGAACAGAAATGTCAACACCCGGTTCCGGAACCGCAAAGAATAGAACAGTACCTCCACGATCCACACATTGTAATGCTTGTTTACTCGCTGATGTGGCTCCCGTGCAAACTATAACTCGGTCTGCAAGTCTGTCTTCGTTGAGTTGACGCAATCTTGCGGGTACATCGTCTTTGGCGTTTATCACGGCATCTGCTCCAAATTTTTTCGCGGCATTCAAACGATATTCGTTTATGTCTGTCGCAATTATCCGTTCTGCTCCACGTGCGCGGGCAAGTTGCAGATGAAGTAGTCCAGAAATACCACTTCCAAGGATGAGTACGGTATCGCCCTTTTGAATGCGCGCTAACCTTTGCCCGCGCACCACACATCCTAACGGCTCGATGAACGTCCCGTCTTCGAACGATAAATCCTCGGGTAGAAGGTAAACACCGCTTTCTACGTTTATACGTGGCACACGTATGTATTCGGCAAAACCACCTGGGTCATAATTCGTTTTGTGTAAGGTTTCACAGGCGGTATGGTGGCCACCCAAGCAGTAATGACATGTACCACATGAAACGTGATGAGAAACGAAAACTCGATTGCCTATTTTGTAATTTTTCACCCCTTTCCCAACTTCAACAATTTCCCCCGTGGCTTCGTGACCCAGCACCCGAGGAGCTTTTTTGATGCGATACCATTCCAGCACGTCGCTACCACAGATGCCGCTTGCCATTACTTTTACCAACAGCTCGCCAGGGCCGACCTTCGGTTCTGGTAGCTCCTCTAAACGCACATCCTTGTT
>CAYFPZ010000043.1:0-34767 GCA_964345105.1 Hadarchaeota archaeon (SeqCode)
TTTTTCTCCTATGTTCTGGACGATGACCCTGATGTCGTCGCAATTTTTCGAGAGAGAGGTTTTAAGTTTATAAGAATTTCGGATGGGTTGAAGGAATGTCTTGAGTATTTGAAAGAGAATGGAGTAAGCATCAATGTAGTTGCGGATTTGGCGATCGAAGGAGCGTTAAAAGCTCTCCCTAATGTTCTAAATGCATTTGGTTTGAGTCCTTATTTCTCCGAGATAATAACTAATCACGGCAGAATTAAAAACAACGGAGATTTGGATTTGAGCTACAAAGGTATGGAAAAAATTGATGGCACGATTTACAAGAAATTAGCTGACGATTTGCGCGGAATGGGAATTCAGCCCTCTCAGGCGTTGATAATCGGCGATCGCCCGGTAGAGGATGTGGAAAAATCTAAGGAAAACGGTTTCAAGACCATTCAATTCGTCGGAATCATAAGAAGAAGGATATCCGCCGCTGCTGACTACGTGATATCGGACCTGAGGGAATTGAAGAAGATTCTATAGACATAGGTGAGAGATGGGGGATCTTCCCCATTAAGGGAGAACCCATTTTGCTTTTTTTCTGCTCTGAGAGTAAAATTTCCCACAGGGTCAGCCTATGGTGCGGGGGAGGGGATTCGAACCCCCGAACTCCTTCGAGGCCAGATCTTGAGTTTCGCCCTTTCGCGACTGGCGCCTTTGACCTGGCTTGGCTACCCCCGCAGGTGAAAATCTTGAGTTGAAGTTATTAATCGTTTGTACTCAGTTAAAGCAGGGAATTCGATGGCAGAATTCGAACCTCGTCGCGCGTTCGAACACCTCGACAAGCTGGCTTATGAGATTGGGCCTCGATTGGCTGGCACGCGGGGCGACGGCATGGCTGCAGATTACATCCGGAAGCAGTTCGAGAGCTACGGGCTCAAGACGCGGGTGCAGGAATTCGAGTTCGTGGACCGTGCCGCCCGGGCCAAGGTCACCGCGTGCATCCTCGCCGCAGCTTTCGTCACGTTTCTTTTCCTCCCACCCGAACCCTCCCTGCTTGTCTGGGCTCTGGCACTCGTGGTCTGGCGCTCGCTCGGCTGGCTCATGCCCAAGCGAAAGAGCCAGAACGTCATCGGCGCTCTCGGGGAGCGGGAGTCGAAGAAGCGTGCAGCGATAACCGCCCACTATGACTCGGCACCCTGCATGGTGAGCTACGGGCTGCATCTTTTCGTTAGGCTCACCTTCGCACCGACCCTCGTCCTCGTCACCCTTGCCCTCGCTCTCAGGGCGTTCGGTTTGCTCTCAACGTGGTCAGTTGCGTGGGTGGTGCTCGCGCTTGTCTTCTTGCCCGTTTGCGTCGGCATGTTTGTCGCTGCGAGCAGCCAGCGCGTCTCACCTGGCGCCGATGACAACGCTTCAGGGGTTGTGGTGATGCTGGAAGCAGCGCGCGTGGCCGCAGAGTCCCCACCGGCCGATGCTGGGCTAACTTTTGTCGCGCTCGGGGCGGAGGAGCAAGGGCTCTTGGGCGCGCGCAAGCTCGTGGCGAGCAAGGTGCTGCAAAAAGATACGATGGTGCTCAATCTGGATATGGTCGGGGCGGGCTCGCGGGCTTGCATCATCGAGGGCAGCGGCGTCTTTCGAAGGAGGAGAACTTCGCCTGAGCTCAACGAACGGCTCGCCAACTGTGTTAAAAATGTCGGGCTAAATCCGAAGTTCTGGTGGGCAGCGCTCGCCGGGCACGACCACATCCCGTTTGTGCTGGCCAAGATGCGGGCGACGACTTTCTCGATCAATACTCCGGGTAAAGATAAGCTCGGCAACTTCATCGCGAGGACGTTCGGGTTGCCCAATGCTAAGACGATTGGATATCGCTACATTCACACGCTTGAGGACACCCCCGAGCGGGTTGAGTTGCCAAACATCGAGCGAGCTGGCAGAGTGGTACTCGAATTCATCAAAACAATTTAATCCGCACGACAAATAGCGACGGGGGTGGTTAGTTGAAAGTTGGGTTGATGGCCGACACGCACGATAGGATCGACGCGGTGGAGCGGGCGATAGATTTCTTCAACCGGGCTGGAGTTGAGCACGTCTTGCATGCAGGCGACCTTGTTTCGCCCTTCGTGGCCCCGAAGTTCGCGAAGCTGAAGGCCAAGCTGCACTTCGTCTGGGGAAACAATGAGGGTGACCGAGAGCTTGTACGCGTCAAGTTCGGAGAAGTGGAGGTGAAGCCGCTCGGGAACTTCGCGGCGCTGGAACTGGGCGGGCGGAAAATAGCGCTGTTGCACGGCACCCACGAAGAAATCGTCGGGGCCCTTTTGAGGTCGGGCACCTTTGATGTGGTCGTCCGGGGGCACACCCATCGTGCTGAGGTTCGTGAGGACAAAACGCTCCTCGTCAACCCGGGCGAGGTCTGCGGCTATCTGAGCGGGCGCCTGACGGTTGCGATGCTCGATCTGGCCGAGCTGCGCGCGGAAATTTTAGAGCTATAGTTCACTATTTTAGTATGAGCGATTAACTGGCTCGGGGGAAAGAGTGATCGAGCTTATCGCGGTAGTTGCACTGCTCGCTGGTTTTTATGTAGCTTGGAACATCGGCGCGAATGATTCCGCTAATTGCGTTGGGGCAGCAGTCGGTGGGCGGATTTTGTCATATCGTCGCGCAATCGTGATCGTGATAATATTTGTCCTCTTGGGCGCGGTTCTCGAGGGTTGGAAGAACATGAAAACCGTGGGAGAGGGAATCGTGAGCGGGTCGGGCGGCGTGAATCCTCTTTCCAGCATCCCCCAAGCCGCAATTGCCGCCCTATTCGCTGCCGGGATATGGGTCACGATAACCACAACGCGGGGCCTGCCTGTTTCCACTTCTCAGTCCATGGTGGGTGCGGTCATTGGGGCGGGATTGCTGATATCTTACACACAACCGGGCATTGGTGCGAGCGTTCAATTCGGCGTGCTCGGCACTATTGTTACCGCTTGGGTGCTGAATCCGTTTATCGCCGCCTTCCTCGCTTTCATCATATTCAAAGCCCTCAGCCAGCCGCTGCGGAGAATGAGGAACATTGTATTGCTTAACCAAGTCCTGACAATCCTCGTCATTGTGGCTAGCGCGTCTGCCGCCTATGCTCTCGGTGCCAACGATGTGGGCGCATCTACCGGAGCGGTTTATGCGTTTTTTGGGGGAGGTGAATTGGATTTCAGAGTTATGTTGCTTATCGCGCTGTTTGGCGGGGTTGCTTTGGCGGTCGGCGTGTTGACCTACAGCCGCAAGGTGATGCATACGGTGGGTACGGGGATAACTAGGCTCGACGCCTTGACCGCTTTCGCGGCTCAGGTGGGTGCGGCCCTCACAGTCTGGTCATTCGTACAGTTTGGAATACCCGTGTCCACAACGCAAGCTATTGTTGGCGCTGTGGCCGGGGCGGGGCTTGTGAAAGGTGCGGCTGCCGTGAGTGGTAGAAAACTTGGCCATATCGGGGTAGCTTGGGCATTGACTCCAGCCGTCACATGCACGCTTTCGTTTTTACTCGGATGGTTGTTATTGAGTGTGTGAAAAAAATGTGGGGAAAAAGCTATGCTCTGAGCGTGTACGCGACGATTGATATTACGTCGCTTGCGTCTTCAGCACGGTCGGAAATATCACCTATCCCGTGGATGATATTATTCAACTGAAGCACACTGACAGGGTCCAGTAGCTTTTCGTACGCAAAAACATCTGCAAGGAGAGATTGTTCCATAATGTCGGAGGCGTGCTCTAACTTGTCGGCTTCATTCGCCCTCGCGGTTGCGGCATCGATGTTCGAAGCTAAGGAATCGATTGAGGATTTTAAAGCTTCTACTGTTTGAGTGGCTAGTCCAGCTATCTTGATTAGACCCTCTCGGATAACTTTCGCCTTCCTTTCCCTTTTTTCCGCCTTTACGAGAGTGTTGAGAAGCTTCTCCCTTAGCAAAACTGTGCGCGTTACCCCTTCAGCAGCATCGGCCACGTTATCGACTTGTTCCGCTAACCTCGCTAAGTCGCCCCTGAATGCGGGTAAAAATGCTCCTTTGCTGAGATAAGAAGCGAACTTCCTCCTGCCCGTATCTGCTTTAGTCTCGAGCGCGGAAACTTGCCTGCCTAGGGTCTGGGCTCTTTCCACGTCACGTTCGGAAAAAAGAGCGTTAATCATTTCTTCGAATTTCTTCACGGTGTTTACAACAGCTCTCGCATTTTCCCTGAGAATCTTGAGGGTTTCTTTTTCCTTCCCCCCACCAATCCGCGAGATGCCAATCATCAAAATTTCTTTCACACCCCCCACCCCCTACGGTATTTCGACGGAGCGTCTTAAAACTTCACCTTTTGGGCTTCCGGACCAAAAAAGAGCCGCATACCTCGCATTGGGAAGTCGTCGGCGCATACCTGCGATTGCAGGCGGGGCAGACCATCTCCCAGCGCAGCACCTCCTTTATCCCCGGCATGACGATGCGCTGGTAGGAAAGACCGAACAAACTCGCCAAATTCTGGATGGCGTAATCATCGGTCACGAGTTCAGGTTCCTCACCGGATCGCTTTAGATCCAGCGCAAGAGCGAGCAGCTTGGCATCCACAGCTGAAACTACATCTCCGGTTTGGGCGACCCTTTTCCTGGTCTCGTCCAAGCTCTCCCTCGAAGGGTCAACAACTTTTACCTTGCCCGCAGTTACCGCCGTCTCGAGTTCTAGCTTCGAGCACAAGTCTCTGGCCTCCTCTAGCACCTCCTGCACAGTCACCTGTTCCGCCTTTGCCAACCCGGGCACAAATCCTGCTATCACGGCGGAGGTGTCCAAAACATATACCTTGCGCGGCACTTACAGCTTCTCCCTCAGCTTGCAGTAGAATTCGCCCCACTCGAAGAAACGTGCTGGTTTATCCGAGCGATGGAATTTGGCTTTTTCTCCAGGCTTAAGTTTGGCCGCAATTTGGCCGTCCACGATTACGAATGCCCCGCGGTCCGGTCTGGTAGGTTCTATCTCAATGCAGCTGTTGATGGGTACTACCAACGGGTTAGAGTTGAGGTAAGATGGACATATGGGCACAACCACAAAGACCTTGAGGCGTGGGTCGATTACAGGACCGCCAGCGGCTAATGCGTAGGCAGTGCTTCCAGTAGGGGTCGCCACGATAACGCCGTCCCCTTTCACGTCCGAGGTCAATTTGCCGTCGACGAATATCCTCAACGTAAGAGTTTTCCCAACTTTGGCAGAATACACCACTGCATCATTCAGCGCATCAGGCAATTTTTTACCCGCAACTTCTCCGACTAACTTTTCTCGTTCGACGATTGGCAACCTCCCCCTGACTAACATTCGAAGCGCCCGCTGAGCTTCATTTGGCTTGACATCTGCCAGAAAGCCTCTCCCCCCAAGATTTATGCCAAGTATCGGGGTTTCCGGTGCTTGTCGTTGGGCGAATAAAATTGTTCCGTCGCCGCCGATTGTAACAATGGCATCCGCCTTTTGAAGTGCCCGCGCAGTCACTCCACGCTTACCAAGCTTCCTAGCGAGCCCCCGCTCGAGCAGAACCTCTTCTTTGCTCAAGAGCCTCAGCACACTTCGCACGAGCTTCAGGGCACCTGGGAGCTCCGGGCGGGCGATTATTCCTATCCGCAAGTTTTCACCAGCTCAAGTTTTTCCTCCAAGGATTTAACGTTACAGGTTTAGGCGGCATCAAATTTTTAAGTATGAGCTTGAAGATAATCAAGAGGTGTTTCAGTGGCGAAGGAAATGATAGAGATAGGCAAGCTCAAGGAGGGGCGCTTCGTGATTATTGACGATGAGCCCTGTCGCATCGTGGGTTTCTCCACTTCAGCTCCTGGGAAACACGGGCACGCGAAGGCGAAGGTCGACGCGATCGGCATTTTCGACTTTCAGAAGCGAAGCATAGTTCGTCCTACTAGCGCTAAGGTTGAGGTGCCGATAATCGAGCGGGGTGGCGCCCAAGTGCTCGCGATCATAGCGAATAATGCCCAGCTCATGGATTCGATGACTTATGAGACATTTGAGCTTCCTATCCCCATGACTCTCCGCGGTGAGGTTCGCGAAGGCGTCGAGGTCGAGTACATTCAGGCTTTAGGTAGAAGGAAAATTGAACGGGTAAAAGGCTAATTAAAAAATAAAAAAAGAGGGACGATAATTAAAATAAAAATTAATGTGTTTAAACATCGACCCCTCTTAACGTCTTTCGTCCGTTTCCTTTCGCTCTTTCTACAGCTCTCTTGCACCTTCGCTTTATCAGCGCATCCAGTTCATTAAAGAAATCGTCGCTTGCTCTCATACCTTTGATCAAACCCCTAACCGCGGATTTTACGATGTAGGCCATTTATACACCTCCGATTTGTTGATTTATTTTGAATTTACGGGCTATTTAAGCGTAGTTATTTGGGGTCTAATTCATCGTTTGCGCTTGAATTCGGTGAGTAGCTTCCGCGCCTCCTCGCGCGGCATTTCATAACTGTGCGTCAATGTCGGAAATTTGCCAGTCTTGACCTCCCGCCTAAAATCTTTCAGTGCTTTCATCACTGCATCGTCGAGCTTTGTGTAGCGCTTGACGAACTTCGGCACGCGGGGGCCAGTTAAGCCAAGCAAATCATGGATCACTAGCACTTGGCCGTCACAGTAGGGTCCCGCACCAATTCCTATCGTGGGGACCTCTATTTTTTCGGTGATGAGCTTCGCCAGCTGCCAGGGGATGCATTCGAGCACCAAGCTGAATACCCCCGCCCGCTCCAACCTTCGCGCGTCCTCAAGGATCGCGTACGCGTTGGACTTGGTCTTTCCGCGAACCTTAAAACCGCCGAACTGATGAACCCACTGAGGAGTTAGGCCGAGGTGCCCCATGACTGGGATACCTGACTGGATGATCGCTTTAACTTTCTTGATCATGCCGCGGCCACCCTCCACCTTCACAGCTTCTGCGTTGGCCTCTTTTATGAAACGGCCGGCGTTCCGAATCGCATCTGCCACGCTTGCTTGGTATGACATAAATGGCATGTCTCCGACCACCAGAGCGCGCTTCACCGCCCTCGTTACTGCTTTCGTGTGGTGAATCATCTCGTCCATGGAGACGGCAAGTGTGTCCTTATAGCCGAGCATGACGTTGGCTAACGAGTCCCCGACCAAGATTGCGTCTCCTCCCGCCTCGTCTACCATGCGGGCGGTTGGATAGTCATATGCCGTCAACATGACAACGCGTTCACCGCGGTCTTTCATCTGCCGAATGACGGTCGTCGTGATTTTCTCCATCTTTGATTCCTCAAATCGTTCACGTGTAAGTTGGTGGCGTTGGATAAAAAACTGCGGCTGGAACCTAAACCACAAACACATTTCTTGTCAACAGGGGTGTTTATATCTAGCGTTAAATTCATTTTTCCTCAGTGATTTTCACAGGTCGCGGACGAGTTCTAGGATGTTTTCATGAATTCTTTCGTTGGAAAAGACTAGGTCAGACCTTTCAGTCTTCCATACTCCGCTCCTGAAATCGGTAACCTTGCCCCCAGCCTCTCGAACCAACAGCACGCCGGCAGCGACATCCCAAGGTTCAATCTTCGTAGTGACGTAGGCGTCTCCCCTTCCGCAGGCGACCCATGCGGCTTCCAAACCAGCCGAGCCCAGCTTTCGGAGATCCCTAACCTCCGGGTAAATCGTGCTGTTTATCTTGCCCGTTCTAAGCCTGTTTTTGTCTCCCCCTTCACAGAAGTAGACGTAACATTTTTCCAGCTTCTCAGTGGTGGAAACCGAAATTCTCTCTCGGTTCAAGAAAGCGCCCTTGCCCCTTTCTGCGATGTAGAGCTCGTTAATGGTCGGGGCATAGGTTACCCCCAAGATGGGCTCATTTTTTCTCAAGAGTGCAAGGGTCACGCAGTAGAGTGGGTTGCCGGAGGCGAAATTCACCGTTCCATCGAGCGGGTCGGCTATCCACGTGTATTCGGAGCCTCTGTTGATAACCCCACTCTCCTCGGTCCAGACATTGTAAGCCGGGTATTTTTCCGAGATGGTCTTGACGATTAATTTATCTGATTTCTTGTCGTGTTCTGTGATGATCTCCTTGACTGTTTTACGGAGGCCGAGCAGCTCCCGATCCTTCCGGAAATGGGCGGCCAACTCTTTTCCTGCTTGCGTGGCCAGTTCTACGGCAAATTTGCGATCTGATTTCATCGTGCTATGCCCCTAGTAAACCAACATTTACTAAGACTAATGATTGTACCTTCCTCTAAAACCTTACACCCGAAGAAAAACCATTTGAAGAATTTTGAGAGATAAGAGGCCCGCTAGCCTATTTACCTAGAAATTCCTGTTTTTCAACTTCCTTGAGCTTCGCAGGCATGTACTCCTTGACCACGTACGCCAAGCCATACTTCGCGAAAGCCTGCTGCTCTGCTTTTCTCCCGAGCTCGAGCATCTTCTTGATCTCGGATTGCCAGAATTCGGTGTTGTAGCGCGGGTCCTTTTGCAGCTGCTTTAGGCGCGCGATATCTAGTTCGCGCAGCTTGTCGGTTGGGAGCTTGTAGTTGACGATATCGCTCGCCGTGACCCCCAAGTACTTCGCGTCAGGAACCGCCAGCTCGTGATTGATGTAGGCAAGCTTCGCGCTTCCCGAGATGATCACCATTGCGATATGGAAGCCGAAGGGGTCTCCGTCGCAGTTCAGGTATACCGGTAGCCCTAGCTCCTCGTTTGCCCGCTTAAGAAACCGTCTAGTCGCGCGAGCTGCCTGTCCCTTGAGCCCGACTATCAGCGCGTCGAACTTCTTCCATGCTTGTTCCTGCACGAGGCGGTGATACATGCCCATGGTCTCGACCGCGATCACTCGCTTCGCCTTGCACTTGAGGAATTCAACATCGTCTATGGTCGGCGGGATGGTGTACCCTGCACGCCCTGCCTTGGTCGCGTCTATTACAACTCCATCTTCGTCGACCACCAGCTTACCATAGACTGCTGCTCCGTCTTCTTCGGGCGTCAAGCCCAAATCCTCTCGCTTGAGACCGAAGGCCGCCTCGAGATCCTCTATAATCCCGTCAGATTCCCCTTGGTCATAGAAGGGCCCAACCTCCCAACCCTCGGCCGTATAATACATCTCCCTGAGGGTCGCGAATTTCCCTTGTTTGATAAGTTCCTTCGCGAAGTCGGCCGTGCATAAAAGCTGGGCGAATTTCTTCACCTGTTTCATACTCCCTGCTGAGCGCACCCCCCAGCGCGGCCCGAGCACGAAGTACCGGTTGGACTCGTCATAGATGATGTTAGAGGTGCTTCGTGAGGGGATTTTTAACTTGGGCGGGCGGACATTCTTAATATCATTTACTACTTCTTGACCCATATCGGTGAGCTTTTTTGACGCCTTCTGCCTGTGTCCCTGCTCCCGCGCCATTTTAACTTTCTTCTTCGGCATTATCGACACCACTTACTTTTTTCAATAAAGGTTTAATATCTGGTTCCTTCAAGCTTGCTAGCCTCGCGGCCTTTTGAGCAATTATCGGCAAGTACTGCTCGAACACCCCCGCCCGCTCCTGCCGCTCCTTGATCTTTATCTTTCGATAGAGGAACTTCCTGACCTCGCGCGCAACCTCCATAATCGCTGTTCTTATTTCGTCCAAGACTTCCGGCTCATCGGCTATCGACTGCTTGCCCGCCGATGTGTAAGGAACGTAGGCCGAGACGACATTCACGAAAAGGGTTAATTGGGCCGTCGTTGGGTCGACCCCATAGCGACGCCAATCGATGTTCCGCATAGCCGTAGTTATCGCGCACCCGCCTTGGTCGAAGATGAGGGGCGCGCGATTAGCGAATCTTATCAATTCCATCCCGGCTTCGCCTTCTTCATTCCCTGTTGTCTTGCCAGCACTTCCACCATATGCGATACCAGCCTCGACTATGAAGGGTAAACCACCGCGGTACACCTTCGGGGGACGATTGATTGCGTGGACGAATTCAGGGTTCAGAATCTGACGCATGCCGCTCTCGATGTCGGCTGCCCCTATAGGTCGTAACCCAGATGTAGGCGGCGCATACAACTTAACCTGTTTGAAAGCGGAAACTATGCGTTCAGCCTCTTCCCATGTCAGCCCGGAAGGTTTCTTGTTAAGGGGAATATTAGCAAGCTTGCATACCTCTTCAGCCTTTCGCTTGCTGACTCGGGATAGCTCTGCTGAGAGGAAACTGACAACGTTCCTGCTTTTGGTGTGTTTCGCTAGGATTAGCAAATCGTCGGACATTATGCCCCACGGGTGGAGCGGCATGGATTTTGGGCGCTCGGGAACCTTGTCGGTGGCGGGTTCCAAAATGGTGATCGTTCCATCGGGCTCAACGAATGTTACATGGACATGGGGGTTCGCGATGGCGGTCATACGTAGGTAGTTAAATGGGCCATAGCGGGAGCGCATGTAAGTGACATCCTTCACTTCGACTTCGACTCGCGTGCCGCGCCATTTCCCCTTGTGCTTCTCGACGTTCGTAATCTTACCCTCATTTCGGTCAACATCGATCATCACATCTGCGTGGATAATCTCACCGTTCCCCGTCGAGGTAATCACCGTTGCTGGCTTGCCGCTTGTGATCTGCCCGAACATCACGCTGCCCGAAACGCCAATCCCTTGCTGCCCCCGTGACTGCATGTATCGATGCAATTTGGTCCCCGCGAGCATCTTGCCGAACACATTGGGAATGAACTCCTCGGGGATGCCGGAGGCGTTGTCCTCGACTATCACTCGGAAATGTTCGGGTTCATCGTTGACACGCTTGATAATAACAACTATCTTTGGGAGCACACCGGTCTCCTCAGCCGCATCGATTGCATTGGTGACGCCTTCGTGGATGACCGTGGTGAGCGAGCGAATCTTGCCTGTGTAACCCAGCATCGCAGCATTTTTTCGGAAAAACTCGCTAACACTATGCTCCCTAAAATCTTTGAAGAGTTCTTCTGCCATATTTTTCATTTAGGCCACCTTAAAGACCTTATTTTACTATCTTATAAGCTTTCCTAGCTTATTTATCTCAAAAGGCCCCCTTTTGTCATTATTTCTCGATTTTACCTAATTTTATAGATTTTTCCCCTCAGGCCTAAAAGGTTTGCGTTTCAAGGGATTCGCCTCCGCTCGATGAATTTTCTTTTCATTTCCCTGCGCTTTCGCTCAAGGAACCGGTAGACCGATGAATGTTTGGCCCCCTCAAGCAATGTCTCGATTGCCCCTCGCGCGACGGTCAATTGCTCCGCAGTCCCGATGAGCGCGATAGTCTTGCCGTAAATCGATACATAGGCACCCGTTGTTTCCTCCAGAATTTGTCTTGTTTTTCCCCGCTCCCCTATCGCTCGTCCCTTGAGTCGGACGAGCGCGCGCTCCGAGGGCCCGGCGAAGTCTCGGATGTTAATCACCTCGAGGAGCTGGTCGTCTTGGAACAACCGAAAAGCCCGCTCAGAGCTGAATCCGCGAGCGATGGCATGAATTACTTCCCTCGCTTTAAGCGCCCCGAGGGGATCATCGCCGGGTTCAATTCGCACCTCCCCGGTCTCGCTGTCAAGAGTTAGCCGCGTGCCCGTACGGCGCTCGATCTCCTGCTTCACCTCGCCCATTGGGCCTATCGCGACACCTATGCGTTCTTTCGGCAGTCGGGCGTACATCACTTGCACCTAACACGGGCTCAGATTATCTTCGGCAAATATTTTAACCATTTTTGTGCACTCCCGGATTTGCCATCCGGCGAGGACGACCCCCTCAGCCTCCAAGAGTTTTTTTCGTGTATACACAAAAACGTTGCGGTGGGTGTTCGTCTTATTCACCCTTGAGCTCAGAAAATAGTTGGGCCGGTTCAAGTGTTTTCAAGCCGAGCTTGCGGAAATAACGCACGAGTTGGCTCAGGTCGCGCATCAATAGCTCATCGCTCATCGGGTTCGCAATATCCGTAGCCATGGAAAAATCAATGAGCACAGGCTCTGGCGTCAGCATCACGTTATACTCGCTGAAATCGGCATGAATGAGCTCGGCTTGGTGGTATAGTGTCTTGATCGCCTCAAACAACCTCTCGAATACCTGCCGTGGTGCCTCTGGGGGGACATCTTTCATAAGAGGGTAGGGCACCCCCGCCTCACCCACGAACTCCATCGCGAGCACATTTTTTTCGAAACCGATCGGCTTCGGTACCGCGACACCTGCTTCGTGGGCTCGCTGCAAATTTTTGAACTCGCGCGAAACCCAAGCGTAGATGATATGCCTTCGCTCATGCTGGATGCGGCGAAATCGCGGGTCTCCGGCCAGGTAGCGGTACATATTTTTGAAGTTGGTGGTGGCAATTCGATAAATTTTGGTAGCGATGTAGTTGCCCTGCTTGTCGAGCGCGCAAAAAATATTTGCCTCCTTGCCTGTGGAAACAGCGCCGTAAAAGATGTCGAAGATTCCTTGATTTATCATGTGGTATAGCGTCAACAGGGTCGAGCTGTCGAAGACGCTTGCCATTATCTTATAGGTTTCGGAGTCTCTTTCAAGGCGTTCGGGTCTGCGGCGCTCAAGCTTGCGAAGGAGAGCTTCAAAATCGGCCGGCAAACGATGTCCCTATTCCCAGATGCCTTTTCTTCTCAGCCATCCGACCTGCGTTCGGGTATAGCGATAGATGACATCTCCCTTCTTCTCGCTCTGCACAGACCAAGGGCGGATGATCACCACATCGTTCTCACGAACCCAGAGCCGCTTGCGGATTTTACCTCGGATGCGACAGACGCGCACGTGCCCATCCGTGCATCTGACGCGCAGGCGATCGAAACCAAACATTTGTTCAACAACACCTAAAACTTCTTCCGTGGAAGGCATTCGAATTCGCTCGATTTCCTCTCCAGGGGTCAGCTTCTTGCGCTTGGGCATCAGGCGCCTCCGAGCTTCCGATCCCAAAGCAGTCGGTTTACCCCGTTCAACATTGCCTGAACACTTGCCATGATGATGTCCCCGTTTGTGCCTCGGGCTGTTACTATTCGCCGGCCATCCGTTAGCTTGACCACGACATCTACCATCGCATCGGTTCCCCCAGAGATCGCGTCGACATGGTACTCCTGCAATCGGATGTTTGACATGCCCTCGATGACATTTCGAATCGCATCCATCGCGGCATCGACTGGGCCAACTCCTACTCCTGATTCGACCACTTCTTTGTCCTCAAATTTTACCCGCACAGAAGCAGTCGGGGTCACTTTATTTCCGCTCACCACGGTCAATTCATCAAGCTTAACCACTTCCTCAAGCGTGCGCCGCATCACTGCGTCTACCACCACGCGCAGCTCGGTGTCTGTGACCAGCTTTCCCCGATCACCCAGTTGTTTGACCTGCTCGAAAATCGCTTGGACCTGTTTCTTTTTTGGCTTTAGGCCCATCCGTTTGAGTTCGCTTTCAATCGCATGAGAGCCGACGTGTTTTCCGAATACAATTTTTCGATGTTGTCCCACTACTTCAGGCGAGATCGGCTCGTAGGTTGGAGGGTAGGCGAGCACCCCGTGAGTATGGATGCCCGCTTCGTGTGCGAAGGCGTTTTCTCCAACCAAGGCTTTCGTCGGCGATACCGGCAGTCCCGTGTTACGCTCCACGAGTTTGGAGGTGCTGTAAAGTTTGTTCAGCCTGATTCCAGTTTTGATTCCGTGGAAGTGCGCGAGCGCGAGCACAACTTCTTCAAGCGCGGCATTCCCCCCACGTTCACCCAAGCCATTAACTGTCACATGGACCTCTTGGGCTCCAGCTTGAACCGCGGCGATCGTGTTCGCAGTCCCCATGCCGAAATCATCGTGGCAGTGGGTAGCAACGGGCACTTTCACGATTTTCGTGAGTTTGGAGAAAAGCTCATTTGCCCTTTCAGGTGTGAGCACGCCCACGGTATCACATACGCAAGCCCGCTGTACCCCCTCTTTGACTCCTGCCGAGAGGAACTCTTGGAGGAAGGTCGGGTCGGTACGGGTAGCGTCCTCAGCGGAAAACTCCACCACTAGCCCGTGGTCGAGGGCATAGCGCGCAGCGTCGAGAGATGTCCGCTTTACCTCTTGTCTGCTTTTTTTCAGCTTGTACTTTAGGTGAATGTCAGATGTGGGAACGACGAGGTGCACGCTGTCAACATCGCAGGCTAGTGCGGCATCCACATCGCTTCGAAGGGCCCGGACAAGGCTACATATCTCAGCATCCAAGCCAGCATTCGAGATGAGTTTTATCGCTTGACGTTCGCCCTCTGAGGTTATCACCGCTCCTGCTTCTATAATGTCGACGCCGAGATCGTCGAGGGCGCGGGCTATCTCCAGCTTCTGCTCGGGCGCCAAAGCCACGCCGGGGGTCTGCTCCCCATCGCGCAGCGTTGTATCAAGCACTTTTATCCTGCGTTTTGCCATGTTTCCAACCTAGTGCTATATTTAGGCAATGTTATTATTTAATGCCCTACACTAGTTGTTGAGGGAGCGAGAATGCCGAAAGAGGTTTTCGTAAGCGATTTCATCAAGCAAGTGAGTAAGGGGGTAAAGCTCCCGAAGCGTGTTAGAATATTCGATACCACCCTTCGAGATGGCGACCAGACCCCGGGAGTATCGTTCACTGCTGACCAGAAGCTGTTCATCGCACAGCAGCTCGACAGGTTGGGGGTGGACACGATTGAAGCGGGCACACCGGTATCGTCCGAGGGTGAAAGAAAGGCTGTGGCTGCGATAGCGAAGGCTGGCTTGAACGCGGAGGTCTGTGGGCTAGCAAGGCCGATTAAAGAAGATGTGGACGCGGCACTTGAGTGTGAAGTAGATTGCGTTCATGTGTTCATCAGCACATCAGACTTGCACCTAAAACATGTGCTCAAGATGACACGTGAACAGGTGCTCCGACAAGCGGTCAAGCATGTTGAGTACGCCAAGGACCATGGTGCCACCGTCGAGTTTTCTGCCATGGATGCCACGCGTACCGACTTGGGATATCTCAAACAAATCTATCAAGCGACCGTAAAGGCGGGAGCGGACCGCATCAACGTTCCGGATACAGTAGGCGTGATCACCCCACGAGGCATGAATTACCTAATCAGTCAGCTGAAACCCGTCATAAAAGTGCCGATAAGCGTGCACTGTCACGATGACCTCGGTCTGGCAACGGCCAACTCGCTCGCAGCGGTTGAGGCTGGGGCTGAGCAGGTTCAAGTAGCGGTCAATGGGCTAGGAGAACGTGCGGGCAATGCATCACTAGAGGAGGTTGTCATGGCTCTTCGGACACTTTACGGGGCAAAACTGAAAATTCAAACCAGGTTGCTCGCTGAGACTTCTGACTTGGTTGAGCGTCTGACTGGGATACCGGTGCCACCAAACAAGGCGATTGTTGGGGAGAATGCGTTTGCCCATGTTTCAGGTATCCACGCCCACGGGGTGCTTGAGTTCCCTGGTACTTATGAGCCTATTTCTCCGGAGCTGGTCGGGCATCATCGCCGTTTGGCTCTAGGCAAGCTTACTGGAAGGCACTCGGTTGAAAAACAGCTCAGGAGCATTGGAGTGAGGGCGACTAAGGTGCAGTTGACGGAGATCACGAAGCGAGTCAAGGATCTCGGGGACAAAGGCAAGCGCGTGACCGACGTCGACCTCCGGGCGATAGCGGAGAGCGTGCTTGGTACATTGCCTCCGGAAGAGAAGGTGGTCGAGCTAAAAGAGGTTACTGTGACCACCGGGAGCACTATAACCCCAACCGCTTCGGTACGGGTAGTTGTACGAGGTGAGGAGCGAGTGGGTTCTGCGACGGGAGTTGGTCCTGTGGACGCCGCAATTGCCGCGATCCGTAATGTCATGAAAGAAATTTCGGCGCTTAAGCTGAAGGAGTACCACCTCGATGCGATTACTGGGGGGAGCGACGCGCTGGCTGAAGTCACGGTGAAGCTCGAGGATGAAAAGGCTAACCTCTACATCGCGAAGGGCGTACGGGAGGATGTGGTCATAGCGAGTGTCGAGGCGATGATAAACGGAATAAACCGGTATTTTGCTGGGCGGAAGTAGGAAACATCATACCATTGGAAAGAAGAGACATAGAGGAAAAATGAAATGCTGAACCTTCATAGGTTAATGTCCTCTGGCCCCAGCGTCACCAATTTTACTCCTGCTTTTTTGCTTCGCCAATCCTCAACGAGGTATAGAAGCCGTGCTCCCTCGAGACGCCGAAGTTCACCCACAGGCTCCGCGTTTCGTCGATAGGCACTCGAATCGAGTCTGGATATGGTTTGCCTTTTGGCCAGTTGATGTACCCGTTGGGGAGGACAAGCGAAACAGTGTCCCCCTTCACAGGGATGTTGGCCGTGTAAGGCTCCTTGCCTTCTCGCTTCGCGACGACTCTCAAGGTCGAGATCCTTCGAGTTTCATCTTGGATTTCCTCCATCATCTTCTCACCTCCAGCTCTTGATTGGTGAGGAAACGTGCATACCCCGCGTTTTTGCGTGGTCCGTTTTCCCGCCAAATCTTTGGATGAGGGTCCTTTATAAAGGGGAAAACATTTGGTTTTGGTAAATATCCGGGATAAATCAAGTGGTAAATTTCGGGAGTTAAAAAGTGTTGTATAGGTTTTGGAATCAATTGGCTGGTTCTCAATGTTTACTAATATGGGCCCGAAGCTAAAAATGAGGCTAGGGGGTTCTTAGCGCTGAGTAAAGCTATCTACACTCTTGTCAGACATCACTTTTTGGAAGGACTTTAGCCCAAGTCCAACCCAGTATAAGCCTAACTCATCCGCTTTCCTCTGGATTTCCTTCTGAGCATCTATACCCAATATTTCCTCACCGCATCTTTTGCATTTATTAACTTCATATTTGCCGAGGTCAACTCCTTGATAGAAGTAGGTTACCCCCACTCTCTCAGTCTC
This sequence comes from Hadarchaeota archaeon (SeqCode), assembly GCA_964345105.1. GTDB lineage: Archaea > Hadarchaeota > Hadarchaeia > Hadarchaeales > Hadarchaeaceae > DG-33. Next base: position 16,811 of record CAYFPZ010000043.1, read on the forward strand.
CCCCGAGCAGAGAGGGCATATTTTATCTTGTCTAACAGTTGAAGGTCGATGACTGACAACTTTCACGGTATTATCGTCCCCATCGGTTACATGAATGCAATCGTGCATCACCTTTCGCGCCCCCTTAGACAAAAAAGTCAAAGTTTTATTGTACATCTCCTGCAAACCCTGCGGATGTCAATGTAATCTTTCCATAGACCCTGGGTCATGGCCCCTACATAATGAGCACAAGTAATACATATCGAGGCGCCGCAGAATTCGCATCTATCCCATTTTTTCCCAATATCTTCCATCAACAATTTCTTTCCACAACCAGAACAAACAAGACTCACCCCTGTGTGAACGTCTTCAGGAAAGGCGATACCCGGCCCACGATTTAAGAGCTTGGCCCTCATCTTCTCCGGATGAAAATAACGAAATGTTTATATATATAATTTACTTACATAATTTATATAGTAATAAGAACCAAAAAATACTGTAAGTAGAGGGATTATTTGGAGCTAAGGAAATTGCAACTTGTGGGCCGAGCAAGTTTTTCGGTTACATTACCCCCCAATTGGGTCAGGGAAAATAAACTAAAGCCGGGTAATCAAGTTACCCTTACCCAAGAGGATGACGGATCATTAAGGCTCGTCCCTGGGGTTGTGCCTGAACGAAAAGAATTCAAGCTCACAATCGATGCCGACCGCTGCAAGCAGCGCGGGTTGCTTCAGAGGCTTATCGTCGGAGGGTACATTCGGGGCTGCGATTTGATTGAGGTGGTATCCAAGGATAGGATCAGGCAAGATCAAAAGGCCGAAATCCAAAAAACGGTCGATGGCCTTTTAGGCTTAGGAATAATGGAGGTGACCGCAAATCAAGTTGTAATCCACTCCCTAATCGACCATTCTAAATTCCCAATTAGGCCACTTTTAAAAAGGTTGTGTGGGCTAGCTTTCTCGATGCATAAAGATGCCATGCAGGCGCTAAGGGATAAAGATCTACCCTTGGCGGCAGATGTAATGCACCGGGAAAATGAGGTCGACAAGATATACTGGCTAGCAATAAGACAACTTGTGGCGGCAACTTATGACAAAAGCCTCCTTCAGAAGGTCGGCTTAGAGGGGGCGCAGGACCCATTTAGTCATCAAGCTGTAGCAGTTAGATTAGAGGAAATCGCGGATTGTGCCGAGGATATCGCACAGAGTCTGCTAGCCCTCGGTAAAAAGAAGATAAATGATGCGGAACTACAAGTTATAATCAAGCTCAGCGAACTAGCTTACAAAGCATGCCAAAACGCATGTGAGGCATTTTTCAAGGAGAAAATGGCACTAGCCGATAGCGCGGCGAGGATTGTTGACAATTTTGAGGATAGAGTGGAGGAACTTGTCAAGGAAGTGCGCACGCGGGTTGAGGATATTCATGTTGGAACTTGCCTGATGGCAATAATCAGGAATTTATGTACGATAGCTGAATGTGGAAAGAGAATTGCGGAGGTAGCAATCAACAATTATATTACCGTAAAGGGTGGGCTGTCCTAGGCTAGCGAAAACGAAATTTAAAGAATTAATAATAAGAACGTTTGACAACTCCCCAAACTTTTCAAAGAACTATTTTAATCTAAAAATCCACAATATTTACCAAAAACAAACATTTTTAATATTTCTATAGCTAAAGCGAGATTTATATGGTTCAAGCTAAGTATAAAAATGTACACTAAAGCTTTAAATAGTACATAAAACAAAAAGGGGTGAGTCATTGGTGAGGGTGTAAGCTTGAAGGTGTCCAACGTCCAAGAGATTGAGAAATTTGTCAATGAGTCCGGCAGCCCATGCTTGTTTCCAATAGTTGTGACCATCGAGGGTTGCACCAATCCCGCGAGGGCCTATCTTAACGTGAGAAACAATCGCCTCTCTTACTTGCTTGAGTCAGCTGAGGGCACAGGCAAGCGGGCAAGGTACAGCTTCATCGGAACTGATCCGCTCCTTACGCTGAGGGTAAAGAATGGGCAGTTGAAGCTTGGAGGAAATAAGCAGCTAAAGGAGATGGCCAAGAGAAACATTAGGAAGAAAGGCCAAGACAGGGATCCAATCGAAATTGTGAAAAGGGCTTTTTTGGTGGGCCAGTTATCGGTACCGATGATTAATTACCCACGGTTTATCTGTGGACCTGTGGGCTACTTCGCTTACGATGCGATTAGGCGCCTCTTCGATATCGGAAAGAGGGCGGGCGATGACTTGCGGCATCCCGATGCTGAGTTCATGCTCGCTAAAAATACAGTCGTGTTTGATCACGTGGAGAAAAAGACATTTGTGTGCTCCAACGTTTTAATCTCGGAAAATTCGAATCCGAAGGTGGTATATGCAGACTCATTAAAAGAGATTAAAAGCAAAGTGAAGCAGCTTAGCAAGGCTAAACAACTTCCACGCCTGCGGACAGATGTAGAGCCGAAGACGGACGTAACATCAAACATGAATCGGGGCGAATTCATAGCTGCCGTTAGGCGGGTTCAAGAATATATCAATTCAAGCGATTTGTTACAACTCGTGCTCTCGAGACGCATGGAAACTAAGTTAAAAGGGGATCCCTACTCGGTATACCTCGCCCTCCACAAGATAAACCCGTCGCCTTACATGTACTACTTAAACTTTGGTCGGCGGAAGGTAATCGGCTCCAGTCCCGAGACATTAGTCAGAGTCGAGAAAGGGGAGGTCATGACTAGGCCAATAGGCGGGACTAGGCGTCGGGGGCGAAGCGTTAAAGAGGACAGGGAAATCAAGCGAGAGTTATTAAACAACAGAAAAGAGCGCGAGGAGCACATGATGCTCGTACATCTGGGTCGTGAAGACATAAGCAAAGTCGCAAAAGTGGGCTCGGTGAAGGTCAAAAATTTCATGACAATAAATAAGTACAGTCATGTTATGCACATCGTTTCGACAGTAGTCGGAGCGCTACGGGATGGCAAAGACGAGTTTGACGCGCTAAGAGCCAACTTCCCGGCTGGCACGGTGGTTGGGGCCCCGAGATTCAGGGCGATGGAGATCATCGAAGAACTCGAGCCGACGCGTAGGGGGATATACGCGGGTGGCGTCGGCTATTTTGATTACAGGCACAATATGGACTTCGCAATCGCTATCCGGACTATTGTTGTCGAGGATGGTAAAGCCTACGCACAGGTTGGCGCCGGGGTCGTATCTAGATCCGCCCCCGAGCTGGAGTTCTACGAGACTGAGAACAAGGGGCGAGCGCTCCTTAAAGCGATAGGTATCGCGAAGGCGTAAAGCGGGTGATAAATTGGAGTCCATTAAACACGCAATATCGAAAGTGGTAGGCGGAGAAAACTTGATCGAAGCTGAAGCTGAGGCGGCAATGAAGTGCATCATGTCAGGTGGGGCGACCCAGGCGCAGATAAGTTCATTTCTAACCGCGCTTCGCATGAAGGGCGAAACGATTGAGGAGATTACGGCGTTCGCTCGGGTTATGCGTGAGTTTGCGGCCCGGATAACCCCAAAGGTGGACGACATCTTGGTCGATACCTGCGGTACTGGTGGTGATAAAGTTAAAACATTCAATATAAGCACAGCTGCGATGTTTGTCGCTGCGGGGGCAGGAATTAAAATAGCTAAGCACGGCAATCGCTCGGTGACCAGCAAGGCCGGGAGTGCTGATGTTGTTGAAGCCATGGGGGTGCAGATAGATCTCCCTCCGGACGAGGTCGAGCGCTGCATCGAGAAGGTTGGGGTAGGGTTCATGTTTGCTCCACGATTTCATGGTGCCATGAAGCACGCGGTAGGTCCACGCCGCGAGATGGGCATTCGAACTATTTTTAACATTCTCGGCCCCCTGACAAACCCTGCGAGCGCACAAGGGCAGGTTGCAGGGGTTTTCGATGGGGCGCTGACCGAGAAGCTCGCCCAGGTACTCACGCGCCTAGGCTGCAAGCGAGCGATGGTTGTTTACGGCTTGGACGGGATAGACGAGGTATCCACCTTAGGAAAGACGCAAATCTCGGAGCTCGGAGACGGCAAAGTGAGTACTTATACGATATCGCCTGAAGAGTTCGGCCTCACGCGAACTCGCTCCGAAGCCATTGCAGGGAAGAACTTAGCTGAAAATGCTCGGATGCTGCTTAAGGTGCTGCGCGGCGAAAAGGGACCTCGGAGAGACATTGTGCTGTTAAACGCAGCAGCTGCTATCGTTGTGGGAGGCAAGGCTCAAGATCTGCACGAAGGAATCGCTGTCGCTGTAGATGCCATCGATTCCGGTAGTGCTTACGAAAAACTCGTTCAACTCATCGAAGCAACAAACGGCAACTTGGACAAATTAAAAGCTTTGGAGGCAACGATTTGAACATTTTGGCGAAAATTGTAGAAGATGCACGAGTCCGCGTCAAGAAGCAGGCCAAAGCCAAGCCAATCTCAAGAATGAAAATCGATAGGTCGCCCAAGCGAAGTCTGCGCAAGGCTATCGAAAGCGCACCTAAAGTGCCCTTGATTGGGGAGATAAAACGAGCTTCACCTTCAATGGGCGAGATCAACCTTGACCTTGACGTGTTTGAAGTTTCACGTGCAATGGTCAGAGGGGGGGTCATCGCTATTTCCGTGCTAACTGAGCCAAAATATTTCAAGGGCAACTCAAGCTACCCACTAAAGATAAGTAAAGCTGTCGACGTGCCGGTTCTGCGAAAAGATTTCATCGTTGACGAGTACCAGCTCTACGAGTCGGTTGAGCTTGGCGCGGATGCAGTCCTGTTGATAGCTGGAGTTTTAGGGGGGGATCTCAAGCGCTTCATTGATCTAACGCGCGAGCTTGGGATGGAAAGTTTCGTTGAGGTTGATGAGGAGGAACAGGTGAAATTTGCGTCTGCCGCTGGCGCTGAACTGATGGGAATAAACAACCGTGACTTAAAAACTATGCAAGTAGACATCACCCGCACGGCTAGGCTTGCGCCTCTCGTGCCTGATAATGTGGTGCTTGTGAGCGAGAGCGGGATGCGCATGCCGAACGATATTAAATTTGTGCTCGATGCTGGCGCTGATGCTGTGCTCGTGGGCACTTCTTTAATGAAGTCGAGAAATATTGAACAACAGGCGCGATTGTTCGTGAATGCGAGGTAAACTCATGGTGAAGGTCAAAATATGCGGTTTCACAAATACCGAGGACTTGAGAGTTGCCTGTACACTGGGCGTAGACATGGTCGGAACAATTGTCGAGATACCCCGATCACCCCGAAGAGTTACGATTGAACAAGCGAAACAAATTTTGGCTGCAGCATCAGAGGGTGTCGATAGAGTTGCAGTGGCCATGCCGAAAAATCTAGGCGAAGTTGAGAGAATAGCGCGGGAGTTGAAGCCCGATTACCTTCAGTTTCATTTCATTTTTTCAGCAGACGAGCTACTCAAACTCAGAAAACTTTTTGGTATAAAGTTTATCTCGGTTATCGCGGTACCTCAAAAAGTCGAGGGTCATCAGGAGATCATAAGTCGGGCTATTGAGGCAGCTAGGATAGCCGATTTTTTGATGCTCGATACGAAGGGGCCGAGTGGAGGAGGTACCGGTCTAACTCATAATTGGAGCTTAAGCCGCCGAATTCGTGAGGCTGTGGATAAACCAATGTTTTTAGCAGGAGGACTTAACCCCTCCAACGTTAAAGAGGCGATTAGGTTAGTGCAGCCTTATGGAGTAGATGTTTCCACAGGGGTCGAGTCCAGCCCAGGCAAAAAAGATGCTAGGCTAATGCGCGAGTTCATCGCAGCCGCTAAGGAGGCATAAAATGAATTACGTAAACAAGTTTCCTGTGAAAGGAAAATTTGACGGCTTCGGCGGACAGTTCGTGCCAGAAACGATTATGCCAGCGCTAGAAGAACTCGAAGCAGCTTACAAAAAGTTGAAGGATGATCCAAAATTCAAACGCGAGCTTGATTATTACCTACGGGAGTATGCGGGGCGCCCGACACCGCTATACCTCGCGAAAAATTTGTCAAAGCTGGTTGGGATGAAAGTTTATCTCAAGCGTGAAGATCTTGCCATGACCGGTGCGCACAAAATTAATAACACGCTGGGTCAAGCTCTCCTTGCAAAATACATTGGCAAAACCCGCGTAATCGCCGAAACTGGGGCGGGGCAGCACGGGGTCGCTACCGCTACAGCTGCCGCGATGCTTGGGTTAAAATGCGACGTCTACATGGGCACCGTGGACATGGAGCGTCAAAAACTCAACGTATTTCGAATGCGTCTGCTTGGGGCAAGAGTAATCCCCGTCAAGAGTGGTTCGTGCACGCTGAAGGATGCCGTCAACGAGGCCCTCCGTGACTGGACGGCCAATGTCCAAACTACTCACTACCTGTTAGGCTCGGTGGTTGGGCCCCACCCATATCCGATGATTGTGCGAGATTTCCAGCGGGTGATTGGAGAGGAGACCAAAGAACAAATTTTGAATGCTGAAAAACGTTTGCCCGATGCTATCGTTGCATGTGTGGGCGGCGGGAGCAACGCGATTGGAATCTTCTACGATTTTCTTGACGATCCAGTCGAATTTTATGGTATTGAGGCAGGTGGTAAAGGACTCGAGACTGGAAAGCATGCAGCGCCTCTTTGTAGTGGGTCCAAAGGCATACTCCACGGATCCCATAGCTTAGTGATGCAGGATAAATTCGGGCAGATTTTACCAACTCACAGCATTTCCGCCGGGCTGGATTACCCGGGGGTTGGTCCTGAGCACGCGTTCATGAAGCTTCAGGGGCGCATCCATTACGACAGTGTTACAGACGACGAGGCTATGGACGCGTTTAAATTGCTTTCTGAAACCGAAGGAATTCTGCCAGCACTTGAGTCGGCACACGCTATCGCTTACCTAAAAAAGATGCCTTCAAAGTTCAGGGGAAAGGTGGTGGTGATTAATCTCTCGGGGCGCGGGGACAAGGATGTGGAGACGGCCGCGAAAGAGATGGGGGTCAAATTTTGAGCCGGATCAGTGCGAAGTTTGAGGAACTCAAGAGCAAAAGTGAGGGCGCGCTGATCGCATTCGTGACTGCAGGGTATCCGAAGCCGAAGCTGACGCCGCAAATAGTTCAGACTCTTGCTAGACACGCAGACATAATTGAGCTTGGAATCCCCTTTTCTGATCCAATCGCAGACGGCCCTACGATTCAAGGGTCGACCGACAGAGCATTGAAAGCAGGCACAACTCCCGAAACTGTGCGTGAGATAATAAATCAAATCCGTTGCACGAGCGAGGTTCCGCTAGTTGTTTTGACCTATTACAACATAGTGTTCAAATGTGGCGTCGATAAGTTCGTGCGGGATTTTACAGCTGCAGGGGTGGATGGTATCATAATTCCGGACTTACCTGTAGAAGAAGCAAGCGAAGTTCTGGAGACTACGAGAAAGTATGGGGCCGATTTGATTCTTCTAGTTGCGCCTACAACGACTCCCGAGCGCCTTAAGCGCATTTGTGGTGTATCGAGTGGTTTTCTTTATGTTGTTTCCTTGCTCGGGGTGACTGGGGCTCGAGAGCAACTTTCTGAATCAGTCAAACCATTGATAGCCGATGTTCGAAAGATTTCAAGAGTGCCGATCGCTGTTGGGTTCGGAATATCAAAACCTGAACATGTTAAAGATGTAATAATGTCCGGGGCTGATGGAGCAATAGTCGGTAGCGCGTTCGTTAATATAATCACTAAAAATCTGAAGAATCAACAAAAAATGTTACGAGAACTCAATCAGTTTGGAAAAATCTTGAAAGTGGCCACACGTTTAGTTCATTAACCTCGGTGAACCTTTATTTTCAATCTGGAGAATATTTAAATCTGAAGAATTGCAAATAGAGTTTCCAGACAGCATGAGGTACTTGAACTTGAAGGTCAAGCCGCTCGACATGGAAACCGGGCGGAAAATCGTCGTGCTCCACGAACAAGATGCAGAAGAGCTCGGACATCTTGCAGGCGACCGTGTGAAGTTAACTACTCCAAAAGCCACATTGATTGCCATCGCCAATTCGACCCAAAGAATGGTGCAGCGAGGGGAGATTGGGACTTTCATCGAGGTTACTGAGGCCCTTAATCTCAAGCCCGGAGATGTTCTCTCCGTCACGCTCGCCCCCAACCCACAATCGGTTGATTTCATCAGGAAAAAGATAGCAGGAGAGCAACTAACAGCTGAGGAAGTTTACACAGTGGTTGATGATATAGTTGAGGGCAAATTGAACTCGATAGAGATGGCGGCATTCGTCGTCGCGGAGCAAATACGTGGGATGACAACAAATGAAATCGTTGCATTGACGCAGCGAATGATTGGCACTGGCGATAAACTAGAACTCGATATCACTCCTGTGCTTGATGTTCACAGCATAGGGGGCGTTCCAGGCAACAAGTATGCTTTGGTCACCGTCCCGATTGTGGCTGCTGCAGGCTTGACGGTGCCGAAGACGAGTAGTCGAGCGATAACCAGCTCAGCGGGAACTGCCGATGTGATGGACGTTCTCGCCGACGTGGCACTCGATTTAGATGAGATTAAGCGGATTGTCGAACGGGTCGGCGCGGTCTTGGCATGGGGTGGCGCGGTTAGATTGGCCCCGGCAGACGATATTATAATTAACACAGAGCGGATGCTTGGGCTGGATCCACGCTGCCAGTTGCTCGCTAGCGTGATGTCAAAGAAGCTGGCAGTAGGTGCCGACCACATATTAATTGACATTCCGACTGGGACTGGCGCAAAGGTTGAAGACGTAGATCAAGCACGAAGCTTGGCACATGATTTTATTGAATTGGGGCGTCGGCTCGATGTCCGAGTTGAGGCGGCCGTAACTTATGGTAGTCAGCCCGTGGGCTACGCGGTCGGTCCCGCTCTCGAGGCTAAGGAGGCTCTTGAAACTTTGCGCGGCAACGGACCCGGGAGCTTGGTCGAAAAAGCAACGAGCTTGGCGGGCATAATGCTCGAGTTAGGTGGAGCAGCTAGTCCCGGTATTGGGCGACAGATGGCGCTTGATATTTTGAAATCTGGCAAGGCTTACCAAAAAATGTGTGAGATTATCGAGGCTCAGGGAGGCAATTCAAAGGTCAAGCCAGAGGAAATTCCGATTGGGGATAAAAAGGAGGTGGTGCTTGCCCCTTCCACCGGATACGTGACACAAATCAATAATAAAAGAATAAATGAAATAGCCCGTGCGGCAGGTGCTCCGCGCAACAAAGGCGCCGGGTTGAGGGTTATCCTCAAGGAAGGGCGGAGGGTAAATAAGGATGAGCCACTTCTGGAAATTTACGCGGAGCACGAAACGAAGCTCGGCGAGGCTTTAGCGATTGCTAAGCGGCGGCAGCCAATAAAAATAGAGGGTATGTTACTAGAAAAAATGTCACACCGCCCCCACATGGAATGAGAGCAAATTTCAGCCGAACACATTGTCGAAAAACATGGAGTAGGTTTCAGTTTCGTATTTTTCTGTTAACTTTTACTCCTCGCCCATTTCCCCTGCTCCAGGAGGAGGCCCTCCCGGTGGCATCATCTCCTTCTTGGATGCAGATATCACATCATCGATTCGGAGGATCATTATCGCAGCTTCACTTGCCGATTTTATCGCTTGGGTCTTTGTGCGTAGAGGTTCGATAACCCCTATTTTCATCATATCCGTAACTTCACCCTTGTAGACTTCAATCCCGAAGTTTTTCCCCTTGGAGCCTTCATGCTTGGCGCGTAACTCCACAAGCATATCTATACTGTCTAGCCCTGCATTCTCTGCTAAGGTTCGTGGGATTGTCTCGATGGAGCTTGCAAATCCGTTAACCGCAAGCGCTTCACGCCCACCAACAGTTTCCGCGTACTCCCTCAATCGCTTTGCTAGTTCAATCTCGGGCGCTCCACCGCCCGTGACACTCTTGCCGTCTTCGATTGCTGAGGAAACCACGCTAATTGCATCGTGTACAGCACGCTCAATCTCGTCAACTACGTGTTCGGTTCCACCGCGCACTAACAGGCTTACTGCTTTCGGATTCTTACAGCCCTCCACGAAGGTCATCTTGTCATCGCCTATCTTCCGTTCCTCGATTAACCCAGCTTTGCCGAGGTCAGTGCTAGTTAGATCCTCGATGGTTGTGACGACTTTGCCTCCCGTGGCTCGGGCTAATTTCTCCATATCCGATTTTTTGGTCCGCCGGGTTGCGTAAATACCCGCCTTCGAGAGGTAGTGCTGTGCGATGTCATCAATTCCTTTTTGACATATAACGACGTTCGCGCCACTGGCAACGATTTGATCGACCATCTTTTTGAGCATGCTCTCTTCCTCATCCAAAAACGCGCGGAGCTGGTCAGGCCTAGTGACTCTGATTTCGGCATCCGTTTCGGTCTTCTTTACTTCAAGGGCGCAGTCAAGCAAAGCGATCTTGGCATTTTTCACCTGCTTTGGCATTTCTGGATGAACGCGTTCCTTGTCAAGAACAACTCCCTGGACAAGTTGAGAATCTTCAGTGCTCTCTCCGGGCTTCTTCTCAATACCGATGTAATCTATGTCAATTTTGTACCCTCCATCCGTTTCGTCCGCTATTTGCTTTACAGCTCTTACCGCGAGGCTGGCGAGTTTCTCTCTCGCGCTCTCCGCTTTCTTTCCGGTCATTGCGGTCATCGCCATCTGCTTGAGGAGCTCCTCATTCTCAATCGTCACTTTGTCGGCGAGTTCATTCAATATCTCTTGGGATTTCTCGGCGGCCATTCTATACCCAGAGGCGATTACCGTTGGGTGGATGGCTTGGTCAAGTAAGCGCTCTGCTTCGCGCAAGAGTTCGCCAGCAACTATCACAGCTGTGGTTGTTCCATCCCCAACTTCATCGTCCTGCGTTTTCGCCACTTCGACCATCATTTTCGCTGCCGGATGTTCGACTTCCATCTCCTTAAGAATCGTAACACCGTCGTTTGTAATAACAACATCACCCAAACTATCAACTAACATTTTATCCATTCCCCGTGGGCCAAGCGTCGTGCGGACCGCTTCAGCTATCACGCGAGCCGCCATAATGTTCATGCGCTGGGCATCACGGCCGATCACTCTTCGTGCGCCCTCAGGCAGCACGAGTACAGGTTTACCTCCTAGTGTGCTCATTCAACCACCTATTGAATTCTTGAGATTGCTTTTTACTTATAAGTTTAACTCAACGGTGTCTCCATGTAATTTGCTAGTCGGGTATTTGTAATTTGGGGTTTGACATCAAGTTATTATTCATTAAGCAAAAGGAGGTAGGGTGATTGAGTGTTTGAACTCGAGTTCATACCCGCTGTAATCGCTCTCGCAGCGGTCTGCATAGCCAACTACACGGACCTACGGAAGCGAATCATCCCCAACCGGCTCACATTTCCGCTCATCGGGGTTGGCATTGTTTTTTACGTGCTCCTCGGTGTTTGGCGCTGGGACCTCTGGACGACTATCTCCGGGGCGCTCGGGGCGACAATAGCCTTTGTAATCGGCTACGTAATGTGGTTCATGGGGGGCTGGGCTGGGGGCGATGTAAAACTCTTCACGGCTTTAGGAGCTCTGCTGCCATTTTATTCCGCACCCTATGTCGAAAAAGTGCCATATCCATTCCCCATCACGATTTTGTTTAACTCGGTCATCGCCATCTTGCCGATTCTGCTCGTTTACGCTATGATTTGTCGCATTCGCGGACGAGGCATGCTCTATGAACGAGTCAAAATCACTGAACTCAAAGAGGGCATGATTCCAGCCGAGACAATTTACGAGAAAGATGGAAAGGTCGAACGTTGGAGTTCAAAATTTAGGAAGTTACATTATGATCGCCTCTACGCCAATCCCAGGCGTGCGGCTGGCCTCACGCGCTACCAAGTCGGAGCGCTCAAGCGCCTCGTCCGTGAGCACAAATTGGAGAACTATATAAAACTCAAGAAGGGTATACCATTTGCTCCCGCGCTCGGGCTGGGAGTGGCCATCGCGATTTTCTACGGGGACATTTACTGGCGTTTCATTTTAGCAATCACAGGCGCATAATGTTTGGATGCGTACCCACTAAACTGCGTACTTGATATCTGCTCCTAACCCTTGAAAGGTTGAGATGAAGCGGGAGCACGAGGTTCTGAGCGCTGCGTCCCCATTTTTTATCTTTATTTCACCTTCGGCGAGGAGTCCTGCCACGACCAAGGCTGTGACGATTGCGTAATCCTCGTGTCCATCAACCTCGCACCCTTTGAGCTTGGTTGTCCCTTGGATAAGTAAGCCGTCGTGGCGTTCAAGTATCCTCGCTCCCATCCGACGCAGTTCTCGGGATATGGCTGAAACACGATCTGATTTCATGGTTCTTGCCTCACCAGCATTCCACAACAGCGTTTTACCCTTGGCCTTACATGCGAGCACGGCAATTATCGGCAGAAGTTCCGGCACATCGGCAAGATTTAGTTTGGCGGCGCGGGGTTTCTGTTTACCTTCCACGAAGAAACTTTTTTTGGATTTTTGCACTCTCAAACCCGCCATTCTCAAGACCTCTAAAAATGCAATGTCTCGGCCAGCCACGCTTTTTACGCCGCGAAGTTTGATTTTAGAATCTGTCATGGCAGTAGCAACAATGAAAGCTGCTGCCGCTGCTAGTTCCTGCGGCACTCTAAAGCTGAACGCATGGTAAGGCCGGTTCGGTATCAGGATCTTCTTCCCCCTTGAACTAACCTCAACACCGGCTTTTTTCATCAGTTCGAGAATGGACTCAAACTGGGGATTTTTCGGGCTTTGTTTGAAGGAAAGTTCTGTCCGTTTTTCTGCATATGGGCAGGGCAGAAGGAGGGCAGGCAGATAGCGCGCACTTACCGCGCCGAGTTGCACCATCCCACCCTTGAGTTTCCCGCCGAAAATGACGAAGGGGGGGCTGTTATCTTGTTTCGTTGAATGGACATCTGCGCCTAGGTGGTGAAGTGATCTCAGCAGCACTGGCATCGAGCGGGACCGTAGTTGAGTGTCACCATTAAGAACCGTTATCATGGGGGCTAGTGCTGCAATCGATGTAAGCAGACTTAGCGCGGTTCCCGAGTTCTTCGCGTCGATGACATTTTGGGCGGGTTTCAAACTACCGTCGACTCCCCAAATGGACCAACGGTCTTGGGTTCGCTTTACCGTGGCACCCATTGCTTCAGTGGCTTGCAGCATCACGTATGAATCCTTCACGCGGAGCGGATGCTCGATCACGCTCTTACCTCCCGCGAACAAAGCCAACGCGCTGGCGAATTGGGTGTGCAGTTTAGACGGCTGCGGCTCAAGTTCCCCGGAGAGCCCCGTTGCGGGTCGGACGATTATGTCCACGCGCTTCGCCTCAGCTTGATGGTTTTAACCTTCGGGAGAGCTGACTCTATGAGGGCGTTGATGTTTAGACTCTCCTCGATTTGACGTACTTCCTTGAGTTTTGTGGTGGTGGGACGGGATGGTGAAGGATGTATATTTGCCGCATGCTCGGATGGGTCAAAAATTCCCTTCTGATTGGCGATTTTTTTGATATCGTTTTTGAGCATTCCTGCAAGGGGTCTGAGGATTGGCAACTCGCAGGCATCGTCTATTAAGTGGAGTTTTTTCACCCCTTCTTTGGCAATTTGTTTTAAATCTTCATCTGTTACAATTGCCGCTCCACCCACCTGTCCGGCGATAACCCCGGCTGCCCGAACCATTGCTCGCTTGCAAATCAAGTTCGCTAGGCCCTTTGCTGTTCCTTCGGTTATTGTATGGAGGATTTTACCATAAGGGAAGATTCGCAACTTGAGCTTAGGGTAAAAATCCGCAAGCCTTCTCGCCGCATTGACGGCAAGTTTTAGGGTTTGACCGTCGGCATGGGGTCGAGGATCAAAAAATATCGGGTGGAGCATGCAGCCACGTTTCATCGTGGAGTAGGAGGAGATTGAGCTGTTCAAGCTTCCCGAGAAAAGTGCGACGACGCAGCCTTGGGTGCCCACAGGTAGTCCACCGACTCCATTCACGATTTTTGTGAAAACGTAGGCATCCTTTCCGCGAATCTCGACGGATATCCTGCTTTTGGGGGTCGAGAGGCTCACACGGACGCCATTTACTTCAGCTAGGACCGCAGAACCGGCATTCACATTTACATCTCTACTGTAAAACGAGTGTTTCCCAACCCTCGAGGTTCGAATGGCAAAGGTCATTCCCGGAGAGAGGATTTTCTTTGCTTTTCCCACCACAACTGAGGTAATCGAATCGATGGTCGCGTTTGTCCTAAGCGATGAACTAACGGAGGCTATTCCCGGAATCTTGGCTAGGCGCTTTGTCGCGACGCTTGATTTGTGAGTGTCGATAAATATTCTACCTCGTTCTCTCCGGAGTTCGTAATCTAAACCTTTAAGGGACAATTTAATGTTCTCGATTAACTGCCGTTCGAACCGTCTGCGTACAGGCTCGCTCTTCAGAGCTATTTCACCATAGCGCACGATGATAGTTCTCATCATAGTACCGAATAGTCCTATAGGTGAGGTAATTAAAAAATTAAAAAATTAAAGGTGTCAGCTGTTCTCACCATCAGCGCCACTTAAGAAGTTTGGTTATTTTCACGGCTGCCGTTTTGATATCATTCATGCTTTTCGCGCCAGCGCAGACACCTTTCCCCGACACGAAGAGGAGCACCACTACTTGGGGTTCGTTTAGTCTAAATACAAGCCCAGGGAATACTTCTGGTTCATACTCCGTGTTTTCGAAGGTTCGTGCGATTCGCTCAAGGTCAAACTCTCGCCCAAAATCGAAGGATGCGACGATGTTTTGAACTTTGACCGTTGGCTCGGATTTCACCTTGATGCCGGACTTTCGAAGTTTTTTTGTCAGCTTCTTTATCGCAAGCTTTGCATCGTGCATGCTTTTGGCGCCGACGCAGTTCATCTTGCCAGACGCGAATATTAAGAAGGATGCGGGCGGATCCCCTGACTTATAAGCTATCCCTGGGAAAACCTCTGGGTCATAGCGTGCTCCTTCAAGAGATTTAGCCAATTTTTCGAGGTCGAATTCAACGCCCCCATAAGTTACCGAAAGCACAATATTTTGAACTTGTGTTTTTACCTTGACCATCAAATCAGCCTCAAGCTAATTCCGCGCCCTTGCATAAAAAGCTTGAGTCCTAAACTTCTATACTCGAAGAACTCTCGTCATCTTGTGATTCACTCATGGCAGAATAATCTTGAAAAAATGGCAACAGATAGAAGATTATTATTCTGAAGTTTAAAAAAAATGTGCGAAAAATCTCAGCAGCGATATTTTTTCGCGAGTTTTGCATAATTTTCCGCTTGTGTGCGAATGCGTTTGATTTCGTCATCAGTGAGTACGCGGAGCGGTCTAGCAGGAATTCCAACCATGATAGTGCGCGGCGGCACCTTCACATCGTGAATTACGACCGCGCCGATTCCCACGAGTGAGCCCTTCCCAACCTTAGCCCCATTAAAGACAATAGATCCAGCACCCACAATGCAGTTATCCTCGACGGTACACCCGTGCAACAGCGCGTTGTGTCCGACGATGACATAGTTGCCAATCTTGGTGGGTAAATACCTTGTTTTCTTCTCCCCGTAAATGTCGGCTAGGTGCACCACGGCATTGTCTTGTATGCACGTATATCGGCCGATTCTGATGCGACCAAAATCAGCCCGCAAGACCGCCCCTGGCCACACGCTTGAGTGCTCTCCCAAAGTTACATCGCCGATAACCGTGGCGGTAGGGTGAACAAAAGCAGTTTTGTGGATGCGGGGTCTTTTTCCGCCAAATTCTACTATCATGTCTATGCGCTCGCTTGCTCGGCCTTCTTGCTATAGACGAGCACAATGTCGCCGATCGCCATGATGCTGTTGTAGGGGATAGAAATCGTTTTACCCTTTTTATGTCCGAAGACGAATCCTACCACCATGCCCTCTTTATCATCGATTATCGCATCTTCAATTGTTCCAATAAAGTGCGCTCGATCGCTGTAAATGCGCGTACCGTAAATCTCGGACAATCTTCTCATCTAGGCCACCTCGCCATTTAATTTACGCCAAAGGTTTTTAGTCCTTTCGATGGGTTAAAACACGCGTTTATAAATGAAACTTCCATCTCGAATATTAAATTGCCTGAGTAAGTTTTAAGTAGGGACAGGGGCAAATTTAGTATGATCCACACCGCGGTGTGAACGGCGTCGATTGGAACAAGGGACTAGCGCGCATAGTCCCGTGATGAGAAATCGTACTCTTGGTGTGGATTCAGAAATGTGGATCCGAACAAGCCAGGTCACTGGAATAGCTCGGGTCCGAGATAGGTTCGGTACCCAAGCCAATTTCGAGGTTTTGTGGCTGATTTAACTCCGGTTGATTCTGCCGGAGGTCACTGCTATTGGGGTTCGGCTAAGCCATGCGAGCGGAGGGCGCGGTCGCAAGATCGTGGCCCCGCACACGGCTCAGTAACACGTAGTTAACCTACCCTTGGGACGGGGACAACGCCGGGAAACTGGCGATAATCCCCGATAGGTGAGGGACGCTGGGATGCCTCCTCGCTCAAAGCTCCGGCGCCCGAGGATGGGACTGCGGCCTATCAGGCTGTTGGTGGTGTGACGGACCACCAAACCTACGACGGGTACGGGCGATGGGAGTCGGAGCCCGGAGATGGGGACTGAGACAAGGCCCCAGGCCCTACGGGGCGCAGCAGGCGCGAAAACTCCGCAATGCGCGCAAGCGTGACGGGGGAACCCCAAGTGCCGTTGGTCTTTTGATCGACGGCTTTTCGGAAGTTCAATACGCTTCCGGAATAAGGGCTGGGTAAGGCTGGTGCCAGCCGCCGCGGTAACACCAGCAGCCCAAGTGGTGGCCGCGATTATTGGGCCTAAAGCGCTCGTAGCCGGATCAGCAAGTCCTTTGTGAAATCGGGCCGCCCAACGGTTCGGCGTGCAAAGGATACTGTTGGTCTTGAGACCGGGAGAGGTCGGAGGTACTCTTGGGGTAGCGGTGAAATGCTGTAATCCTAGGGGGACCACCAGTGGCGAAGGCGTCCGACCAGAACGGATCTGACGGTGAGGGGCGAAGGCTAGGGGAGCGAACGGGATTAGATACCCCGGTAGTCCTAGCTGTAAAGCATGCGGGCCAGGTGTCTAGTGCTCCTCGAGGGCGCTATGTGCCGGAGGGAAGCCGTTAAGCCCGCCGCCTGGGAAGTACGGCCGCAAGGCTGAAACTTAAAGAAATTGGCGGGGGAGCACCACAAGGGGTGGAACCTGCGGTTCAATTGGATTCAACGCCGGACAACTCACCAGGGGCGACAGTTGGTTGAAAGCCAGGTTGACGATCTTGCTGGACTAGCTGAGAGGTGGTGCATGGCCATCGTCAGCTCGTACCGTGAGGCGTCCTGTCAAGTCAGGCAACGAGCGAGATCCTCGCCCCTAGTTGCCATCGGTGGGAAGCCGGGCACTCTAGGGGGACCGCTGGCGCTAAGCCAGAGGAAGGAGAGGGCGACGGTAGGTCAGTACGCCCCGAATCCCCTGGGCTACACGCGGGTTACAATGCGCAGGACAATGGGATGCAACCCCGTAAGGGGAAGCCAAGCCCCTAAACCTGCGCTCGGTTCGGATCGAGGGCTGTAACTCGCTCTCGTGAAGCTGGAATCCCTAGTAATCGCGTGCCAAAACCGCGCGGTGAATGCGTCCCTGCTCCTTGCACACACCGCCCGTCAAAGCACTCGAGTAGGGTTTGGATGAGGTCAGTTCAAGTTGGGCTGATCGAATCCGGGTTCTGCAAGAGGGCTTAAGTCGTAACAAGGTAGCCGTAGGGGAACCTGCGGCTCGATCACCTCCTATGATGTTTTGGGTACCGAGCCTCTATTTTTTTCAAGCAAATTTGAGGATCCGGCCCCATTTTGAGCTATCTGCGTATTAGAACAATTGCCGCGACGATGGCGACGATTATCACGACCAAAATGCCAACCGTTAGCAATGGAGACTCAGGAGGAGCTTCGTACCCATAGACAATGTTAGGTTGCGTTTCCCCAGCCAAAA
>CAYFPZ010000044.1:0-13621 GCA_964345105.1 Hadarchaeota archaeon (SeqCode)
GCTATGTCAAGAGGGTGCAAACTTGCAAAAGTTAATCGTTGAGAGCTTAACCGCACGCAGGATTTTCGACAGCAGAGGCAACCCAACCATTGAGGTTGATGTTGCAGTACGAAGCGAGAGCGGGGCGAAGGCGGGCGTTGGTAGAGCGGCAGCACCTAGTGGGGCGAGCAGGGGAAAGCACGAGGTCATAGCATTTCCCGAGGGGGGTGTTAACGATTCAGTTAAAGCTGTTAAAGAAATTTTGGCGCCGAAGCTGATTGGTAGCCCAGCCGACCGGTTGGAGGAGGTAGATTCCCTTCTTCATGAACTCGATGGGACGCCAAATTTCTCGAGGATTGGGGGAAACGCGGCAGTAGCTATCTCCATGGCGGTTGCAAAGGCAGCGGCGGCAGCTCGTGATCTACCTTTGTATAAGCATTTGGGCGGCGATCAAGCAGCTCAACTGCCATACCCGCTTGGAAACATGCTCGGTGGTGGGGCTCATGCCGGCAGACAAGCTCCCGACATACAGGAATTTCATGCCATCCCAGTTGGCGCGAAGAGTTTTGTTGATGCGTTTTTTGCCAACGCCAAAGTTCATAAGCGCGTGCGAGCCCTTATCGAGGTAAAAGATCCAACTTTCACTGGCGGTAAGGGTGACGAAGGCGCGTGGGCCCCAAATCTCGATAGTTCAGCGGCTCTCGAAATAGTTGCACGGGCATGTGAGGAAGTTAGCAACGAGGTTGGATTTGAGATAAGGCCTGCCCTTGACGTTGCTGCAAGCAGCCTTTACGATGAGCATGAGAAGAAGTATCTATATAAACGGGAAGGCAAATCTCGGGATGAGGGCGAGCAAATAAATTTCATTCTCGATTTGATCAACACATACAAGCTCTTTTTTGTTGAGGACCCGTTGCACGAGGAGGATTTTGATGGTTTTGCCGAGCTTACGAAAAAAGTCGGCGAAAAATGCCTGATATGTGGTGATGATCTTTTCGTCACAAATGTCACGCGGATTCAAAAAGGGATAAAAATCAGTGCCGTAAATTCAGTGCTGATTAAACCTAACCAGATTGGTACGCTTACAGATACCCACAAGGCCGTCCAACTTACGAAAGAACGCAATTATGTTCCTGTGGTGTCCCATCGCTCGGGGGAAACTCCCGACGAAACCATCGCCCACCTAGCTGTGGCGTGGGACTGCCCCATTATCAAAACGGGCGTGGTTGGGGGCGAGCGGGTAGCCAAGCTTAATGAGCTAATCCGAATTGAAGAAGAATTGGGGAAGCTAGCAAAAATGGGGAAACTTCGATGAGTACACCTGAATTTGCGGAAGGCGTGGTCGGGCTGGTGGATTTTGACACTTACCTCTCGAGCGGTGTTCACATAGGGACTCGACAAAAGACGGGCGCGATGTCTTCTTTCATATACCGCGTGCGACCCGATGGGCTATATGTGCTCGATGTCCGTAAGACCGACGAGCGGATAAGCTTGGCCGGGAGATTCTTGGCGCGGTTTGATCCCACGAGCATCATTGTGGTCTCGGCTCGACAGTACGGCCAGCGCCCAGCCCAGCGATTTGGCGAGGTGACTGGGGCCAAGGCCATGGTGGGCAGGTTCATCCCGGGCACTTTCACCAACCCCTTTTACAAGGGATATATTGAGCCAGCCGCGCTCGTCATCACCGACCCGCTAGCGGATGAGCAACCCATGCGTGAGGCGGCTGAGGTAAGCATACCTGTGGTGGGGTTCTGCGACACCGACAACGAAACGGCGGATATAGATCTCATTATCCCAACGAACAACAAGGGACGCCGAGCGCTCGCGCTCGTCTACTGGTTGCTTGCGCGCCAGGTGCTTAAGGAGCGGGGCGATCTCTCGCCGGACAAGCCGTTCGAGGTTTCAGTGGAGGAATTTGAGACCAAGCCCGGTGGTGAGTAGGTGAGACCCCCGGTGGTCGCAGGGCAATTTTACGCTGGCACCCGACCGGAACTCATAAAACAAATTGAGTGGTGTTACACCCACCCATACGGATCGGGAAAAGTGCCGAGAGTGCATGCTGGGCCGAGGCGGCTCGTAGGATTGGTCTCGCCCCACGCAGGCTACATGTACTCAGGACCTGTCGCTACGCATGGATTCACATACATAGCGCAGGACGGCATGCCAAGTTCGATTGTGATTATTGGGCCCAATCATAGAGGTACGGGCTCGGGTGTTTCGATAATTACTTCGGGAAAGTGGAGTACTCCCTTAGGAGAGGTTCAAATAGACGAAGCGCTGAGCAAGGCAATTAAGCAGGCATCGGATATCATCGATGTTGACATGCTCGCTCATGCTTACGAGCACTCGCTCGAGGTTCAGTTGCCATTTCTCCAGCATCTCTTTGGCAATAAATTCAAAATCGTACCGATATGCATAATGTTACAGGATATCAAGACGAGTAAAGAGGTTGGAGACGCTATTGCCAAGGCCTCGGGAGGGAAGGATGTAGTGATAATTGCGTCAACTGATTTCACCCATTACGAATCTCAAAGTTCGGCCACCACGAAGGACCACAAAGCAATAGATAAAATTCTGGCGCTTGACCCAGAGGGGTTAATTCGCACCGTCGAAGAGGAGGCGATCACTATGTGCGGTTACGGGCCAGTTTCAGCTATGTTACAAGCCGCGAAAAAGCTAGGGGCAAAAAAGGCGAAGCTATTAAAATATGCAACTAGCGGGGAAACTGCGGGTCCTATGGCACAAGTTGTCGGTTATGGTTCAATTGCAATCTCAAGGTGATTGATATACAACCGTTGATTGTAAAACTTGGCGGAAGCGTGATTACCGACAAACGTAGACGGTTCACGGTCAAGCGGGCAGTGCTGAATAGGCTCGCCCGAGAGTTAACCGCCGCTAAGGGTCCTCTCGTGCTCGTACACGGGGGCGGCTCATTTGGGCACCCTGTAGCATCGAAGTACAAGATCGCCGAGGGGTATGGGGGCCCAAAACAGCTAATTGGATTTGCGCTGACTCATCGCGCGATGGAAAGACTCAACGCTTATGTGTTAGAAGCTCTTCAGCAAGCGAGTATACCTGCGATGGCGATGCAACCGTCTGCTTGTGTAGTGGTTGAGGATGGGAGAATCAAATCAATGGAACTCAGACCTTTGCGCAAACTACTCAATCTCGGGCTCGTACCTGTGTTATATGGGGATGCCGTGCCAGATTTGGATAAGGGGATGAGCATCCTTTCAGGCGACCAATTGGTTGCTCAACTCGCGTGCGAACTCGGGGCGAAGCGGATCATACTAGGTGTTGATGTCGATGGGGTTTATACGGCAAATCCGAAGACAAATAAAAATGCCGAACTTATCCAAGAGGTCTCTTCGAGCAACTGGTCTTCGGTTGAGAAGCAGTTGACTGGCGTCGTCAAAGGGAGAGATGTCACGGGCGGCATAGCGAACAAGATGCGTGAGTTGCTTGCATTGGCCGAGCGCGGGGTGGAGGCGGAGATAGTTAACGCGGCGAAGTCAAACATCCTGAGGCGGGCAATCTTAGGAGAGCGCGGGCTCGGCACGAGAGTTGTGGCGAGGTGAGTGAATGAGCAAGCGGACGGTCAATCGAAAAATTGATCACATCAGGATTTGTTTAGAAAAAAACGTCGAAGCCCCTCTTAAGGGCCCCGGTTTCGAAGACATCGAGCTTGTTCATGATGCCCTCCCAGAACTCAACTTTGATGAAATCAACTTGGGCACCTCCTTTCTAGGGGCTAAGCTTAGGGCGCCAATAATGATATGCTCGATGACGGGCGGCTACCAGCGGGGAGGGGAGATAAATCTAGTCTTGGCCTCAGTAGCGCAGGAGCTCGGATTAGCTTTCAGCGTTGGAAGCCAGCGCGCGGCAATCGAGGACAAAAAACTGGTGAAGACGTATAAAGTTCGAAACGTTGCCCCAGATGTCTTCCTCGTGGGCAACTTAGGCATGCCCCAGCTGACGCATGGCTATGGAGTTGTGGAGGCGCGTCGAGCTGTCGAGATGATTGACGCAAATGCTCTCTCAATCCACATGAACCTACTCCAAGAGCTCGTGCAGCCCGAAGGCGAACCTAGATACAGAGGTGCCCTTGCGAAGTTTGCCAAAATCTGCAGGGCGCTCAAGTGCCCGGTGATAGCTAAGGAGACAAGCAGCGGGGTGAGCGCAGAAGTTGCAAGAAAGCTGGTCGGTGCTGGGGCTGCGGCGATCGATGTCAGCGGCGCCGGGGGAACCTCTTGGGCGAAAGTTGAGGCACTTCGTTCGCAAGCTCGCACTCGCTTAGGACCTGCCTTCTGGAACTGGGGCATCCCGACAGCGGTCTGCACAGCGGAGGTGGCCAAGGAAGTTAGGGTGCCAGTGATTTCAAGCGGCGGCGTGCGCACGGGTTTGGATGCCGTTAAGGCTTTTGCGCTAGGTGCCGATCTCGTCGGTCTGGCGCTCCCCCTTCTGCGTGCCGTGCCCCGAGGCAGAAAAGCGGTCCTAAAGTTTTTTGACGATTTCATCTTAGAGCTGAAAGCCGCCATGTTTCTCACCGGCTGCAAGCGGGTCGAGGATCTGCACAAAGTGCCTATCGTAATCACGGACAGAACACGCGAGTGGTTCCTAGCTCGCGGCTTGAATCCAGATGAGTTCGGGCGAGGGCGGCGACGATGACGGTTGAGATCCTTCCGTTGGGCGGTTTAGGTGAAGTCGGTAAGAACATGACTGCTCTAGGTTTCGATGGTAAGTACGTGATTATTGACATGGGAGTAAGGCTCGACAGCATCATGGCATTCGAGGATGCCGAGATAGGGGAGATGAGTCGCGAAGAGCTCATAAACATAAACGGTATTCCCGACGACAGCTCGCTCCACAACCGGAAGGTTCGGGCAATCGTACTCACCCATGGGCACCTCGATCACATAGGCGCGGTTGGCAAGCTAGCGCACGTTTATGGTGTCCCGATTTACGGTACCCCGTTAACCCTCGAACTCGTGAAACACGTTATACGCGAGGAGCGCACTTTCAAGCCCAAGAATGAGCTTCGCACGGTGATGCCGGGAGATAGCGTGAAGGTGGGCAACATCGAGCTGGAGTTCATACCCGCGGCCCACAGTATTCTCCAAACGGTCCTCATCGCCGCTCATGGCGCGGATGGAACCGTGCTCTGTGCCAGCGATTTCAAGTTCGATGGGAAACCTTTGTTGGGATACAAAACAGACTTTATGTGCTTGAAAAAGCTGGCGAAAGAAGGGGTTCTTGCGGCGCTTGTCGGAGCAATAAGGATAGATGAACCAGACCCCACCCCCTCGGAGGGCCGCGCGAAGGAGATGCTCCAAGAGGCTATGGGGGAAGCAAGCTCCGCGGGCCAGGCGGTGCTCGTGACAACTTTCTCCTCCCACATCACTAGATTAAAATCGATAGTAGACCTTTCGTTCGAGTTGGGGCGCACTCCGGTGCTAATTGGGCGCTCACTCCGCAATTACTGCACGGCTGCACTTAACCTTGATTTAGTTGACTTCCCTCCAGAGCTACGTATTCATGGGCGCCCAAACGCGGTGCACAATCTGCTTCGTGAGGTTGAGAAATCAAGGGAGGACTACGTGCTCGTTTGCACAGGGCACCAAGGGGAACCGACATCGGTGCTCTCACGCATCGCGGACGGGCAACTTCCTTTCAAGATCAAGCGTGGCGATGAGGTGATATTTTCAGCAAGCGTCATTCCAAATCCGATAAATGAATCCAATCGTGAACTCCTTGAAACGAAGCTTCAAGCCCAAGGGGCTGGCATCCGCCGCGATGTCCATGTCTCGGGTCACGCCGGGCGAGTTGAAACCAAGGAGTTCCTTGAACTCGTAAAACCCGAACACCTAATCCCCTGCCATAGCACCATGGACAAGCTCAGGCTTATGGCAGACTTGGGGCGGGAGCTTGGGTACCCGAGCGAAAACCTGCATTTGCTCAGAAATGGGTCGTGCCTAAGGTTGAGTGGTTAAATGGACTTGCTGAAGTACATGGAGGAGCGGGCGCGTATGGTTGAGCGCGAGCTCGACCGTTGGGTTCCCCGTGGGCTTGAACCTGAGATATTAGCGCGCGCGACACGACACTTATTTGAAGCTGGCGGGAAGCGGCTCCGTCCGTGCCTTGCGCTCACTGCATGTGAGGCGGTGGGGGGTAGAGCAGAGGATGCCCTTGAGGCAGCAGCGGCGATTGAGCTCCTACACAATTTCACCCTCATCCACGACGACATAATGGACCAAGATGATTTCAGGCGGAACGTGAAGACGGTGCACGTACTATGGGGGGTGCCTGTTGCGGTCATATCTGGCGACGCGCTTTTCGCGAAGGTCTTCGAGGCTGTGTCCGCGAACGCCAAACGGCTTGGGCTTGAGGGCGCTCGCGTGGTCGAGCTCTTCGACACGGTGAGTAAGGCCAGCTTTGAGATCTGTCAGGGGCAGGTGCTCGACATGTTATTCGAGAAGCGTGCCGACGTCAGCGAGGCTGAGTACATGAGCATGATCAGCGGGAAGACGGGGGCGCTCCTAGAGGCGTCCACGAAGGTCGGGGCTCTTTTGGGGAGAGGAGAGCCCGATCAGGTTCGCGCACTCGCTGAATATGGACGATTAATCGGATTAGCATTTCAAATGCGGGACGATGTGCTTGGCGTGGCGGGTCAACAGGAAAAGTTCGGCAAGCCAATAGGGAGCGATGTTCGAGAAGGCAAGCGAACGCTCATCGTAGTCAGGGCCCTCGCCACTGCAGCACAGGAGGACAAATCTACGCTTTTGCGCGCGTTTGGCAAGCGGGATGCATCGGAGGCGGAGCTGAAGGCAGCGATTGGCGCACTACAGCGTGCGGGCGCAATCAATCATGTGGCCGAACGAGCGCGGGAACTCGTCGCCCAAGCTAAATCGAAGTTGAGAGTGCTGCCGGAGTCAAGTGCGAGGGAAGTTTTGTCGGAATTAGCGGATTTCACGATTAAACGGGACTTTTGATAGAAAATAATTGATTTTTCGAGGATAGCACTTCAGCTTTATTTGCAACGTCGATAGAATGTCTGTCGTGATTGATTGGAGGACATCCGTAGGGAAGCACTACGATGGGCCCTCACAAACGCCATCGAACACGAGGGACGAGCGAGCGCAAAGGCCGTGCTGGGAAAGCTTGTGGCGGAGCTGCCGGGGTGGCGTTCCAAAGTCAAGGAGCTCTCCACAATGGTCGAGGAAGTCGTGGCTGAGGTCAACGAGCTTCCCCGCGAGGAGCAGCTATTCCGCCTTCGCGAGGTGGGTCCTGTTGAGCGACTGAAGCCCGAGGAGCGGCGCGGTTTGCCCGAGCTTCCCGATGTCGAAAAATATCCGATGGTTACCACACGCTTCGCCCCAAATCCTAATGGGCCGCTCCACCTAGGCCACATTCGAGCAGCCCTGCTCAGTCACGAGTACGCCCGTCGGTACAAGGGCAAGTTCATCTTGCGTTTCGAGGACACAAACCCCGAGAACGCGCTGCTCGAGATGTATGAACTCATCCGCAGGGACCTCCGATGGCTGGACATGAGCTGGGACGAGGAGCACGCGCAATCCGACCGCCTCGAACTCTACTACAATTATGCGGAGCAACTCCTGCGCGAAGGTAAGGCGTATATATGTACATGCTCCATCGAGGACTTCCGAGAGTTGCGTGACCGCGGAGAGCCCTGTCCATGTCGTGAGCTTTCTAGCGGAGAACAACTTCAGCGATGGCAGCGGATGCTGGCCGGTGGAATCGCTAAGGGAGAAGCAGTCGTGCGCATCAAGACCGATCTAAATCACCCAAATCCTGCTGTGCGCGATTGGCCTGCGCTGCGGGTGACGACTAAGCCCCACCCGCGCGTGGAGGAGCGCTACTCGGTCTGGCCCCTCTACAACTTCTCGGTCGCAATCGACGATCATGAAATGGGGGTAACGCACATCATTAGAGGGAAGGAGCACGAGGTCAATGAGCAGCGTCAGCGCACGCTCTTCGAGCACCTCGGGTGGGAGTACCCTACGGCTGTTCAGTACGGGCGCTTGAGCATGGCCGGGATGCCATTAAGCAAGACCCAAACCATGCAGGGCATTCAGAGCGGCGAGTTCACAGGCTACGACGATGTGAGGCTGGGGACGATTGCAGCGCTCAGGCGTCGGGGCTTCGTGCCCGAGGCGATTAAACAGCTCATCTTAGATATTGGCCCCACGCTAGTCGATAGCTCGCTCAGCTGGGAGACACTCTACTCATACAACCGAAAGTTAGCCGATGAACAAGCGAACCGCTATTTCTTCGTCCCGAACCCCGTGAAGGTGTTTGCGCACAAGGCGCCTGATCTAAAGCAGGTCCAGCTTCGTTTGCACCCGGGTCATCCTGAACATGGGGAAAGGATTCTGCCGCTCGCGCGTGAGGGCGATGCGCTCGTTTTTTATCTCGCTAGCGAAGATACTACAGTTCTACAGGAAGGACAAACCTTCCGCCTTAAGGACTTAATGAATGTGACCCTTAGCTCGAAGGGAAAGGTGCTCGAGACTGAGTTTCAGGGGTTTGAACTCGCGGATGTTCCGAAAATCCAATGGGTTTCGGCAGGGGCAGTGGAGGTTGAGGTAATAAAACCTGATAACTCTCGTGAATTTGGACTAGCAGAGCCGGCGGTGGCAGGACTCAAGGTCGACACCATCTTACAGTTTGAGCGGTACGGGTTCGTTCGGGTTGATGCGGTCAGGCCGAAGCTCGTCGCGGTCTATGCCCATCGGTAAATTAAAATACTAAACTGAACTTCGTATGATACAGGTCACAACCTATGAATGATGAAGGTGAAGCTGAAGGAGGTGTTTGAGGTGGCCAGACCAATTTACGTGCGATTTGAGGTGCCTAAGGAGCTGGCGGATAAGGCTTACGAGGCAGTTGAGAGCGCACGAGATACGGGAAAACTTAGGAAAGGTACTAACGAAACAACCAAGGCAGTTGAGCGGAAGCAGGCTGTGCTAGTTATCATAGCCGAGGATGTCGAGCCAGCTGAAATTGTCGCTCACTTGCCCCCGCTTTGCGATGAGAAGGGCGTCCCATATATTTACGTTCCCAACAAGCGAGAGCTCGGGGCAGCAGCAGGCATAGATCTAGGGGCAGCAGCGATCACGATAGCCGAAGCCGGACGAGCGACGGAAGTTGTAAAGGAAATCGTCGAGAGCATCCGCGAACTGAAGAAGTGAGTTCATGCCAGCTGAGGAGTTAGGCTTTCCGGCCGAGGTAATCGAGATTCGGACTCGCACAGGCGTAACTGGAGAAATTTTGCAAGTCAAGTGCCGTGTACTCGAGGGGCGAGATAAGGGACGCATTATAACCCGCAACGTCAAGGGACCAGTACGCGTAGGCGATATTCTCATGCTCCGAGAGACCGAGCGAGAGGCAAAAGAAATTAGGGTGCCTTGAATGCCGGTCGCCCGAAAGTGCTCCTTCTGCGGTGGACGGGTTGAGCCTGGCACTGGCTTGATGTTCGTTCGGCGAGATGGGTCGATTTTGTTTCTGTGCTCAAGCAAGTGCGAGCGAAACCTCGGGCTGGGGCGGAAACCGCACCGCGTGAAGTGGACCGAGCGCTCCCGAAAGGTGAGGGGGAAGGCTTGAGGGAGCGAACCTTCGTCATGGTGAAGCCGGATGGAGTGGCAAAGGGCCTGACCGATGAAATTGTTGCGCGAATCGAGAGGGCTGGTCTAAAAATAGTTTCGATGCGTCGGATGAGGCTCGACCGAGGGCTTGCAGAAGAGCTTTACTCGGTGCATCGGGGCAAAGATTTCTTCGAGCGTTTGGTCGAGCACGTACTTTCGGGAGAAGTGGTCGTGATGCTGGTTGAAGGTGAACAAGCGATAGCGCGAATGCGTGAACTCTCGGGTGCCACCGACCCGACTAAGGCCGCTAAAGGAACGATTCGAAGTGAATTCGGGTCGAGCACCACGGAGAATGTTATTCACGCTGCAGATTCTGCGGAAAGTGCTGGGCAGGAGACGCGAATTTTCTTTGGGAAGCCTAAAATCTTATGAGCATTCGAGCAAAGTTAAAATTTAACTTTTTTCTAGTTTCACAATCAAAAAAATGTTTACGAAAAAGCTAGATTTCCCGATTTTTGGGCTTAGAATGTGCACTTTAATTTGGGTCATGAGCTTAAGAGAGAGCTTAATTAAGATGGGAAATAGTATAAATGGTGAATAATACGAGAGAGCAAAAGAAAAATTTGCGGAAAATTAAAAAAACGGTAGGTCGAAGCCTAAAGATTATAGCTGGGATCATAGTTGTATTGGTAGCTGTAATTTCGATATTCTGGGTTTTAATTACGCCTGCATTTCCCAGAAAAAATAAGATAGCCTTCATCGAACTACGAGGTGAACTCACAACTGGCGAAGAATCCATATTTTATACCACTACTGGAGAACTTCAAAGATCACTTGAGAATGCTAGGAGAGATGAGAGTATTAAGGCTGTTGTTTTAGCCGTGGATTCGCCTGGAGGGTATGCAACAGCTAGTTACGAGATGTATTCGATGGTCAAGCGTTTTGAAAAACCAGTTGTAGCGTTTGTTAGGGGGATGGCGGCATCTGGTTCATACCTAGTCTCCTTGGGAGCAGATAAAATAATTGCACATCCATTTTCCGAAGTTGGAAGCATCGGAGTGTACATACAGCTTGGCGAGCCAGTTCCCGTGGAGCCGGAAAATGCCGAGGAGATTACTGCTATTTCTTCTGGAAAATTCAAAACCCTCTGGGAGGATGGAGTTATAGACGAAAACGAGCGGGAATTCTTGAAGCTTAAAGTCGAGGAGGCCAAAAACTCATTCTTCAACATAGTGATAGAAGAAACTACGCTTATGAGGGAGGACATCGAGAAAGTGGAGGAGAACATCGAGAATCCTTGGTATGTCCTGAGTGAGGGAGGGTGGTTCAACGGCGATAAAGCATTCGAGCTTGGTCTCGTGGACGAACTTGGAGATTTGGAAGACACAATTAAGCTAGCTTGCGAATTGGCTGGAATCAAATATGAGGAAGCAGAAGTAGTCAAGATTGAACCTCCCCCAACCGGAACCTTTGAGAATATGTTATATGAAACACCCCTCTACCAACAAGAGGACAATGAAGCCTTGCCTATTTACCTAGGTTAGTTTTAAATTTTGATGTAGCTCCTTTTTGTTTCAAGAATAGCCGATAAGAAACTTGTTCTCTTAATGTTTTCCATAGGTCAAATTGAATAGCTTCACTATAGGAATCAATAGAATTCTCACGACACGCCGCAGCATTTCAGATTTTTCAATCGTGCGGGCTATTGGAGGCGATAACTTGTAGTATGTGCGAACAAACATTTCCCCCGTGCGATTTTGTAATAGAAATACGTCCCTGAATTTCCTAAGTATGTTTACTTCATGTGCCATAGGAGTCCCAAAAGTTGCCGTTGCAATAAAACATCCCCCTCCTCTTCGCTCGAGCGACTCCTTCCATTCCATCCCACAACTGGGACAACGAAATTCAATGTGTGGAACGGCCCTAGTTCGTTTTTTGAAAAGGGTTCTCTCTTCTTTATCCACGTCTACTTTACCCAAGAGTTCCATTGGTTTATAGCAGTCTGGACAAACAACTACTGGAAGACCGATTGGAATCTTTGGTTTCTTTTTTGGAATTTCTTCTTTTTTATTCATAATGAACACATTTAGTAAGTTTCGACATTCTTTAAATACTTTCTGAGTTCATTTGACTAATATTCTCCTACTGTGGCCGCTTGAGAATTAGCCTTTTTCAAAATGGTTGCATCAAAGAGCCCCAGTTTAAATCAAAAGCAAGTGCATGTTAAAAATGAGGCGATGAAGATGATCGGGAGAAAAATACGCCAGCCCATAATTTCGGTGCTTGGGCACGTCGATCACGGCAAGACCTTATTGTTAGATAGCATCAGGGGTACGGCAGTCGCGGCCAGAGAGTCAGGTGGAATTTCTCAGCACATAGGGGCGACCGAAGTCCCAGCGGAAACCATCAAACAAATTTGTGGTGCTCTTCTTGAGAAGTTCAAAATAAAGGTGACTCTTCCTGGACTGCTCTTCATTGACACCCCTGGGCACGAGGCTTTCACCAACCTGCGCCGCCGCGGGGGGGCGCTCGCCGACCTCGCTGCGTTGGTCGTCGACATCAATGAAGGCTTCATGCCTCAGACGCTTGAATCGCTAACGATTTTGAAATCGTACAAAACTCCATTCATGCTTGTCGCTAACAAAATCGATCTTTTGCCGTGGTGGCAGCCCTCGCCCAAGGCATGCTTTCTTGACTCGTTCGCCCGCCAGCGCGTCGAAGTGCAGAGTGCGCTTGACAACAAGATTTACGAGTTGATCGGCAAACTCCACGAGCTGGGCTTCGAGGCCGAGCGGTTCGACCGAGTGAGTGATTTTAGAAAACAGGTGAGCATCGTCCCGGCAAGCGCCAAGACCGGTGAGGGGGTGCCCGAGGTGCTTACGATGCTGGCTGGATTGGCGCAGCGATTTCTCGAAAAGGAGTTGGTGGTCGAAGTGACGGGCCCGGCGCGGGGGACTGTGCTTGAGGTGAAAGAGGAGGTCGGGCTAGGGAAAGCCATTGACGTTATCGTGTACGATGGCACGTTCGTTAAGGGGAACACATTTGCCGTCGGAGGGCTCGATAAAGTGATTATCTCTAAGGTCCGCGCCCTGCTCCAACCGAAGCCGCTCAACGAAATCCGTGATCCTGAAGACAAGTTCAAACCAGTCGAGCGCGTGTCCGCGGCGGCCGGAGTTAAAGTCGCAGCACCCAATCTTGAGGGAGTCGTCGCTGGGGGCCCGCTCTGGGCGATCAAGGATACATCAGAGGCGGGAAAACTTTGGCAGGAACTGCAACAAGAGATGGAGCGCATTCGGATAAGTACGGATGTTAATGGTGTCGTGCTCAAGGCAGATGCTTTGGGCTCGCTTGAAGCGCTTGAGGGTCAACTCAAAGCTAAGGATATACCCATCCGCCGTGCAGATATTGGCGACGTTTCGAGACGTGACGTGATCGAGGCAGCGAGCGTGGTGAAGAGTGATCCACTTCTTGGAGCGGTGCTAGCATTCAACGTGAAAGTCTTACCCGATGCGCAGACCGAGGCAGAGCGCGAGGGAGTGCCAGTGCTGCATGATGAGATCATCTACAAGCTCCTGGAGAGCTATGAAGATTGGACGAAAAAGAAGCGCGAGGAAATTCGGGAAAAGCGTCTCGAGACTTACATCAGGCCCGGGAAGTTCGCGCTGAAGCCTGGTTATATTTTCAGGCGTAGCCACCCCGCAATTGTTGGGATAGACGTGCTGGGGGGAGTGCTCAGGCCAAAGTATCCTCTCATGCGCAAGGACGGGCGCTCGGTCGGCAACATTCGCGAGTTACAAAAGGAGAAACGATCGGTGCAGAAGGCGGAGCTAGGGGACGAGCTTGCGATTTCGATAGAGGGCGGGGTTGTAGGACGCAACGTTCAGGAGGGCGATGTTTTGTACACGGATATCCCAAGAGAGCATGTGATCGCCCTGAAGCGGAATTTACGAGACCTGCTTTCGGGCGATGAGCTAGCGGTATTAGATG
Source organism: Hadarchaeota archaeon (SeqCode) (assembly GCA_964345105.1). Taxonomy (GTDB): domain Archaea; phylum Hadarchaeota; class Hadarchaeia; order Hadarchaeales; family Hadarchaeaceae; genus DG-33. The sequence goes on from CAYFPZ010000044.1 coordinate 13,569, forward strand.
AGATAATTGCGATTAAACAGCGCGAAGATTCGACTTATGGGGTAATGTAGTCA
>CAYFPZ010000045.1:0-35374 GCA_964345105.1 Hadarchaeota archaeon (SeqCode)
GGCGTTCGCACCGTCAGCATCAGCACATATCCAAGCTGTGAGTCAGCCGCGCCATGAAAAACAGGTTTCGAGAACTCTAATGTGGTCCGGCTGAATTTGAACTTTTTGCCGTCCGCGACTTGTATTTCTTTCGCGATTTTCGAGTTAAGCTTCTGGAACATGTATCCCCGTTTTCGTTGGCTCAGGTTTATATCAGAATAGATGTCCTTCGCTAGGATTAGCTTGCCGCGGTATAGACGCTCGGCGAGTTCTGGGGAGCTCCAAGTCCATGTCCAATCCTCGAAACTCGGGACGTAGTGGTCGAAGTGGTAATGGCTTATCGTCAGTACGTCGGCGTCCCGCGCGGCGTCGATGATAATCTGCCGTGACCGAGAAAGCGCCATGTACTCCCGCTCGTGAGGGCTTAATTTGAAACGCGGCCCTAGCGCAGAACCGGGGTCGACAACGAGTTTGACATCATCGGTTTCAACGAGCGTGGCCATGCTCCGAACACCAAAGCTCTCGAAGGCAAGCGGCAACACTCGAATTTCGCCATTCCCCACTGGTACTGGCTCCATGCAATCGAATCCAATTCTCTCCATGAAATTTAAATGCGAAGCCCTCATACACCTAACCATGCCCGTACGCGTGAACTACTTGAAGCGCCCGAAGTTCAAGAAACCAGTGCTCGTTGCAGGCTTACCTGGGATAGCACACATAGGCAAACTGGCAGTCGAGTATTTGATCCACCAGCTTAGAGCAAAAAAATTTGTTGAGTTATATTCCGAGCATTTCCCCGAGTGGGTCGTCCGGGACGATGGCTCGGTCAAGATGTTGAAGGTAGATCTCTCCTACTGCAAGCCAGATGGGTTAAAGCGTGATCTCTTGCTCGCTACTGCTGATGCTCAAGCGGCCTCACCAGCGGGGCAGTACCGACTCACGGGTGAGATTTTAGATCTAGCAGTGCAGCATGGCGCGGATACTGTAATCACGATGGCTGCATACGTCCTTTCTCCTAATGAGGTGAAGGCGAAGGTGGTCGGGGCGGCGTCGGATGTTGAAACGGTTAAGCTCCTCAGCAAGCACGGAGTGAAACTTCTCGATAGCGGGATGATAGTGGGGATGAATGGCCTGCTTCCTGGGTTGGCCTCGGCTCGGGGCATATGTGGATTTTGTCTGCTAGGCGCTACCCGAGGAGGGCTGCTCGATGTCGGGGCAGCGGAATCCGTTCTCCGAGCTTTGAGTGATGTGCTGGGGTTCAAGCTGGATTTGGAAGAACTCCACAAGCACGCGGCGACTTTGCCTAAGTTCAAGCCGCCTAGGCTCAGACTGCCGAGTGGCATCGAGGAAGAGGTCAGCTACATCCGGTGACAATTTTCACGGCTGAAGCACGAGCGATTTCTCGCTCGATCCTATTCTAAGTTGAGAATTTAAGTCTTAGAAATTAAGAATGAAATGGGCGCTCAAATGTTTGGGGAATTATCGAATAGGGAAATGGGAAATTTGGCAAGGAATTTTGTAAGGCGCTCGATGAGAATAGGGAAAAAGCGCAACGGCAGGCATGATGCCGTAAGGATAATTTACAATCGCATTGATCCAAGCTGTGAAAAATTTGCCCTTAAAGTTGAAGAGGAGTGCTGGCGGGTGGGCGCGCACACGCTATTGCTCGGCTACTCATCCAAGAGAGCGAAGATAAAATATACGCTGACCCCCGAAAAATCCCTGCGTGAGATGAGCCCGTTCGCGGAGGCAATAGCGAGGCGAGCAGACACGTTGATATTCATCGGAGAGGAGGACGAGCCAAACTGGGCGAGGGGCCTCACTGCGAAAGTAAAACTCACGGCCCCTGTTCGGGAAAAACTTCACGATATTGCTGATAGGAGGAAGACTCGGTGGGCATACTTCGGCTGGCCCATTCCAGGGGCAGCTCGAGCTTACAGTTGCGCGGTAAAGAAGTTTAGGAGGATTTTTTTCGACAGCATTCGGAAAACTTTTACGCCTGAACTCCTCAAACTTTGCAAATTTTATAATAATGCGCTAGCTGGAAAAAATGAAGTTCGAATAACCGCGACAGATGGTACGGATTTGACTTTCCGAATAAAAGGCCGCCCAGTGCTGGTCGACGATGGAATAATTTCTAACAAAGACATTTCGCGCGGTGACGTTGGGGTGAACATCCCAGCAGGTGAGGTTTTCATTGCACCGCTTGAGACTAGTGCGGATGGAAAGATATTATTTGAAAAGGTTGCGATCCCAGGATTTGGAAAAATTGACGGGTTAGAGTTCAAGTTTAGGAGGGGCAAGGTAGTGAGTTACAAAGCGGTACGCGGCAGGGAGAACTTCACCAAATTCCTCAAGGCGAACACGGGCGAAAAGGACCGCATCGGGGAGTTCGGTATAGGCACAAATCCTGGTGCGGCTTACACTGGGGGAAGCATAATCATCGACGAGAAGATTTTCGGCACGATTCACATCGCCATAGGCAACAACCGCGGAGCCTACCACGGTAAAAATCGAGCTTCCAGCCATCTCGACCTCATCAAAGACATGCGGCAGGGGCAAGTTTTAGTGGATGACGAGCTCGTCATGAACCAGGGTAAGCCCGCTCGATAGTAGGTTACAACGTCGATCATGATTTGAGTAAATAGAAAGTTTGTGCTTCTGTGCAAAGTGATTTATTCTGACTCCACGAAAGGTATCGGGGAAAAAGTTGGCGGGGAATCGATGGAAATAATTTTCACGATTATATTTATTTTGGCCGTGGTGTGGGGTGTTGGGCTATTTTTTGAAAAGTTTGGTCAACCTCTTATTTTGGGGGAGCTCATAGCGGGACTGGTCATCGGTCCGTCGCTCTTGGGCCTTGTTGGGCCCCCAGGAGCTATTTTTGTATGGACCCCAGCTTTTGACATCCTTACCAAGTTAGGGATGTTTTTCCTGATTTTCTATGCAGGGCTAATAACCGATCCAAAAAAGTTGTGGAAGAGGGTAAAGACTTTTTTTGGGGTGGGGATAGCGGGCACTCTCGTGCCTCTTCTTTTCGGGTGGCTCGTCACTTGGTTTTTTACACACGATTTTTGGATAGCGCTCATCATGGGGCTTGCCATCTCGGGTACTTCTCTTGTTACTAAAGTGAGGATACTCGGTGACTTGGGTATCCTAAGATCTAAAGTGGGGTATACGATGATGGGCGGAGCGATGGTGGACAATATTTTCACGTTCATCATACTCGCCGTAGTCATCAAGGTGATAACAGGGGGGATAGTGGGTTCTTTGGACGTGTTTTATACAGTGACGTTGGTGGTGGCCTTCTTCGGAATCGCACTGATTATCGGCTATCTTATCTATCCACGAGTTGGAAAGTTATTCGTCCATCCAGGGGCGAGAGGTTTTACGTTTGCCCTCGTCATGGGTCTGCTTATTGCGGGCATCGGACAGATAATGGGGCTGCACTTCATTATTGGTGCATATCTAGCAGGCTTGTTTGTGCGGGAGGAGTTCGTGGGCGGAGCATTTCGGGAATTGGGCAGGCGCTTTCAGACCCTCAGTCACGGCTTTCTGGGGCCCATATTTATCGTAAGCGTGGCTTTTCATGTGAGCTTTGGCGTGTTCGAAACACACACTCTGTTCCTGATAGTGCTCATCATAGCGGCGATGGCTGGAAAGGTGATAGGGGCGGGCGGCGGAGCATATCTCACCGGTTTGAAAAAAAGAGAAGCACTCACCGTCGGCGTAGGGATGAACGGGCGTGGAACGGTGGAACTCATCTTGGCAATGGTTGGTCTTGAGATTGGGCTCCTTGCCGATGTTCATGTGTCCTTGCTCGTTTTCACGGCATTTGCGACCACCCTAATAACTCCAATAGGGTTAAAGTACATGCTCCGAAAACACCGTAAAAAGTAGTAAAGCCCACTGCCGAGTGTGCTCAAAACAAATTTTATTTTCACCAAAACGTCAACCCTAACTGGGTTTATTCAGTTCGGCGCAGCGGACTGATTTCAATCGTCTCACGGAACATTACTGGGAGTTCTTCGTGGCCTACTAGAGGCATAACATAAACATCTAGAGCTGGATTTTAACAGAAAGGTGTGGCTGGCGTCTTCGCTGCGATATCCATTTTACTACAGGTAGAAGCACGGGCCGAAAATCGAAAAGACGATAAAAATATTTGGTGGGTGCTAGGGTAAGCCTAGTCAGTGAGAGGCAACTTGGGGTAACTCTGCGAACATGATTTAAAAAAAGAAAAAGGAAGGGCAGATTTTACCCGCCCTTCGCAGCTTCGTATATTGCCCTCAGTGCAATGATCAGAGCAGCTGCGCCTACAAGCGTCGTTATGTTTGCTGCTAGCTGAGTGAGCTCCGTCGGTATGCTGACTCCAGTTTCTGGTATCAGCATCTGCATGCCTAGAACGGTAACGACGAAAGCAATAGTGGCCAGCAGGAAGTGGGTACTCTCGCGAGCCGTTATGTTGAGAAGTCCAACGACCACTCCCAAAACCGCAAGCACCACAAATAGCCAATCTGAAGGCGACATGAACGCTGCAACTAAAGCTATTATTAATCCTATATAGAATGCTGCTGGACCTATTAGGGCAATTCTTTTAACAGCCTTTTCCCTTGCCAGGTTCAACCCTCCATGCAAAGTTGATTTGCCCCTCTTTTAAAGTATATGGTAGTGCTTTTTGGAAGTATAACCAGTATTTTGTATCAAAATAGTCGAGTTCAAGGTAAAATGCCGCAGAAACCATCTAGTCTGAAAAATTGGGGTTGCGATGAACCATTTTTTAATCAATAAAGTTAAAGTTTTTAGTCTCTACAATACCAGAGCAGGTGGTGGATCATGGGGAAGCGACCTCGAAAATGGAAGAAGAAGGGCCATATGCGCTGGAAGTGGGTACGTAAGCGCATGCGGCGGAAGCTCCGCAGGATCAAGCAGAGAAAAGCGTAGTTTGATTAACACTCTAGTTTATCGCGGTAAAACCCCGTTGATCAACACACCCCGTTAATTATTGCAAACGTGAGCGGGCCAGCAAGGTTTTTATGTTGGATGGATAATCCAACTAAGGGGAACAGCGTGCTTGAGGAAATAATGTTTGTCCTCGGCGTCTTTGCGTTCGGCTTACTGGCTCTATACCTGATTAGCATTTTCAGAGCTCAAATCATTCGTGGGTGGAAAAGAGGAGCGGCAAAGCTGTGGGGGGTCGGGGCGCCAGAGCGGGTATTGGCTAGGCGCATCAAGCTATTCATCCTGTTTGGGGTATTGTTTATCGCTTTGAGCAAATTGTTGTACCTCGGTGGTGTGACCTTTCCGAACTTCGAGCTAATAATCCCAACGCTGGTCGTCGTTGGCTGCTTCTCACTCCCCGTTGGCAGTGGAGGTTCTTGGCGGTTCTTGACGCGGTATTTCGGAGTGATTGCGCTCGCTAGCGTCTTTTTCATAGACATCGTCTTCTGGGGCTTCAAGAGCATCTACGTCTTCACGTGGTCAGGTTTTATCATTTGTTGGCTTCTCGGGATGCGCAACAAGCTCTCGATGTTTGGCCGATTCACACGCCTGCTCTACCGCACCACGCTCACGGCCGCGGTTGCGATCATCGCGTTTGACATCTACACAGCTTTTGGATGGGCCATGCTCACCGGCGCAGGACTAACGGCCGTTTTCATCGCCCAATTGCCCTTCACGCTTTATCACCTCTCATCACTCGTGTTCGTGCCACCGCTAGTCGGGCTGGCCAAGGCAATGACGAAGGTCAAGGTGCAAGTTCCGGTTACGGTCTCGGTAAAACGCGGAGTTGGAGTTCGAGAGAGCGTATGAGGAGGTGAAGAGGTGAAAAAGAGGGAGAGAAAGTTCATCGGCCAGATTGCGGAATTGCTTATAGTGGTCGGGTTCGTGTGCTTTGCCGCTGGTTTTGTGTTGGCAGAGGGAGCAAAAGCACAAACAGCACAGTATGCATACGGCGAGAACATGGAGGTTAACGTGAGCATTCCGGACCTAGGTATCGACCAGCAGGTGCAGCTTTACAAAGGGATGTCGCCGTTCGATGCAATTTTGAGGGTTACCAGCGTTAAGACCGACTACTACGTGGACATGGGCTCAGTAGTGGCCGAGATTGGCGGGAAAGCGCAGTTCTGGGGATACAAGGTGAACGGTGAGACACCAGTGGTAGCGATGCAGGACTACCAGCTTCGTGATGGGGACAACCTTCTGATTTTCAAGCTTGAGTGGTGAGGGTCCGCGACGCTGCCCTCGCCCCGGCCTCGGCAGGAACGATATCGTTAGCGGTGCCGATTATGATTACATCTCCTTCGCGAGGCTTGAATGTTTTAATTATGGTTTCGCTATTTATCTTCCCCACCTTGATGAATCCATCCGGAAACTGAAGTTTACCTCCTTTAAATATGAGCACCGTCGCCCCTTGCGCGCCGACTTTTATGGCTTCATCTCGCTGTTCGATACCCCGCTTGATTTTTTTCGCCGCGCCGCGAACAATCGTAGCGACATCAACCTTTCCCACGGTTAGATTGCCTATATCGACCTGCACGAACTCAAGGGGCCTGCCGAGTGAACGTTTGCCTTTGGCAGTGAGCGCATGCCCACCCCGCGATGAGGTGATTAATCCCTGCTTCTTCAATTGGTTAAGGATCGTGCGTATGCTGCCTTCACCTACCCCGAGCTCTCCGGCAAGTTGTTTACGACCGATCCTTTTGTGCTTCGCTATGAGCTCAAGCGCTCTGCGAACGTGAACCTCGGCAAAGCGTGGCAGGGGCCCGATAGCTCGGGACATTACATCGCCGTGTAGAGGATTGCTTTTTGAACATGCAATTTATTTTCAACCTGATCCCAAACGACAGATCGGGGGCCATCTATAACTTCGGTCGTGATCTCTTGCCCACGATGCGCGGGTAGGCAGTGCATAACGATAGCATCATCTTTTGCGAGCTTCAGGAGCTTGGCGTTGATTTGATATCCTTTGAAAGCTCTCAAACGCTTTTGTGCCTCCTTCTCTTGACCCATTGAAACCCACACATCGGAGTAGACGATGTCTGCGTTAGTAACAGCTTTTTTCGGATCATTCAAAATTTCTATCTTTGCTCCACTTTTGACCGCGTTCTTTTTTGCTTGTTTTACAACTTCAGCGGGTGGCCCATACCCTTTGGGGCATGCGGCAGAAATATTCATGCCGACGAGCGTGCAGCCGAGCAATAGAGAATTACATACGTTGTTTCCATCACCTACCCAAGCTAGTTTAAGCCCTTTGAGTTTGCCTTTGCGCTCGCGAATCGTGAACAGGTCGGCGAGTGTTTGACAGGGATGTTCTAGCGGACTTAAGGCATTTATCACGGGAATAGTGCTGTTTTTTGACAACTCGATAAGATAATTATGGGATGTAACTCTAGCGACTATGCCGTGAACATACCTACTCAGAGTCCTAGCCGTATCCGCTATCGTTTCTCCCCTGCTGAGTTGCAACTCTTGAGCGTTGAGAAATAAGGGGTTACCTCCCAGCTCATGAATTCCGGTTTCAAAAGATACCCTCGTGCGCGTTGATGGTTTTTCAAATATCAGAACAATTGTTTTGCCCTTTAGTTCATCTGAGAGGATTCTATTCAACCTTTGTTTCTTAAAGTAACTTGCCCGATCCAAGAGAGAATCAATTTCCTCTGGACTCAGGTCCTGCATGGAGAGAAAGTGTTTAACCATCACTTCTCAACCTCTACAAATATCGCATCCAACACCTCTATTAAGCGATCGATGTGTTTTCGCTCGACTATCAGTGGTGGCACGAACCTCAAAACTTTATCGGCAGTGCAGTTTATCAGGAGACCCCGCTCTCTAGCTTTGACTACTGCAGCATCGGCAATTTGTTTGGTGGAGAGTTCCATCGCAAGCATTAGCCCGAGCCCTCGCACCTCTTGCACGCACTCGTTTTTATCTGCAATTTCATTCAAGCGTTTTTTGAGGTACTCGCCAATTTTCGTTGCTCGCTGAGGGAGCTTTAACTTCATCATAGTATTTATTACGCTTTTTGCAGCTGCACATGCTAAAGGGTTACCACCGAAGGTTGAAGCATGATCACTTGGCGAGAACGATTTCATCACCTCAGCTCTAGCGCCGAGGCACCCGATTGGAAAACCGCCGCCGAGCGCCTTCGCCATGGTGAGTTCGTCAGGTTCCACACTCCAGTGCTCGCACGCGAACCATTTGCCCGTGCGCCCCATCCCAGTTTGGACCTCATCGCAGATTAAGAGTACCCCATGCTCATCGCATAGCTTTCGTAGTCCTGGCAGGTAATCGTTGGATGGCACGTTTACGCCACCCTCGCCCTGAATCGCTTCTACGATTACAGCAGCCGTTTGCTCGCCCATCGCTCGCTCTACGGCAGCAAGGTCGTTGAAGGGCACGAAATCGAAGATTTTTGGGATGAGGGCCTTAAATGGCTCACGATAACTGGATTTCCATGTAGCGCCAACGCTAGCTGCCGTCCTGCCGTGAAAGGAGCCATGCATAGCGATGATACGCTGACGTTTGGTGTGTTTGATCGCGAGCTTAAATGTACCCTCGATAGCTTCTGCGCCAGAGTTGCAGAAGAAGAACTTGTTGATACTTTTTGGAACGACGCGTGCGAGTAATGCCGCTAGCTCCGCTTGTTGTTGGATGTAATAAAGATTTGAGGTGTGCATTAACTTCTTCGCCTGAGTGGAGATCGCCTTGACAAGCGCTGGGTGGCAGTGTCCTAAAGAGCAGACCGCTATCCCCCCCACGAAATCTAAGTAACGCTTTCCCTGAATGTCCTCGACGAACATTCCCCGGCCCTTTACAATTGCCAAAGGTTGGCGTCGGTAGGTACTCGCAATGTAGCGCTCATCGAGTTCTTTGATGCGCTGCATTTACTTGCCCCGTTCGATCATCGTGCCTATACCGCGCTCGGTTAAAATCTCAAGCAAAAGCACGTGGGGAGCTGTGCCGCAGATGATGTGAGCGCGCTCCACGCTCCCCTGCACGGCCCTCAGGCAGGCCTCAATCTTTGGAATCATACCCTTCTTTATGACTCCTTCTTGAATGAGCTTCTGTGTTTCCTCAGCAGTTAGCTGCGAGATGAGTGTTTTTTCATCCTTAGGGTCACGCATTACACCTATAACATCAGTAAGCAGAATTAGCTTTTTCGCACGCATAGCGTCTGCGAGCTCGGCAGCCACGACGTCGGCATTGATGTTCAGACTGCGTCCGTCTGCATCTATGCCTATCGGAGCGATCACCGGGATGTATCCTGTGCCAACGAGGTAGTTTATGACGGTTGGGTTTATCTGCTCGACTTCACCAACCAACCCAAGATCTACTTCGACCTCTCGCCCCTTGCTAGTCGTGGTCTTGTAGAGGAGTTTGTGAGCGCGAATGAAATTTCCGTCCATACCTGAGATACCAACCGCGCGCCCTCCATGCTTGTTTACCCCCAGCACGATTTCCTTGTTGATTTTTCCCGCGAGCTGCTCATGCAGGATCTCCATCGTCTTCTCGTCGGTCACGCGCAGCCCTTCGACAAACTTTGGCTTCTTTCCCAGTTTGCGCATCTCCTCACTTACCTCAGGCCCGCCGCCGTGCACGATCACTATCTTCATGCCAACGTAGCTTAGGAGCACGATGTCGCGGAGCATGGCATCGAGCAGTTTTTCTTTTCCCATCACACTTCCGCCAAGCTTGATAACTATCGTCTTGCCGTGAAATTCTTGGATATAGGGCAAGGCCTCAAGCAATATCGTTGCGCGGTCTTGCATTTTTTCACCACTAAGTTGATTTCATTAAATTACATGTTCTTAAAGATAATCCAAACTAGGTGGTATATTTCGAGTTGATGCGTACATAATCATAAGTTAGATCGCATCCCCAAGCGGTAGCGCATGCTTTTCCCGCGGCGAGGTCGGCATGGATTTCGATTTCTTTGCTGCGCATGATGTCACGCGCCCGCTTGAACGCCCGCTTTGCTTTAGTTTTGCCGCGCACGACTAAGTCAACGCGCCCCCGATCGCTGACTAGCTCCAAACTCAGTTTTGATGGGTCAAAAGATGCTCCCGAATAACCGAGGGCAGCGATTATACGACCGTAGTTGGGGTCGCGTCCGAAGATAGCAGCCTTGATTAAATTCGATCCCGCAATCGCAAGGGCGGCGCGGCGGGCATCCTCCCGGTTACGGGCGTTTTTAATTTGGACCTCGATTAAATGCGATGCGCCCTCTGCATCTTTGGCAATCATCCACGCAAGTTCAGTGAGCACATAATCGAGCCCGGCCTGAAACTTTTTATCTTGGCGCTTGAGCGTGATCGGGCGATTTTTTGCGCGCCCGTTCGCGAGTATAAGCACCATATCATTGGTGCTGGTTTCATTGTCGATGTTAATCATGTTGAAACTCTGATCGGCTGAGTTTTGGAGTGCGGCCCGGAGTGCTACAGGGTTCACCACGGCGTCGGTGACGATAAATGCGAGCATGGTTGCGGTTTGTAGATTTGGGTGAATCATACCGGCGCCTTTTGTCATACCCGCGATAGTTACAGGGGTCCCATCCTCGAGGTCGACTCGAATGGCGATTTCCTTGGGTTTGGTGTCAGTGGTCATGATTGCCTTGGCTGCGCTCAGGCTTGCCTCGCGTGAATTCGAGAGTTCCTCGACGGCCGCACGGATTCCAGTCTCGATTCTCCGCATGGGCAAGCGTAAGCCTATTAGGCCCGTCGATGCAACGGCGACATCACGGGTGCGGAGTTTCAGCAGGCGCGCCACAAGGCGAGCCATCCGAAGCGCGTCCTGCAACCCCCGCTTACCTGTGTACGCGTTCGCGCTCCCCGAATTCACGACCATCGCTGCGAGCTCGCCGTTCTTCACGTGTTTCATTGTCACGAGCACCGGGGCGCCCTTCACTAAATTTGTGGTGAAGACCCCCGCGGCTGTAACTGGCCCATCTTCACTTGCGAGTAACATCATGTCAAGTCCGCGGCGCTTGATTCCCGCTCGTACACCAGCTGCTAGGAATCCAGGGACTGTTGTCACACCGCCCTCGAGCACAGTGATCATGCAAGCACCAATAAAGTGAGTGCGAGGACGACTTTAATCTTTTCGAGCTAGAATCTTTTGGCTTCATTCATAGGGGCCGTCATGGTCGCAACGCTGGAACCTCTAATCCTTTTGTTTCATCAAATCCGAACATCAAGTTCATGTTTTGAATAGCCTGTCCCGAGGCGCCCTTAACGAGATTGTCGATGGCCGAAACTACGACAAGTCGATTGCCTGCTGCATCAAGTTCGAATCCAATGTCGCAGTAGTTTGATCCAACCACGAAGTTTACCTGCGGTAGTTCCTCAATTACCCGCACGAAGGGCTCGCTGGCGTAGAACTTTCGGTAGAGGTCAAGTAATGATTTTTTACTAACCGATTTTTTCAGGAAGACATGTGCTGTCGAGAGGATTCCTCGCACGATTGAGATGAGATGAGGTGTGAAGTGGGCTTTGACATTTCCTCCGGCCAGCTTGCTCAGCTCTTGGTCGATTTCAGGGGCGTGGCGGTGGGTGGTCGCGGCGTAAGCTCGAATGTTTGCGCATACGAGGGGGTGATGGGTCACTTCGCTAAGTGTGGCACCCGCACCCGAGGTTCCAGTCTTAGCGTCGATTACGATGTGGTCGAGGTCAATTAGGCGTTGTTTGACTAGCGGTGCCAAGCTAAGAATTGCGGCTGTCGGGTAGCACCCCGGATTTGCGACGAGGCGTGCACGCTTGATCTTCGCGCGGTGAAGCTCAGGTATCCCATAAACTCCTTTGACCATTGGACTCTCGTGCTTGGTGTAGAATCGCTCATACACTTTTACGTCATCGAATCGGTAGTCCGCGCTGAGGTCGATTATCTTCGTTTTCCCCTTGAGCAACTTTGGCACAAATTTCATTGCGACACGGTGGGGGGTAGCTACGAAGACGACATCAGCCTGCTTTCCGATTTTCACGTAGTTGGGTTTCACTATCTTCAGATTAACTATTTCACGAAGGTTTGGATGGATCTCGCCCACAAGTTTCCCGACGTTTTGGATGTCGTAGGCTCCAATGAGATTTACCTCGGGGTGGCCGGCGAGCAACCTGAAGAGTTCCACGCCAGTGTAGCCTGATGCTCCGACTACCGCAGCCGTGACCTTCATCGCGAACGCCTCTTGGCCTCCTTCAATAACTTTACCTCTGCTTTTGTAATTGCTCGCCTTCGGGTGCGCGTAAGCTTTGCGCGGTATTTTGCTTCTCGTTTCACTAACTTGAGTTGATTTTTAACAGCTTTTGGCGCGGGGCCACCGGGCAGCTTTCGGGCAGCGATGCATTTGTTGAGGTCGAGAGCTTCTCTCAGCTCCTCGGGCGTTAGTTGAACCTCCTTATCGAGAATTTCCTTCGACGCTGTCTGCAGATCTTCTATTTTCAGCTCTCCTGGAGCTCGACCCTCCTTGATTGCGTGGGCAATCAGTCTTCCAACGATTGCGTGGGCATCCCTGAAGGCCAACCCCTTCCACACAAGCGCATCGGCAAGTTCGGTCGCGGTCGCGAATCCCCCTTCAGCCCGCATGCGCATGAGCTCTCGATTTGGCTCGGCTGCGCTGATTAGTTTTGCTATCACTTCCGTGCCATCCCTCACCTCGTCGACGGAGTTCCACAGTGAGGGCGTTAGATCCTGAAGGTCGAGGTTATAAGATTGGGGGATGGCCTTCATCACCGCAAAGGCCCCTGAGAGGTTCCCGAAAACACGCCCAGCCTTTGCGCGCGCGAGTTCGGCTACGACTGGGTTTTTCTTCTGAGGCATGGCGCTGCTTGTCGCCGCGAATTCCTCGGGCAATTCGATGAGGTTGAATTCCGCTGAACTCCAGAGCACGAGCTCCTCGGCCAGCCTGCTAAGGTTAGCCATTGCGATTGCTAGGGCACTCATGGCCTGCAGGGCGAAATCGCGTGAACTGACGGCGTCCATGGTGTTATCGTCGATGCGCTTAAAACCCAACATGTGTGCCACCCGCAAACGATCGATGGGGAAGCTCGTCCCCGCGAGTGCGCAGGCCCCCATCGGGCATGAGTTCGTGACATCGTAGGCTTGTTCGATGCGCTCGACATCACGGAGAAAGGCGAAAGCATAGGCGGTGAGGTGGTGCGCGAAGGTGGTGGGTTGAGCCACTTGGAGGTGGGTGTAGCCAGGCATTATCGTATCAATATTTTTTTCGGCGAGTGCAATCAATGTACTCACTAGTTCGAGCAGCCTCTCCTCAACATCAAGCAGGTTCTTGCGCAGGGTCAAACGGATCGCCGTGGCAACCTGGTCGTTGCGGCTCTTCGCAGTATTGAGCTTGCCTCCAACTTCTTCGCTCGTCGCTTTGGTCACGAAATCCTCAACTGCCATGTGGATGTCCTCGAGCTCTGGGCGACGATCCAACCCACCAACGCCTTGCTCATGGAGCTTGTAGAGCGCCTGGAGGATGGTGGCCGCGTTTGCGCCGTCGATAATCCTGCGCTCAGCGAGCATAATTGTGTGAGCTATGTTAATTTGCACGACCGAGTAGAAAATCCGAGCATCAGCTTCCATCGAGGAGATATACTCGCTAGCCAGAGGGTCCATTTCTCGCTCAAAGCGTCCCCGGCGAATCACTTAATCCCCTTCCGCTTGTGTAGGATCTTGCTCTGAAGTGCATGGAATTTGGTCACCCCTATTGCATCGCGCTGGTCGAAACCGTAGCGCTCAAATGAAACAAGCCCCTTGTCGTAGAGGGAGTAAGTCGAGCTGCGGGCCACAACGCGTGAGTTGCCGCGGTTGAGTTCAACCTTTACCTTGCCAGTAACTCTTTTTTGCGTGCTATCGATAAAGGCATCCAAGTCTTCGCGTAGAGAGTCGAACCATAGCCCACTGTACGCTAGGTCCGCCCAAGTTTGGTCGACTAACTGCTTAAATGCCAGCTCCTTTTTTGTCAGCACGAGTTGCTCAAGCGCTCGATGGGCTTGGATTAGGACAATCGCCGCCGGTGCTTCATAGTTCTCCCGCGCCTTCAGCCCGAGGATTCGATCTTCGATGAGTTCGATTCTGCCGACGCCATACTCTCCGGCTATCTTGTTTAGTTTGGTTATGAGTTGGATACCGTCCATGCGCTTTTTATCGATAGCAATCGGTACACCTTTCTTGAACTCGATTTCAACGATTCGCGGTTTCGGGGGAGCTTTTTCGGGTGGGCGGGTCCACACGTAAATCTCTTCAGGTGGAGCATGTGCGGGGTCTTCGAGCACACCTCCCTCAATGGAGCGTCCTAAGAGGTTTTCATCGATGCTGTAGGACTTACCTGCTTTTGTAAGGGGGATTTTCTTCTTCTGCGCATACTTGAGCTCCCACTTTCGGTCAAGGTTAAGTTCTCGAATTGGTGCAATGATTTTGAGTTCGGGAGCCTTGATCGCAATGGTTGTATCGAAACGAAACTGGTCGTTTCCTTTACCTGTACAACCGTGCGCCACGGCATCGACCTTTTCTTTACGCGCGACTTCAACGAGTTTGCTCGCGATTGGATAACGGGCGAGAGCTGTAGAAAGGGGATAGCCCTCGTAGAGCCCGTTCGCCTTGATGCTGCGGAAGATATACTCTTCGACGAATTCTTTGCGCGCGTCGACGTGAACGTGCTTGATAACACCCAACTGCTTCGCCTTCACTGCTATTTCCTTTAGCTCTTTGGGATCCTGCCCGACATCAACGGAAATTGTGATGACATCGGCCTTGTACTTATCCTGAAGTAAACGGACCGCGACGCTAGTATCCAGTCCTCCACTGTATGCGAGCACGACTTTCATTTCCTCACCACTTGTTGTTTACGAAGTTGGCATAAAAGGTTTGAGGTATTTTGGGCCGAATGCGGGGAGGGCAACGTATTTATTAGGCTTTGTCTCCGAAAACCTTTTAGCGTTCGTCCTCCATCGCTACAGTTGAGCCTTCGGGTGTGGAAATAGCGAGGATTGTATAGATGGAAGTGGTAGTCAAGTTGCACGGTGAGCTGCGCGAGAAGGCTGGCGCCGACACGATAAAAGTTTCGATTGGTGATGACGAGACCGTCGACACCTTGTTCATGAAGCTCGGCCGACGTCACCCCCGAGTGGTCGAAATGATCCTTAACCCGACAACGGGGGAGCTTCAGGAGAATTTCAACATCCTGCTCAACGGCCGAAGGATTCAGCATATCCGCGGAATTCACACGAAGCTCAAGCATAAGGACGAGGTCGCGATTTTTCCGCCCGGCGCAAGCGACTAGCGCTGAAACGCTTTAGCAGAGTCTCTTGGATAGTTCCTTGACATCGACTAAGAATCCCAAAATCGAAGGGTCCGAAAGTCGGTACATTATCTTTTTTCCCTCGCGCCGTCTATCGATGAGGCCGCACTTACGCAGGGCCTGCAGGTGGTGTGATATCAACGATTGCTCTTTGTCGAGCTCGTCCATAATCTCGCATACGCAACGTTCGCCGTTTTTTAATGTCAGGAGTATCTGAAATCTCGTTTCATCCGCCACGCATTTGAGTAGTCGAAGTTGCTCATCAGTCAATTTTACTCACCCCCACTTTTCGGGAACCAATACTGGGTTCGAAGGCATATTTTCACCAGTGTGAGCATGATGGGAACCTCAATCAGCACCCCCACCACAGTCGCGAGCGCGGCTCCAGAGTTGAGGCCAAAGAGCACCGTCGCCACAGCAATCGCAACTTCGAAATGGTTGCTCGCGCCTATCTGCGATGTGGGAGCAGCATCCTCGTAGGTCAGCCCTCCTGCTTTGGATATACCATAGCTCACCCAAAATATCAGGAAAGTCTGAATCATCAGGGGCAGAGCGATCATCGCTATGACCAGTGGTTGTTGAAGTATTACATCCCCCTGCAGGCTGAATAGCACCACGAGTGTGATGAGAAGGGCGGTGATCGAGACGTAGTGGAGGCGGGAGGAGAAACCGTCGAACCACTCGCGCCCTTTCCTTCGCAGAAGCTCCCTCCTCGAGAAGTAGCCCGCCACCAGCGGTAGCCCGACGTAAACTCCGACGGAAAACGCGATTGTAATCCACGGAACCGGAATCTGCGCGACGCCAAGCAAAAATCCTCCGAGGGGCGCATAGAGTGCTAGCATAATCAGAGAGTTTATGGCGACCATAACCAGAGTGTGCCCCATATTGCCTCGGGAGAGATAGCTCCAGACCAGCACCATCGCAGTACATGGTGCAACACCTAAGAGTATCATTCCCGCCGCGTACTCTGAGGCCATCTGAGGAGTTATGAACTGGGCCCAAATCACTGACATGAAGAGCCAAGCGAATAAGGCCATGGTGAAAGGCTTGATTAGCCAGTTCACGAACAGCGTTATCCCGACGGGTTTTGGGGTTTTTCCCGCTTGGATTACTTTTCTGAAGTCGATCTGGACCATTATCGGATAAATCATGAAGAAAAGGCAAATCGCAATCGGGATTGAAACGTTGGCGTACTGGATATTGCTGAGCGTCTGAGCTAACCCGGGAAGGAACCTACCTAGGACTATCCCAGCAATTATGCAGACTATGACCCAGACTGTAAGGTATTTCTCGAATACGCCCAACTTTCGCTCGACCATATTTTCGCCTGCTAAATATGAATATACATTCATATAAATTGCTACTATAGTTTAGTTGCCATAGTGGTAATCGGGGAATAGATGGAGATTGTGTTAGTCGGCCGTTCGAACGTTGGAAAGTCTAGCGTGATCAAGCAGCTTACGGGAAAGCGGGTTCGGGTGGGCAAGCGGCCCGGGGTGACGCGCAGGCCTTACCGTTATCGATGCGGCGAGTTCGAGCTGGTTGACATGCCGGGCTTCGGCTTTATGGTGGGTGTCAGCCACGAAAGGCAGGAGGAAATAAAGACGAGTATTGTGCGCTACTTGGAGAGAAATCGGCGAAAAGTCATGTTTGCACTCGAGGTGCTTGATGCCCGCGCTTTCGGCGAGATTGTAGAACGGTGGGAACGGAGGAGTCAGGTGCCAGTGGACGTTGAGATGTTTCAGTTTTTGCAGGAACTCGAACTCCACCCAATCGTTGTCGTGAACAAGATCGACCTTATCTATCCTGAGGAGCGCGATGATGTGCTCGACAATGTATGCGAGAAGCTCGGCCTACTCAAACCTTGGCGCCAGTGGCTCGATGTCGTGGTTCCGATTTCAGCTAAGACTGACGAGGGCGTTCCCGAGTTAAAGAAGTTAATCGGGAAAAGGTTGAGAGCATTAGGTCAGGAGCATCTATTGAGGTATCTCAGAAAGCCGCTAGGTTAGGCCGGGTAGAACAAACGTTCCCTTAAACCGCGAGGCATGTAAACCAAAACTTACAAAATCTAATGATCCCTTTGAGATGTATGTATGGCGGGAGCAGGTCGAGTAAGCGTTATCCGAATAACTCAAAACGAGCTATTTTTAGCGGGACTGCGAATTAGTTGGGGGGCGGATGAAGCTCAAGCTAAAACCCGCGGACCTAAAGGCGGTCGAAGCCCACGCACTAAAGAATTTTCCCCGCGAGTGCTGTGGCATGCTTTTTGGCAAGTCCAGCGAGGACGCAATTGAGGTCGAGGAGATCGTAGAGGCAGAGAACGTGCTCGGGTCTCCCGTTGCGTTCGAGGCAGATCCTGAATTCGTGTTTAAGGCAGTCGACCGCGCAGAGCGGAGTGGGTTCGAGCTTGTCGGGGTCTACCACTCCCACCCTAACATTCATGCTTACGTGAGTGCGCGTGATGCAGAGATAATGAAACTATGGCCAGAGGTAGCGTGGCTGATTTTGAGCGTGGTGAAGGACCGGGTTTTAGAACGAAAAGCATACATTTTGAAAAAAAACAAAGTCGAAGAGCTGGAAATCGAGACTCGCTAGGCTTTCTGGATGACAATTCGCCACTCGTGCTCGCCTATCTTTGCGACCTCGAGCACTTTGTGCCCCTCGCTCTCAATGCTACGCGGCACATTCTCGGTCGCGGGGGCGTGGTCGACGATTACCTCCAATACTTGGCCGCTCTTGAGGTCCTCGAGGGCGAGCTTGGACTTGACGAAGGTGTAAGGGCAAACGTCACCACGGATGTCGATTTTTCGGTCGACCTTGTATTCAACCATTAGAATCGCACCTCACAGACATGACCGTAGTCCACTTGGGATGGGTCCTTGATAATGGGCTGGTCTCCGCAGACTTGGCACTTCGGGTCTCGCTTTAGCTCGAACTCCTCGAAGCGCATCTCGAGCGCGTCGAAGAAGAGGATGCGCCCGACTAGGAGATCACCAGCGCCGAGCAGGTATTTCAAGATCTCGGTGGCTTGGATTGTCCCAATCACGCCTGATACCGCCCCCAGCACCCCGGCCTCTTGACAGGTCGGTATCATCCCAAGAGGTGGGGCTTCGGGCGCCAGGCAGCGGTAGCAGGGCCCCTTACCGGGGAGGATCGTTGTCGTCATCCCTACGAAACGTAGGACGCCGCCGTGGGAGAATGGGACATTTTTAAGCACGCAAGCATCGTTTAGAAGAAATTTTGTGGGAAAGTTATCGCTCCCGTCGAGTACGAAGTCCCATCCCCCGACGATGTTTAAAGCGTTGTCAGCTGTAAGCCTCTCTTTATAGGCGATGACTTCTATCTCAGGGTTTATCTTTAAGAGCTTCTCTTTGGCGGACTCGATCTTCGGTCGGTCGATGTCGTCATTCGTGTGGAGGAGCTGCCGCTGGAGGTTGCTCAGGTCGACCCGGTCGCTGTCGATGATCCCAATCTTTCCTACGCCTGCTGCAGCGAGGTAGAGGGAGGCGGGCGAGCCGAGACCCCCTGCCCCGACCACCAGGATGCTCGACCGCATGAGCTTCTTTTGGCCCGCACCGCCGACTTCCTTCAGGATTATCTGCCGGCTATAGCGTACGATTTGGTCTTGGGTAAAGCCGAGAAACTCGTTACCGCCCGCGACCGCAGGAATCAATCTTACCTCGGCCCCCTCCTCAAGCTTTGTGTCGACTCCCTGTAGATTTCGGATGTCCTTGCCGTTGACGAAGATGTTGATGAACCTCCGGACTCCGCCCGTCTTCGCGTCGAGTATTCGCTCGCTAAATTGCAATCCAAACTGTTTTATCAGAGCGTCGATGAGATCCTTTACTGTCTCGCCTGCTGTATCCACAGTGATCCCGGTTGTTCCTGTCGCATCCTTAAACATCACCGAAAATTTCACGTTCACTTTCACCATTTTACATCCCCTTCAACCATTTTACTCCAGGAGTTTGAAGTTTGTTGACCAGCTCCCTAAAATTTTCAATTGTTGGCCCAATCTTGAACGGTTTGGGCAACGCAGAGGCGATGCTTTCTTGGGTCTTCAGTCCGTTCCCAGTGATGTAGAGCACCACTTGCTCGTCGCGCTCGACCTCGCCATCTTCCACGAGCTGCCTGAGTGCTGCCACGGCGGTCCCACCCGCTGGCTCGGTGAAGATCCCCTCGGTTTTTGCGAGCAGTTTGACTCCATTAAGGATTTGCTCGTCGTTAGGCGCCCTTCCAGTTCCCCGTGTGGCACGCACAACTTGGATGGTATAGTACCCGTCGGCAGGGTCGCCTATGGCAAGCGATTTGCAGATGGTGTCCGGCTTCTCGACGGGGGTTATCTCGCTCGCCCCTTTCAACAGAGCCTGAACTACTGGAGAACAGCCCTCGGCCTGTGCGGCAGAGATTCGGGTACTCCACCCATCGATGAGCCCGACTTCCTCCAGCTCTTTGAGTCCCCGCCAAGCAGCATGAAGAAGAGCTCCCGAAGCAACGGGCACGATGATATGTTCGGGCGCCTTCCAACCTAGCTGCTCACAGACCTCGAACGCCAGTGTCTTAGAGCCCTCGACGTAGTAAGGGCGGACGTTGATGTTTGCGAAGGCGATGTTGCTCGTAAGGGCTATCTCGGTGGCGAGCCGATTCGCTTGGTCGTAAGTGCCATTGACTTCTATGACATGTGCGCCGTAGGAGAGCGTCTGAGCGACTTTCGAAATCTCTAGGCCCTCGGGGATGAAGATGAAGCACGGCAGGCAAGCTTTGGCAGCATGTGCGGCCATCGCTCCAGAAAGGTTGCCTGTTGAGGCAGCACCCACTGCCGGAGAGCCGAACTCGATTGCCTTAGAAACCGCGATGCTTGAAGGCCGATCCTTGAAAGAGAAGGTGGGGTTGACCGAGTCGTTCTTCACGTAAACCTCTTTGAGGCTGAGTTCGCGAGCGAGATTGTCGGCTCGCAGTAACGGGGTGAAACCCACACCTATATCAACAATTGAGGCATCTTGATCGATGGGCAGGAGATCTCGGTAGCGCCAGAGGGTCGGCGGTCCGCGGGCGATTGATTCTTTCGATACTACTTTGGCAATCGTCTCGTAGTCGTAGGCGACGTCGAGTGGGCCGAAGCACAGGCTGCATGCATGGATGAGGCGCTTTGGGTAGCTCTCGCCACACTCTCGGCATCTCAGTCCGGTCACGTTGCCCATTTTAACACCCTCAAACTTAGTTTACTCCAGTTATACTTTAAAAGTATTATCATTACTCACAGTTATATTAAAAAATCACCGATTGGATGTGAGATATCTATGTCATCGCTGTCGGAGCTATTTCGCTTCACGCCAGGATTTGATTTCCCCGCCGTACTGCGCGAAGCTGCGCCGGATGTGGAAGTTCCTGAACTTCGTCCAGAGGCGGGGGTCGATCCCCTCGAGGATGGCCCGCGCCTTTATTCCTCGCTCAAGCGTGGCCTGGCAACGCATGCTGTGGGGGATGTAGCCCATGAATCCCAAGTAGAACTCGTCTGGGGTGCTCTCGTCCTGTTCGAGGAGTTTGAGTTCCTCGAGCGAAAGCCGCTTGCGAAGCTCCTCCTTGTCCTTCCCTTGGTAGTTCTGGATGCAGCACTCGGGTATGCCGAACCACCTGCCGCGCGAGACCGAGTCGGTGCCTTGATTGGCTATGTCTTCCTTTGAGCGAGCGACAAGGTAGAGCCCATCCTTCCACTCATAGACGAGTCCCATTTCATTGATGATCCGTTCAAGCTCTTCGTCCCGCTGCTTTCGTATAATCTCCGCCCCTGTCTTCAGCCCCTTCGCGGTCATGACCAAGTCAACCACGGTCGTCGGGGGCTGTCGGAGCAATCGCTCGGCGAGTTCTTCGGCCATCTTTACTAACCACTCCCAATTTGTAAAGAAAGTATTTAGGTTATAGTCTGTGAATGTTAAGGTGAGCGAATGGTTAAAATAAATGTCGACAAATACAAAAACCTTCGCCGGATTATCGATGAGAGCTGGATTAACATTCACCCCATCCAGCGCGGCGGGGTGTTGCCGCCCGAGTCCAAAAAGACCTTGCTTTCCTTCGGTGATGGATATAGTACTTGCGACCTCTGTCTCGAGGGTCGTATAGATCTCGTAAAGGCACCGCCTATTCTAGATTTTGCAGGCGATGTCGCGAAGTTCTTGAACATGGATGAAGTCCAGTTCACACCTGGGGCCCGGGGCGCGAAGCAGGCGATCTTCAAGTCCATTGCGGAGCCGGGTGACACAATCGTGATTGACTCGCTCGCGCATTACACTACATACATCGCAGCTGAAGTCAACGACCTCAAAATAGTCGAAGTACCCCACGGAGGATATCCTGAATTCAAAATAAAAATAGGTGATTACGAGGCGAAGATCGAGGAGGTCAAACGAGAAACGGGAGAACTCCCCGCGGCGGTTTTACTAACTCACGTTGATTACCGTTACGGGAACCTCGCTGACGCCGCTGAGGTTGGAAAGATAGCAAAGGAATACGGGGTGCCCTACGTTCTCAACGCGGCTTACTCCGCTGGCGTGATGCCTGTCAATGGAAAGAAGCTAGGGGTTGATTTTCTGGTCTGCAGTGGGCATAAATCGTGGGCGTCAAGCGGTCCCATTGGAATGCTCGCCACTACTTATGAGTTCTCGGGAAAGGTATTCCGAACTTCGACGATTAAAGGTCCATGGAGCGGCCGTGCTTTCACCAAGAAGGATGTCTACCTCTTTGGGTGCCCACCGGTCTTCGGAGCCCCCATCGCGACGCTGATGGCGAGCTTCCCGCATGTGGTCGAGCGGGTCAAGCATTGGGGCGAGGAAGTGGAAAAGGTTAGGTGGTTGGTCAAGGAGTTCGAACGTATCAAGGACTTCCACCAACTTGGGGAGCGCCCACGACAACATACGTTGGTAACCTTTGAGACCCCGTCCTTCCACAAAGTCGCGAAGAAACAGCCACGGAGGGGTTTCTTCCTCTACGAAGAGCTCAAGAAGAGAAAAATTGCGGGCATCCACGCCGGGATGACTAAGATGATAAAGCTCAACACTTACGGGTTGACCAAAGAGCAGCTCCAGAAGGTCGCCGATGCGTTTCACGAAATCGCCCGAGCTTACGGTGTCGAGGTGGAATAAGTGAAGAAGAACGAAGAACTTTCAAAGAAGTTCAGGAAGTTCTTCCAGCTCCCAACGAGTCCTGTAGGGATAAAAATCTCAGACAAGGAGGTGATCAGTGGGCCACGACCCAAGACCCCCTCGTTATTCTGTGGGTTCGTGCGGAAGACAGCACACGAGGGCGAGTCCTACTTGATAACCGAGAACGACCTCCACAACTTCACCGCCCGGGTAATTTTGGGCTTCACGGAGCCGAAGTACGTGGATATCTACCCTAGGGTTAAGCCGGCGAGAACGAAGTCGGTTTTGGTTGCACCCCTTGAGAAAATTGAGCAGGAGCCAGATGTGGTAGTGACGATAACAGACCCAGAGCGAATGATGCAGATTGTACAGGTGTTATACCGAGCGATCAGAAAACGGCTCGAGGCGAGCATGACGTGTGAGGCCTCAGCGATAGCTGGGGAGGCGACGGCCCTGCCCTATATGGAGAAAAAGCCTAACCTGACACTACTCTGCGGGGGGGCGAGGGGCATCGCGGGTTATAAAGAAAATGAGCTGGCGCTCGGCATCCCGTTCGAAACTTTCGTCAAGCTTGTTGGAATGCTAGTTGAGCCCACGCTAGCGACGGCGCTCTGCGGATGCATCATGGACGAGATTCCAAAGCATTTGAAGGCGGCGTTTGTCGAGCTCGGGTTTGACAAGGGCGCCGACCACTTCTACGGCGATTTCGGGGGAAAGGTCTTCAGGTTCTACCTCAACAAGGACGAGCGGGGACTCATGGCCGCCGCGACCATTCACTATCCGATGAAGTTCAAGTCGGAGCAGGAGGCCCAAAAATCGGTTGAAGTGGTGAAGGAGTTGCTTGTGGGGTTGGGTGGGGAAAGTACAGTTATTCCCCGCGAGAACTGGCTTGACCTGGTCCTGATGGTCAAGTTCCCAAATGGGCTGGAAAAAGTTGCCCTTGACAGGAAGCGGTTCGGGGAGACCATCTCAGGAATTTTAGCTGGGTTCGCTGCGGTCATCGACAAAGTTGCCAGTTAGTGCAGATCTTGAAGAAAGTTCTGTTTATGTGCGTGGAGAACGTTTGCCGCAGCCAGATGGCGGAGGCTTTCTTCAATCAGATGTCAAAGGCGGCAAAGGCGAGCAGCGTTGGGACGAGGCCAGCCTCGAGCGTGAACCCGCTTGCAATCCAGGTGATGAAAGAAGTTGAGATTGATATCACTAAGGGTAAACCAAAGTTGTTAACCCTCGAAATGCTCGATGCTGCCGATAGAATAATCACGATGGGTTGCGCGGTCGGCGAAGTCTGCCTTGGCGTGATTGTTGAGACCGAAGACGGGGGAATAAAAGACCCAATTGGTAAGTCCATCGAAAAATTTCGAGGTCAGAGACGTGATTAGGAGGAAAGTTGAACAACTGGCGAGCAGTCTAAAGGAGTGCGGACATCAAAATCGATAAAAAATATGCTACAGTTTGACCGCATTTTTCATGTCAGTGGTGATTGCATTTTTCATATTATTTATACTTACCTACATAAAACATCGGTTTTCCCTTGACTTTTTACAAAAATGGTTTAGAGGACTTGGGATTGGATTTCTTATTGGGCTACCCGTGGCGTTAGTGACATTTCCAATCGTAAAGAAAGTGGTGGAAAAATTAACTTCGCAACGCTGGCTCTTTTGGATGGCGGGTTTAAATTGGGCTAGCTCTTTCTGTGATAAATCCTATCCGCTGTGGTGATGCGCTTTCATTCCCTTCACGTACTTCTCCGGGTTTGCCTCGAAGTCGGCTTTGCACGCAGGGGCGCAGAAGTAGTAGGTCTTACCCTTGTACTTTGCCTTGTGCTCAGCCCTCGCCTCGTTCACGTCCATCCCGCATACCGAATCCTTCGCCATTTCTCCACCTCCTTCCGGTTTTCACGATGAGTATGAAGGCCGAATCTTTGTCCTTCGGAGCAAGTTGGCATTCGACACCACGCTTACCGAACTCGTCGCCATCGCTAGCTCCGCTATGACTGGGTGGAGCAGCCCGAAGATCGCGAGCGGTATTGCCGCCGTGTTGTAGCCGAATGCCCAGAAGAGGTTCTGCTTGATCTTGCGAAATGTCGCCCGGGAGAGCTTTATCGCGCTCACCACACTCGAGAGATCGCCGCGCACTAGGATGATGTCGCCAGCCTCAATTGCGATATCCGTGCCCGTACCAATCGCTATACCAACATTAGCTTGTGTTAGCATAGGTGCATCGTTTATTCCATCGCCTACTGCCGCCACCATGCTACCGCCTTCCCCTTGTAGGCGCTTGATTTCCGCAACTTTTTGGTCGGGCAGCACCTCCGCGAGTACGTGGTCGATTCCCACCTGTTTTGCAATCGCTTTAGCGGTGCTTGGATTATCACCCGTGATCATGACGCTCTTTAGCCCCATTTTGTGCAACTCTTTGATCGCTTGTACCGAGTCCTCCTTCAGCGTGTCAGCCACCGCGCAGATTCCGGCGAGCTTCTTACCCGAGGCGACGAGCACCGCAGTTTTGCTCTCGTCTTCAAGGCGCTTCAGTTTACCCTCAAATGTATCGACGTTTATGCCGGCCTCCTTCAGTAAGAGCCGATTTCCAACCAAGATTTGTTTGCCATCGATGGTGGCTCGAACACCTTTACCTCTCACCGCCTTGAACCCCTTGAGCTTCGCGGGCTTGACCTTCTTGGTGCGTGCCCCCTCGACTATGGCTTTAGCGATGGGGTGCTCGGAGCCCTCCTCGACGCTCGCCGCCAGCCTCAGAACCTCGCGCTGGGCGAAATCCTCCATCGCGACGACATCGGTCAGCGCTGGCTTGCCTTGAGTGATTGTACCAGTTTTGTCGAAGACGATCGTGTGCACGTCCTTGAGCGTCTGGATGGCCTCGCCCTTTCGGATAATGATGCCGTTTTCTGCACCCAGGCCGCTCCCGACCATCAACGCGGTAGGCGTCGCCAGGCCAAGGGCGCAGGGACAGGCGATGACGAGCACGGCGACCGTGGCGAAGATCGCGAGGGTGAACACACCCAACATTGGGTCGACCCAAGGTAGGAACGATTGTGCCCAGTTGGCGATGCTCCCTATGAAACTTGGCACGACCATCCAGAGGATAAAAGTTGTCGTGGCGATCAGCAGCACGGCGGGCACGAAATAGCCAGTAACACTGTCCGCGAACTCTTGGATTGGAACCTTGGTCCCTTGGCACTCTTCAACCATTTTAATTACTTGCGAGAGGAAGGTGTCTTTCCCGACCTTCGTCGCCTTAATTTTGAGCAGGCCCTCCTGGTTGACTGTGGCTCCAATAGCCTCGTTCCCTTTCTTTTTATGCACGGGCATTGACTCACCCGTCGCCATTGACTCGTCGACCGCACTTTCGCCCTCGATGACCACTCCATCGGTCGGGATCTTCTCACCGGGGCGAACGATCATTACATCGCCGACTTTTACCTCCTCGATTGGAACTTCTTTCTCCTTGCCCTTAACGAGAATGCGCGCAGATTTGGCCTCAAGCATTAGGAGCTTCTTAATAGCTTGGGATGCCCTACCCTTGGCCTTAGTCTCGATGTATCTGCCGGTGAGATTGAATGCCATAATCATTGCGGCAACGCCGGAATAGTTCAGAATAGGAATTCCAAAGAACATTGGCGGCCCAGTGAGGAAGGCTATTGTAGCCCCCATGGCGATGAGAACATCCATATTAGCAGATTTATGATAAACTGCTTTTACAGCTGCACGAAGCGTTGGTAGGCCCACCCAGAAAATCACAGGCACGGCGAGCAGGATGATCCCTAAATTGTAAATTTCCCAGTTCGGCCAGGCCACGCCGAAGATCATCTCGGCTAACATCCAGATGATGATAGGGATGGTAAATCCCCATCCCACGAACATGCGCATGCGCGCTCGCTGCATCTCCACTAGTGACTTGTCGACTTCCTCCTCCTCACTTACGTCGTACCCCGTGTCTTGGACGGCTTTTCGGAGGTCCATCAGCATCACAACTTCGGGGGCGTATTCAACCGTTGCTTTTTCAGTTGCGAAATTGACGCTAGCGCGGCGAACTCCATTCACGCTTTTAAGCGCTTTTTCGATCTTGGCTGCACATGAAGCGCAGGTCATCCCGGTGAGTTTAAGGCTTATCTCGCGGGTTCGTTCACCCTCACGTGCGATACCTACAGGTTCATAACCTGTCCCCCGAATGGTTCCCCCGAGTTTTTCGATGCTAATCTTGTCAGAATCGAATTCCACAGTGGCCTTTTCCGTGGCAAAGTTGACGTTTGCGCTCGTGACGCCCGCTTGCTTCTTCAGGGCCTTCTCGATAGTCTGCGCACAGCTCACGCAGTGCATCCCGTTGATTCGGATGGTAGTCTTCTTTTTTACCATTTCGCCATACCTTTTAAGATTCCTTATACTCTTTTTTACGATACATCATATTTAAATATATCGAACTCCTTATTAGATACTGGTGTAGAAATGGTTGGGGAACGAGAGCACATTACGAATCTCACCAAATTTTACACGCTCCTACTGCTAAACGAGACGCCGAGGCACGGATACGAGCTGATGGCCAAGCTAGGGGAAAAAACGGGGAAGAAGCCGTCCGCAGGTCAGATATACCCTCTGCTCAGGAACCTAAAGAAGAAGGGCTTAGTCACCTGCCAGACGACGATGATTGGAGACAAGAAAAAGAAAGTCTACGCGTTGACCCCCGAGGGGCGAAAAACCTGTGCTATGATCATGACGCGGTTCAGCGACTTAGTCTCGATTGTGCTTGGACCAAGGCTGACGAAGTGCGCTCACTGCGGCTGCAAGGTCTACGAGGGTGGGCACAGAGAGCGGATTGAAGGGAAAACCCTAATGTTCTGTTGCGTGCACTGCGCCCACGCATATAAAAATACAATTCGGGTGATAAGGTGAGATCTGACATTGTTGCTGTCGGAGTCGCCCTGATGATTATTGGCACAATCTTGATGTTCACATTTACAATGGACCATCATCATTGGCCAACCGAAGAAGAAACGCACGGTATAATGACCTTGCCTGCGATTGGAGTAGGACTGGCTGGTATTGGATTTATAGTCTTTATCGTCGGGCTCGCCGCCTCTCCGCCGCCCCAGCCCAGCCGGATGGCCGAGACCCCAAAAGTCTTGGTCATATGCCCCGAGTGCCGATCCCGTATTCCTTCGGAAACTAAATTCTGCCCTGAGTGCGGAGCAGATCTAACCAAAAAGACTGAAAAATAAACCATGAAGGACGCCCCATGTTAGTAACGAAAATTCGATGCCCGATGTGCGGGCACATACAGGAGATAGAAGTCCCAGAAAATGCGTGCCTGTCGTTTTACAAGTGCAATGGATGCGGAAAATTGATTCAAACGCCTATCGACATTTGTTGTGTAATATGTGCATACTCAGAAACGAAGTGTCCCGTTTCAAGTTCAAGGTGGAGTAATGTATGAGTTAACAATAGTTGGCGCGGGGCCGGCTGGGATAACGGCTTCGATATATTCCGCCAGAAAGCGGATGAATTTTTTCGTGATAACCTAAAATGGGATGAAATGATTTACCCCTTTGTTATCACCTTGAGGGAGGCGCTTGAGGCCGCATTGATAGTGGCGATCGTGGTCGCATATTTAGTCAAGATCAAGCGAGTGGACCTGAAGAAGTACGTTTGGTGGGGCATGGGCGCTGCGATAGTTCTGAGCGTGGCGCTCGGCGCGGTGATTCTCGCGGCTTTCGGCGGGCTGAGCGGTGTAGGCGAGAAGCTCTTCGAGGGCATCGCTGGTTACACCGCGGTCGCCGTGCTGACTTACATGATATTTTGGATGGCTCGAAATGCACGCAAGATAAAGGGCGAAGTAGAGTATAAAATCGACATCGCGATAACTACAAAATACCTCATCGGAATCGCCTTTGTGGCTTTCATAGCGGTCTTCCGAGAAGGTCTAGAGACCGTTCTCTTCCTCACCAACTCAATGGTCAACGATCCATCTGGGACGATGATCGGCATGGTCCTAGGGCTTGGCGTCGTCATCGTCATCGCATTTTATCTTATGAGGGGGTCCCGCCGTCTACCCATCCGCAAATTCTTCACTGTCACGAGTATCTTGCTGATGATTTTCGCCGCTGGAATTCTCAGCTACGGGACGCACGAACTCATCGAGGCAGCTGAGGACAGCGGGACTGAGCTTGGGTGGCTGGGCGATAAAGCATACGATCTCAACCCGCCTCGCAACCCCGACAACAGCTATCCTCTATTTCACAAAAAGGGCGATGTGGGTATAGTCATCCAGGGCCTGATAGGCACGCTCTACCTCGATCCGGAATGGCTCACCTTGTTTGTTTACTTGGGCTATTGGCTGGTCATCGGTACTTTCATAGTCAAGGTCTATGCCCCGTCGAAGTTCAACGGCTTCGTGGACCGCATCTTCTTCAGGTCGCGACGGGTCAAACAGCAGCGGAAATGATCAGTCGAGATTTATCGGTAAGTTCTCGTTTCTAAGGTAAATGTCCGGCGGCTTGAAATTCGTTGTCATTACCTGATTAGCCGCTACGTTTAAATGAACAGCACGAGTCCGCCTTCCTTCGCGGCCGGCAGCGCCCGCTCCAAGAACCCCATCATGTCTTCTAGCTTCACTCCGCCCTCAACGGTTTGCTCGCTGATTCCCATCTGTTCGAGCATCTGCCTTGACGGAGCACAGGCGCAGAGCTTTACCCCAAGCTTCTTCACGTCGTCAAGAAATTGTCCCAGCGGCGGAACTCCTGGCATAGTTATCTCCTTGGCCTTCCCCTTGCGCACGATGTCCAAACCCTTCATGGCGAAGTAAATCTCCGTCTTCAGCCCCTTGGCAGCGGCGCCGAGCGCTAGCATCAGCGCTGGGTAGGCCCTGCCTGGGTCGTTGGAGAGCAGGACTAGGTGTATCTCTTGAGCCATCTCGCACCTCCTTTCAATTTTTCAACAATAATTTCCTCCTAAGTTCACTCTATGGTTAGACCTTGATCCTTAGCTATCTCTAGAAACGCCTTCGCAACGTGCTCCACCTTTGGTTTGGTCAGACCATAAGTATTGAGCTTGAAGTGCTTCGTCAGCCCAGGCTGGATACCAACGATGTTTCTGCGTTTGAGCTCGTCGTACAAGAAGAACCCGCGTCGCTTATGGGCATGTGACGCCTTGTAGAGCCCCTCCGACTCCATGTGGATCAGGGTGTGCTGCTTGGGTTTGACCCCCAGCTGTCGGGTTCCCTCGATTCGCTCCAGCTGCTCGACGAGGTATCTTGCTTGCTCCACCTCCTGGGGCCAGCGCTCGACCCGCTCGACTACGTGAGGGAATGAAGCCATCAGCGAGATGAGCGGCGCGCCCATTACCGTGCAACCTAACAAAGCATACTCTTTGAGCCCGAACTTGCGCTCGCTCCAGTCCCCCACGATTTTCGAGCGCGCCAGCACCTTTTCAGCAAGCTCCTCCTTGACCGCTAGAATTCCGGTTGGGGCGCTCGCTGCCCATGACTTGTGCCCGCTAGATACGATGATATCCGCGCCCAGCTTTTTTCCATCTATTGGCATCACCCCTGCTGTGTAAGCCGCGTTCAGCAGGAAGGGCACCCCATATTTTTTACATATTTCCCCCACGATCGTGGCGTCGTTCAGGTTGCCGTAGAGGTAATCGACGTGGGTGAGAAGCACCACCGCGGGGAGCTTCCCGGTCTCTCGCTTGACTTCCTCTATTTTTTCAGCGTATGCATCCAAGTCGAGCTTGAACTCGGGGTGGCCGCCATGGGGTACTTCCTTGATCTTGAGTCTGGCGAGTTCAGCAGCTATGTAAGTTGAGTAGTGCGCAAGGCCGTCGACGACCACGTAGTCTCCGGGTTCCCCAAGTGTCGTAAACGCTATGAACTTGGCCTCTCTGCAGCGCGTAACTACTCGAGCTACATCCATTTTCAAAAATTCAGCTAAGTCCTGCATGAACTGGGCTATGGGAGGGCGCTCGATCGCGTCGAGCCTCGCTGCTTTCGGCGGGCACCAGTCGCAGGTCGAGTAACCGTCACCGAACTCGAGTAGGGCCTTCCGCGCCTCTGAAGTCAGTACCCCTCCTCGCTGGATGGGGTGAAGATTGATGTAGCGCTCCTCCTTGAAGTCGCGCTTCAGACTGAGGTATCGCCCGAGTCTTTCCTTTGGTATCCGCGGCATACGCATCTCACCTGCTCTGTCTGCCGCATACTTGGCAGCTAGGGTCCCGGTTAACTTTTATCTCGTCAAAGGTCATATCCATGCCGTTAAATATCAACATTCTACCTACAAGGGGCTTGCCCACCCCTGTTATGAGCTTTATCGCCTCCATTGCCTGCAGGCACCCTATCACCCCGGGAGTCGCTCCGAGCACTGGGAAAAAGGGTTTCTTCGGTGGTTCCTTGGGTATCGCACACTTCAGGCACGGGCCCCCGCCTGGCAAGATCGTCATTAGCTGCCCCACCAATCCTTCGACCGCACCATGGATGAATGGGACGCGGTTTCGCACGCATGCCTCGTTAAGCAAATAACGTGTAGTGTAACTGTCCATACCATCAACCACTAAATCCACCCCTTTGGTGAGCCGGCCCACATTTTCAGAAGTTATCTGCTCAAATATGGTATCGACTTTGATGTTTGAATTCATTGCCGTCAACTTCTCGGTGGCAGACTTAACCTTTGACCGGCCTACATCTGGCTCCCAGTGCAATAACTGTCGATTGAGGTTGCTGAGTTCCACCCTTTGCGAATCTATGATCGTAATTTGGCCAACCCCTGCAGCGACCAAATAACTTGATGCTGGGCTCCCGAGTCCACCAATACCGGCCACAACTACGTGGGCGACCTTTAATTTTTGCTGGCCGGTCTCGCCGAAGCCGCTAATAATCATCTGGCGACTGTATCGTCCAAACTCCTCTGGCGTAAGCTAACCCCCAGCAACTGGTGGAAATATCGCCACCACATCCCCATCTTTCAGTTGTGTGTTGAGTTTTTGAAGGAAATCTAGCCTTCTGCCATTCACCAAAATGTTCACAGTTTTGCGGAGCTCTCGTCTGTCGGAGGAGTAAAGTAGTTCGGCTAGCTTTTCTCCAAACCTGCGGACGAGCTCTTCAAGGAGGGAAGTGACATTTTTTACTCCCTCAATGCTCTCCTGTTTTTTCTCGGTAGCTTCACGAAATCCCGCGAAGAATCTCACGGTGATTGTCATCAATTTTACATCTCACATTGAAGTTCTATAAAATTAACGCCTACTCTAGCCTGTAATCTTGATATTTTTTTCGGGTGTTTGAAAGTTCTTGGGATTCTGGCGATACTTGAATTAGCTCAGGGAGCTTGCCCCAAGTGCCAATGTGCTCTCTCCTCACAATCAGACATCCCCTAATTTCTTGGATGCGTTTCGCCCGGCTCAGCCCATGCTTGATTGAAGATTTGAGATCCTCTCCCCTAACTGCGTTCGCTATTGAGGTAGCTGCTGCGTCCGCCACCGAGGTTTCGCGCGCAACCGCTACGACGGCATCTGACTGCCCAAAATTCAGCGAGTGACCGATTGTTCCCGAACTCGTGCAGATTCCTGTTGGCAACTCCACAGCCCGAACAAGAAATCCTATTTTTCCGGAGTTCTGTGCATCGCCCTCGAAGATCCCTACACGGAAATCTCTAGCACCAATTATGGCTATATCTCCTCCATTTTCCACCAGCACGTTTTCGGCGCCTGCGCTTCGCGCCGCCTCAGCCGCGACCTGTGAGATGGCTCCGGCAACAGCTGCGAAGGGCCCTACCCCTGCCAGCTCACCTGCTCTCAGCAGGAGCTCGATGATTCTTGGATGTTCTCCATCTAGCCTCAGAGGCTCAAGCGACCATCGAAACTCCGGGTGTGCGAGGACGTATCGCTCGATTTCACTTCGGGCCTGTAGACTGGCGTTGATTGCAGAATCTATCGCCCACTTATCGTCGCACTTTATATGGAGGTTAGTCTCCTTGAAGGACCAAGTTTGCGAGTACATTTGAATCACCTAAACTTCGATAGCTTGAGCGCTCGTACTGGGCATGATGGCACGCAGAGTTCACAGTAAATACACTTGTTCTCGTCAAGCTCGACCGATTTGTCGTCAGTTATGTACAGCGCGCCAGTCGGACAGAGTGAGAGACATGCCCCGCAGTCGAAGCATGAATCGCGGTCGAGCTGGATAGCGCGCTTAATCTCCTGAACCTCAATGCCTTTTTGCTTGAACAGTGCGATTGTCTTATCGACCTCTTTGTCAGGAGCATCGATTGAAAGTAGTATCTCTCCACCTTTTGTGCCGACTTCAGCGTACAGAATATTGGGCAGGACCTCAGTTTCTTTGATTACTGATGCTAAGATGGGTTCCGTTGCTTTTGTGGTGGTGTACCTCAATAGTATCTTTCGAGTCATTTTCTTCGTCCCCCCAACAACTTGGATAGATCCTGACTAGTCAGGACTCCTCTGAGCTCGCCACGGGCGTTTATCACGGGAACCCCAGAGATTTTGTGTTTTTCAAGTCTCCTCGCTACAGCATCGACCGGCTCGTCCTCAGTTGCCGTGATGACCTTGGAAGTCAGAACCTCTGACAATTTCTTCTTACCAGTCCCGACTGCCACGGCGATGTCCCACGAGGTCGCTATTCCCACGAGTCTCCCTTTGGCATCTACGATCGGGAGATGGTCGAAGTTGCGCTTCGCAAATATCTTCGCCGCGCTGGCAATCGAGTCGCTTGGCTTAGCGGTTACTACTTCCCGCGTCATCACGTCCCGGACAAATGGGACGCCTACGATTTGTTTCATTGGCTTGAACACCTGATCGATGGGCAGCCCCTCAACTGGCTGGGAAAGGAAGAATCGTTTTCCTTCAATCCACTTCTTTAAGACGCCAGCGATTTCTCTCGCTCGCTTCAAGCTGCTCATGGGGCTGACGAGTACTTCATCGCTGTTGATTTCAACCTTCCCAGATTTCAGCTCGGCGTAGGTGATCTCCCTAAGG
Source organism: Hadarchaeota archaeon (SeqCode) (assembly GCA_964345105.1). Classification (GTDB taxonomy): domain Archaea; phylum Hadarchaeota; class Hadarchaeia; order Hadarchaeales; family Hadarchaeaceae; genus DG-33. Next base: position 33,405 of record CAYFPZ010000045.1, read on the forward strand.
ATTGGACGGCTCCTTCGAGGAATCCCGTAGTCGGTGAGGTCTGTTTTTATCTCCTCATCACTTATGCCCGTAGTTTTTGCAACTCTCTCGTTTATGATTGGAATTGGAATTCCTAAGCCGACGTAGAGCGAAGTCCCGTACTTTTCGACCGTTACTCCCCTGATGTAGCGTGCATCCATCTCTTTCAAGTTCCCGATGGTCATGATGGTGCCCATTGCCTTAGTGGGGGCGTGTTGAGTGCCCTCCCAGAAGATGTAGCCTTGAGCACCCCCTAGGAAGATTCGCGTTCCAATCCCGATTGTTTCGTAGTTGGGGTCGTTGTGGAGCGGACTTAGGCTGCCGGATCCCGAGTATGTCACGTTGCCGTAGTTCGGCAGCAGGGTACCCATGTAGGTGTAGATTGTTTCATCACGCGAGTTCGTGGCCGCTACGTAGCGCTGGTAGGCGTTACGGGGGTTGCAGAGGACAGCTTGATTAATGTCGTCCTTGGTCACGATGGTCTCGAGTTCCTTGCGCGGATAGCAGTCAGTGCCGTACGCAATCGCTCGGACTTCTATCTCTTTTCCACGAATTAAATCCTCAATGACATGCCCTCCGCCATATTCTAATCCGCGGGCTTCGCTGAGCTGAGTTGCACCTATATATGCATCGACAGCGGCAACGCCTGTATATGCCTCGACATCGTTGAGCCATACCCGTTGCATCTTTATTGGTGGGTCTGCATGCCCGAAGTTCAGCCAAGCTCCTGAGCTACACATCGCTCCGAAGGTGCCTGTGGTGACCACATCAACTTCCTTAGCAGCTTCGACTTCACCCCTTTCTCTCACGATTTCCACCATTTCCTCCGCTGTCACGACCACCGCATCGCCGCGCCTGATTCGGTCGTTTATCTCAGCCACCGACTTGTTCACTTTGGTTTTAGTCAGCCTAATACCCCCTATTTCAGGAACCAATGATAAATACTGATATTTATATTTTTTGGATTAAAAAATTACTCACAGGAATAAATCTAATCTCTAGATTATAACAGCGTTATTATTTATAAGGTAGCAGATAATTGATAGAGGGAGAAAATGATAACTTTCGAACCAGTAAGGGAAAAGGAAATAACTCGGGCGATCGTGGGCGAGTTCGCGAAGGAATTCCAAAAATATGTTGAAAGTGATGTAATCGTGGTCGGCGCCGGTCCGAGCGGCCTGATGGCTGCGAGGGAGCTTGCAGGGAGGGGGGCAGAGGTTCTATTGGTCGAACACAACAACTACCTCGGCGGCGGCTTTTGGATAGGTGGCTACCTAATGAACAAAGTTACGATTAGGGCACCCGCTCAAAAAGTTTTAGAAGAACTTGGAGTCCCCTATACAAAATTCAGTGAGGGTCTGTATGTCGCGGAGGGTCCCCATGCTTGTTCGAAGCTGGTCGCGGCAACCTGCGATGCTGGGGCGAAAATCCTTAACATGACTCGCTTCGAGGATGTCATATTGCGTGAGAAGAACAGAGTTGGTGGAGTCGTAGTGAACTGGTCCCCCATCCATGCGCTACCGCGGGAGATCACATGTGTTGATCCTGTTGGGCTCGAGGCAAGGCTCGTGATCGATGCAACGGGTCATGATGCAGCTGTTGTGCGAAAGTTGGAAGAACGAGGCCTGATAAAGACTTCGGGTTTCAGCGGTATGTGGGTTGAGCGGTCAGAGGATTTGGTGGTGGAACACACAGGAGAAGCGTGCCCAGGCCTCATTATTGCGGGTATGGCAGTGGCTACGACCTATGGGCTCCCTCGAATGGGGCCAACTTTTGGTGCTATGCTACTCTCGGGCAAAAAAGCGGCTGAGGTAGCATATGGGAAACTCCGTGATTAAGCTAAAGTGAAAAGGTACTCTCCGAAGTTCTCCTTAAAAGTCCTGACCTCGAATTTTTTCAAAGTCCTTTTAATAAGGTCATGAATTTGAAGGTCGTAAGCCATACCCATCCAC
>CAYFPZ010000046.1:0-11762 GCA_964345105.1 Hadarchaeota archaeon (SeqCode)
TTGGATGGCTCAGTCGATGACCAGCTTGAGGCTTGGAGGCGGGGCTCTTGGTTGGTCGTGCATGCCCATGGCGACAATGTTGCGCAAGTTCGTAAGTTCGTGCCTAGAATAAAAGAACGCATAATCGGTACCACGCAGGTAAAACCTTTCGGCAAACTATTCAACTTCGGGGGGTTCACAGACGGAGACCGTGCCGCTTTCATGGCCCACGAGCTAAGTTCCTCCAAGATATTTCTAGCGGGCATGGATCTGGGCCCAAAAATCGGCAAATATTCAGGAAGCAAAGACGTCAAGCGTAAATTATTAAAACTCGAGATATGCGGAGAACTGCTCTCTTGGCTCGCTAGTGATACCGGGGCATCTATGGTAAACTTGACTTCTGCCGGAAAACCGATAGATAATGTAAAAAATAAATCCATTTAGAGAAATTCTCACGATAATGTAATCCTCACAAAATCAAGGCATAATTTTGAAAATAAAGTCCGTAACTTTTTTGAAGGGCTTCTCAACTATCCACGAGGCTCTACCTAATTTCTTCTTTATGTGAAACTCAGCTGTGCCTTTGAAAATGGCAAACTTCAACTTCGTGGCTGAATAACGTGATCTAAACATCAGGGAATGATCGATAAGACCAAACTTTGGCCTCACCCAATCGTCTGAAGTTAACTTGTCTTTAACCTTCTCATACAATCCTGTTCCTAGAATAGGATATGGAAGCGTGTAGGAAAGATAGTCAAGCGGTAGGGATGTCGAAAAATTAATTGTGTCCAGTATAGTCTCATTCGTTTCGCCAGGATAGCCGATGATGAAGAAAGCACCAGCATTTATTCCAGCAGAGACGACGTTCTCAACCGCTGTTCTTGCCTGTTTAGTGGAAAACCTTTTTTCGATTATCTTAAGAATTTCATCATTTCCGGACTCTATTCCGAAAAATACTCTGCAGCATCCAGCCCGCTTCATCTTCTCAGCCAGCTCAACGCTCATGTTGTCGGCCCTGGAGAGGCATTCCCAATGAAAGTCGAGACCCCTTTCAAGAATTTCGTCACAGATTTTCATTACTCTCTTTTTATTTAGGGTGAAGCAATCGTCGACAAAAAATATACTTTCATATCCAAATTTCAAGGTTTCCTCAACTTCGTCGACTACATTTTTCGCTGCTCTTTCCCTGTAAGAGACCCCGAAAATGACATTGCTACAAAAGTCACAATTAAAAGGGCAGCCACGAGTCGTTATTATTGAAGTTTTGGCCGGCATATGTTTCCTGTGCCAATACCGAACATAATCTTTATTTGGGAATAAATCTCGCGCGGGAAATGGGATAACATCCAGATCCTCAAAGAATTTTCTATCACCAGTGGATACGATCTCGTCGCCTTTTCTGTATAAAATGCCACGAACGCTGGAATAATTTCTTTTTTTTGAAAAAGCTTTTACAACCTCCAAAGTTGTCTGTTCTCCTTCTCCTTTTACAATTAAGTCGAAGTAATCCAAGAAGGCCTTGGGATTAGCGGTCGGTAGAGGTCCACCCGCGACCAAAAGCTCACATTCGGGCCTTAACTCCTTAGCGAATTCAATCGCTGGTTCAAACATTGAAAACATTGAATAAATGCCAATTACGGATGGCGTAAGCTCCTTCACCCGTTCAACCGCTTCTTTCCGTTTCATGAACGTACAATCGACGATGTCAACGTATAACCCGTTATTCCTCAAGTAAGATGCTATATATCCAAGGCCTAGTGGTGGGACTCGGAATGGCGAATCGTCCCTCTTAGAATTGAAGTATGGATAAACTAATACAACATCTGTAATTCACGACACTCCCCAATTTAAGAATATGTCATAATCAAAATAGTCGAAGCTTGGCGGTATTTCGTAGATAAGGCCAGCCCAATCGGTATCGTCTTGAGTTTCCCTGCCACGCCACATAGCCACATTATTTGTATTTTTGAGGCAAAAACTAAAAGAGGAGCCAAGATCGAACAGGCATGCCTTCTTGGCTTTTACTTTATCCCAAGCACCGATCTCGTCATCGACCAAGTGCACTCCATCTGAATCGTTGTAATTCTTGAAGAAAGAAGAACCCTGTTCGTTCAGAATGAATATACTCTTACATCCAGATTTATCCAGCTTTGTCATATCGCAATTAACATGAATCCTATCTAGACAAACCCTGTAGGTCACCGATATCAGGCCTCTGCCAGCCACGGTTTCAAATTCTGACTTGACATCGACCATCTTTTTGATTAACTGGCTAAATTTGATCATTGGCTTTCTGAAAAATCTGGATGACCTATATAGATATGCAAAACCGCCCAATCCTCTGCTGACAACGTGTTTTCCTACTTTAATTTGCTCGATGCTATCCATATGGAAATCTTTTTTGATGACGGTCATCCCCTTCGTCGGGACCAAATTGGATTTTTTGGAAAAAAACATTTTATCTGAATATTTCACAACTGGGACTCCAAAACCCATCCCTTCGTTCACGATTTCACGGCCGTCTCGGATGAGGATCAACCCTTTTTGAAGATCGGCCGTCTTGAGCTGTTGAAGATTTGGTTTCGAGTCTATGCGGGCCGAAAATTGGCGGTTAAATTCGATACCAAATGAGGACCCTCGCCGAATAAAATTCAAGAATTTACTCATCTAACCAATAAACTTATCACATCCGAACAAATTATACTTTCTCGATAACAAGGGGTTAAATGATACCCCTACATTTAAAGGATGTGTTATCTAAAACCTCGTGAAAAATATGGACGGCTTTTTAGGTACCGCTGCATCTGGCGTGGCGGACGCAAATTTGCTGCTTCAGGTAATTATGTATATTTTAATAATCGGCGGAGTGATATCGAAAAAAAAGGGCAACTTTCGTAGACATGGTATAATGACGGGTGTCGCCGTGCTATTGGGAACCGTGTCATTTCTCTTGATAATGGGACCTTCTTTTGTTAGTAACTTTGAAGGGATAACTGGCATGAACTATGGCTTGGGCTCGCCCCTGGTATTAATACACGCAGCCATAGGCGCATTAGCGCTGATAATGGGCTGGACCGCCGTGATTGCGTTGAGGCCGTGCGGCAAGGTAAGGATAAAGAAAGGATTAGGAATAGTCAGAAGGTTCATGCGTGTTATGGTTATAGCATGGACTTTGACCTTCGTCCTAGGACTGTTAATTTACCTGTATTTTTACGTCTGAAATTGACTGCTTTTCCTCGTGGGCATGGCAAAATTTCTGCTATTCTAAGATTTGATATCAGAGAACTATTTGGAGCACGCAATAAATCGTTCCAGTGAACGATCGTAGGTCCGCTCTACATCTTTTGGGAAGAAACAGGCGGGTAGTTCTCGCATCCTCCAGTGGTATTGAATACACTCACAACAGATGCCTTTTCGTGGACAAGGTTCATATGTGCAATTGCATCGCGTCTTATTCTCCTCCAAATTACAAATTCGTTTAGCCATTTGCTTACCTCCTTTTAATTCAATTTTTTCCAAGCATACGTGCTAGACGACCAAACTGTTTTGGCGTTTCTTCTCTCTCTAATTAGCTACCTTGCTCCGATTCTTCGGTGGGTTTCTGGACGGGGGGTTTAGTTTCTTTCCCTTCCTGTGATGGTTCTTTCTCCTGTTCTTCTTGAGTCAAAGGTTGTTCAGCCGATTTTTCCTGTTCACCTTCTCCCGACTTCGAGAGAAGCTCCAAGTACAGCTTCTTTAGTTCTTCATCCTTTTCCTTCCGTGCTTGCATGGACGGCTTAGGCAGTTTCAGATTCACTCCAGCCTGCACTAGCTCGCGCTTGTACCTCGCCAGCTTCGCAGCACGCATTTGTTGCCTCATCTTCACGAGCGTTTTTCCAGTTTTCTTAGCCAAGTCCATCTCTCTCCTTTATCATCACGTCCGTTCTTTCAATGCCTCCGACGTAAGCCAATATTCGGCTTCCTTCCTTATTTCCCTTAGGTATTGACTGAAGCCGTCATAACTTAAATAGTAATTTGTCTTGCCCCCGACCCTTCTCGTAGAAATCATCCCGGTCTCTCTCAGGGGCCTCATCAAAATGTAGAAGTGCTTGCGGCCAGCCGAGGAATTCTGATCCAAGTCCAGCACCCCCATCAACTGCTCGATGCTCATGGTGCCCTGCTCCCTCAACGCCCTCAAAACTTTCAACGCCTCTGGTTTCAAGGAGGCGCTTTTCGGGTGGTTGCCATATGCCAATGCCAAAATCCTATCAGCCACACCCGTTTCTTGCATGTAATCACCTTTGCAAAGTAATTTTCGCTTTTTAATGAGTAATTCTGGTATTTAAACCTTATCCTAAGTAATTTAAAAACTCATCAAAAGTTACCCAGCTTCATCATAGCCGATTTTCTATTCCACCGCATTACTTTATAAAAGGTAACTGGCCCACTCGAGGGGGATGGATTGATCACGAAATCCGAAAGTAGAAGACCCCTGCTTTCGGATAATTACTCTGCAAGAGGAATTTAGCCCTTTTTTAATAGATATTTCAACTTGGTGGGTATCCAAGCGCCTCTGCTGCAACCTCGTCCACTTTTTTTAAGAGCTTTTTTGCGAAAAGTAAAACATTTTGGGGCCGCCCCTCGGCTAATCGCCTTAAATTCTCCTTATGTTTTTCTAATTGTCTAGATATCGCTTTTTTGTTCATTTCCTCCCTCAAGCGACCTTTGACCTCTCGATCGTAAATCTGATTAACTTCCGCCTCTGTCACCCCAAGCTTGAGTAGATCGATGAAATTTTCTATGACTTCGGCGGATTCTTCTCCGAGTTCTGTCAAATTTACCAGTTTAATTCGGCCTGTTTCCTTAAAAATGACCAATTTGAGCTTTTCTAACTCTGAAAGCACATTTAAAGTGTGGGCATACGTGCAATCGATTTCTTTAGAAATTATCGCTGTATAAAGCGGTTTATTCTCCCTTTTTAACAGAATTAAGGCTTTTACTGGTTTTTCTTGTAAAAAAAAGTTTTCTACGCTTCTCTTTACTTTCTTATCCATGTCGCCATCTCCTCCTAAATGTATACTATTTCATATCTATTTAAGTTTATCTATACTTAAAAATATATTTTTTAGTTAAATGAAAGGCAACAAAAAATTTATCAGCCTAAAAACCGATTGGCAAAACGCGACGAAATTGGAAGGTGATGGGGTGGGCGAGATAAAAAAACTGAAGGTAATAACGACACCGCTGGGGTCGAAGGCGAGAGTGTTCATCGAGCGAGACTCGGCGGTGCCCTCGCAACGTCTTGCTGGAGATAATCAAACAATTTTCGGGGGAGATCAAACCAAGCAAGTAAAAAATAACTGGTGAATTCATGCCCGAAGATTACCTAATACCTGCCCTCTACGCGTTTGGACTCATCATTGTTGGGATTATTGCAAGGGTTATCACAGGGCGTGTCAAAATTTTAGGGTTAATCGCTAAGCCGGCATTTCACTACCTCAACTTGCTCATCCTCTGGGTGATGCTCCCCACCGTAGTCTTCGTCTCGATAGCGCGCTACAATCTGCGTGCTATCATAGGATTCAGCAGCGCCGCAGTTTTTGGTTTTATAGGTTTGGGTGTTTGTTTCGTGTTGGCGGTGGGAATCTCGGCTCTCATGCGCTACAACCGAAAAACAACCATTGCAGTCACCTTGAACTCCGCGTTCATGAACGTTACCTACCTCGGCTTGCCCCTCGTTTATGCCATGGTTGGAATCGGGGGTTTGGGACCAGCGAGTCTCTATGCGGTGGCGATAGGAATTCCGCACTTGGTCCTTGGGATAGCACTCGCATCGTCCTCCAGTAAGCGACGCGTAAGTCCGCGCTTCGTGGTAGCAAATGTGCTGGTCTTCCCGGCGACCATAGCGCTAATAACGGCGATGCTCTTCGTCGGTTTCAATGCATACCTACCTGATGTGGTGAGCGAAACATTTGACGTTTACCTAGCCAAGCCATTTTTCGCCTTGATGCTTCTTTTCGTCGGTTATCAAATGCCCTTGGTCAACCCCCGCAAGTACATATCGAAGCTTGTGACCGTGGGCGCGATAAGATTCTTGGTCTGCCCGTTTGTGATCTTCGCATTGATCATGTTAACTGGGTTGAATGTAGCCACCGATATCACGCCCAAGCCCACGCTCATTCAATCACTAATGCCGCCCGCCATCTTCAACATCATCCTCGCCTACAATTTCAAGCTAGACCTCAAGCTTTACGGAGCGATGGTGTTCTACTTGACCGTTGTATCTCTCTTCGTGGCGTTGCCCCTCATGATTTACTTGGCTTTTTAACTTTATGCGGTATACTATAGTTTTTTGCTGACTAATATTACGCTTGCATGTCAATTCGTGCCACTAACAGGTCGTTTATATATTTTTCACAGAAGATATGCTCTATAGGATGGATATGAAAATTATTTCGTACCGAGAGCTAACAAATAAGAATGATTTGTTTCCTCTCATGTGTTTGGCTTTTGGTTGGCCTTTTAATTATCAAAAATTCGAGGAAATAGCGAGGATCGACCCACGTTTGAAGGATAGCCCCATTGGTTTCTGTGCTATTGAAGGTGACAAAGTGGTTGGTTTCGCCGGGGTAATGGATTTAGCAACCAAAATCCTGGAAGGCAGAATAGAGCATGCTGGAGGGCTGTGGGGTGTTGCAGTTCTTCCAAGTCACGCTAGAAAGGGAATTTCGACAGCTCTAATGAAGACAGCTCATGACTATTTCAGCGATAAGGGTTACAGATTCTCCTTCTTGACAACATCCCAATCAATGATAGCCCATAACTTCTATCGAAAACTTGGCTATGAAGATGAAATAGAATTTCCAAGCTCTTACAAGTTTGTTGAAAATAAAACTTCAAGAAATAGAAAAAAGGAAAATAAAATTGACTTGGAGAAAATTGCCAAACTCTATGACGATTTCACTACGGATAAAACGGGAATTGTTGTAAGAGATGAGAACTATCTTAAGATTCTTTATAAACGTGAGAAAATAAAGCCCGAAATGATTCTACTCAATAAAAATGGCTATGCCATCTTCAAAAACGAAGGGAAATTACTACACATTAAAGAAATTGTTGCAACTAGTATTGAAGAGACAAAGAAGTTAATTCGTTCTCTTGAGCATAAGGCCAAACACTTGGTTTTCGATACGATGGTTCTTGACGGGAAAATACTGAAGAGCTACGAATCTCTGAAGTATAATATCTATAAAAGAAGCTACGGACTAATCATGGTTAAAAAGTTGACAACAAATGTAACCTTCAAACAAGTTTATGGCGAGAATTTTTACATGACCAGCCTAGATTGGTTTTGAATTTTAGATAAGATATCGTCCTGATTGAGATCCAACTGCTTTTCGATAGAAGGTGAAGAAAGCTCTGGTTGGGTTTTCTTCGATTAAGAACAACCTCTGATTAAGTCGATTATTGTATTAGCTAAATCACTTATGCCGACTCTTACTTGCGAAGTGTCGTCGCGGTTTCTAATAGTTACAGTATCATCTTCAAGCGTTTGATGATCAATTGTCACGCAATACGGTGTTCCTATCTCGTCAGCTCGCGCGTATCTTCTACCAATTGACCCAGAATCATCATATTCAGCCATTAAACCCCTTGCCTTCAAAGCTTCGTGAACCTCGCGGGCTTTCTCAGGCATTCCATCGCGGTTGAGTAATGGGAAAACGCCGACTTCGATGGGGGCCAAATCTTTCTTAAGCCGAAGATACTTGTGCTTCTTTTCCGACACATACGAGTGCTCAAGCATGCAATAAAGTGGGCGATCGATGCCATAGGAGGGCTCCACCACATGGCAAAGCACTTTTCGCTTTTTATCCGCAGAAAATATCGTCAGGTCCTCCTTGCTGAACTGAGCGTGGCTAGAAAGATCGTAATCCGTACGGTAGGCTAGCCCTGCGACCTCGACCCAGCCGAACCGCTCGGTAAATACCTCGGCGTCCCATGTCTCGCTGGAGTAGTGAGCTCTTTGCCCTGGAGTTTGTTCCCTGAATCGAATTGCCTCATCTGGGATACCCAAATCGAGCAGGAAACGCTTGGTGAACGCGAGGTAGTAGGCCATGAGTTCATTGCACACGATCTTTTGTTTAACAGCTTCTCCAGCCATCACCTCAGTTAGCTTTTCCTTGCCCTGCTGCTGATCGTCCGCCAACCAAAGTCTGAGCTGCTCCTCTGCCAACTCGGAAAACTTTGGGTGATGAGAATCCTCTGGATCGAAGAAGACCTCGGCTTCTGCCATCGTGAACTCTCGCAACCTTATGATGCCCTGACGCGGGGAGATCTCGTTGCGGTAACCCTTGCCAATCTGCACTACTCCAAACGGCAGCTTGCCCCGTGCGTGGCGCTGGAGCCGCTTGAAGTCGATGAAAATTCCCTGCGCAGTCTCCGGCCTCAAGTAACCCACGCGCTGACTTCCGGGGCCAATCGCAGTTCGAAACATTGCGTTGAAATCGAAAATTTCTCCCAGCTCGCTGCCGCAGTCCGGACAGCGCACCCTATGCTTTTTCACGAACTGATTCATCTCCTCTTTGGGCATACCTTCGATATCCTTACCTGTTTGCTCGCGCGCCAAATCTGCAACCTTGAACGCAGCACCACACTTCTGACACTCAACCATCGCGTCAACGAAGTGATTGACGTGCCCGCTCGCCTTCAGGACCTCCTCAGGCATAACATTGGGGGAATCTATCTCGAAGAACCCTTCTCTAACAACGTAGTACTCGCGCCACTTCTGGATGATCTTGTTCTTCAAAAGTGCTCCGAGAGGTCCGAAATCATAGAAACCCGCAACGCCTCCATAGATCTCAAACGACGGCCAGATGAACCCGCGCCGCTTAGCGAGCTCCATCATCTCCTCATGCTTCTTGGGCACTCTCTCACCGCAATTGGGAGCGCTCTCAAAGCCTAAAAAATTAAGTATTTACTCACCAATCTCCTCTGAGAAGGATGCCAAAAATCAAAGTCGGTTGTTGTGGATGGGGGTTCTTTAAAGGTGGCCTCAAGGCTTACGTGAAAAAATTTTCGCTCGTCGAAGTGCAGCAGACGTTTTATAAATTGCCCATGGTTAAAACCGCTGAGCGCTGGCGTTTAGAGGCGCCCGAGGGATTTGAGTTTTCGATCAAAGCGTGGCAGGCACTTACCCATTTACCAACAAGCCCAACCTGGCGCCGCTCGGGCCTGAAGCCGGAAGAACTTGAACGAAGACAATATGGGTGGCTCCGCCCGACGCGCGATAACTTCGAAGCGTGGAAGCGGACGAAAGAGATTGCCGATGCCCTCAATGCAAGAGTTTGTATAGTCCAGTGCCCTCCTAATTTCAAATACACCAAAGATAATGCTGAAAATATGCGAAAGTTTTTCTCGAAAATTAATCGAGGCAAGCTGGTACTGGCTTGGGAGCCTCGCGGGGACTGGAAAGAACATCCCGACGAAATAGCGAAACTATGTGAGGAGCTTGAGCTTGTGCATGTGGCCGATTTGATGCGTCGCGAACCGGTCTCTAAGCACCCAATCGCTTACATCCGCTTGCACGGACTCAATCCGCGAGAGTATGATTATAACTACAGTTACTCGCTTGCCGAGCTGAGGCAACTCGCTTCAAAGGTACGAGCATTAACAAAACATCGTGATGTCTACATTCTTTTTAACAATTTTGAAATGTACAAAAATGCTGCCCAACTTATGCGGTTGTTTAAACTTGATTAGTTCCGATCACCTCAACAATTTTGTCCCGTGATGTGTGTCCGGCAATTATCCTGACGTTTGATCGCTTCACCCCGAAATGTTTCGCGAGCAACTCGATACACGCCCTGTTCGCGGCGCCCTTGACCGGTGGCGCGGTAATCTTCACTTTTAAAGCGCCATCGAGCTGCTCTATAACTTCCTCTCGCGCAGCCCTCGGCTGAACTCTGACTTTTACTCGCAAGATTTCACATGCCCCGCCAGTAGGATAGCGAGCTCTTCGGGATTAGAACTTTGCGAATCTCACAAAAAGAAGGTAAACCCTGCGCTTGGAGTTATCATCACTTCACCCCCAACGGTCACTTTTTTCTAATTTCAATTTACCAGTACACCAGAATAATAAGATTAAATAGTATGATTTTTCTATTCTTTTATGCGATGAAGCAAGGTGGATGGATAACCTCACCTTGTAGAGTCTTAAACCAATTTGAAAGGAGGATGAAAAAATGGCAAAGCGCCTGAAACATAGAGAGTATGCTAGAATTGTCATTTGCTTATTAATCTTTGGAATGCTCTCAAGCATTTGTCTCAGCAATATCCCGCTAGTGAAGGCTTCTCCTGGAACTGTCATATACGCCGGATGCAGGGAATCCACCTATGGTGTAGACCCATTCCCAGAACCAGAAGAGTGGGCACAAGACATGAAACTCATGGGGGGCTATTGGCCCGGCTCTCAACCGGCTGGAGTCTGGATAGTTGGAATACTTGCCGGAGAGGGCGAGGATTATATGCTATGGACCGAGTGTAACCTGCAATTCCCAGCGCCGGATAATGAGAACTACGAGCACGTAATATTCGACAACACGGACTTCCACGAGAACTATCTTGACTACTTTGATACCCACGGGATAAAGGTGTGGCTGCAGGTCGAACCAGGACTTGCAGACGTTCCTACTCTGATCGACCTCGTTTTAGACAGGTACGAACACCACCCGTGTGTGATAGGCTCCGGTGTGGATGTGGAGTGGCACAAGCAAACCGTAGAAGATTGGGGTATACCAGTGACTGACGAAAACGCGGAAATCTGGGAAAACGCGGTAAAGTCTCACAACGAAAATTACACGTTGTTCCTCAAGCACTTTTGGTGGACATGGATGCCGCCGACATACAGAGGGGACATAATTTTTGTCAATGACAGTCAAGGTTTTGGAAACCTCAATGGCATGGTTTCCGAGTTCGAGGACTGGGCTGATAGATACTATCCCAACGTCGTAATGTACCAATACGGGTACCCGGCCGACAAGAAATGGTGGAAAAGACTAAATAACCCGCCGAAGGATATCGGGGACGCGATAGCAGCGGTAGTCGATCAGGACTTGGGACTGTTCTGGGTAGATTTCACCTTGAGGGATGTGTTTCCACCTCTGGGATCAGACAATACTCCGCCAGTAATATCGAACGTGGCTTCTTCATCCATAACGTACGATTCGGCGACCATCACTTGGGACACGGATGAACCCAGCGACAGTGTGGTTAATTACGGAACCACCACGGCTCTGGGGAGCACGGAATCAAAAGTGACGATGCTCACAAGCCACTCGATAACGCTAACGAACCTTTCCGCATCCACAACCTATTACTATGAGGTACAATCGACGGACGCGAGTGCAAACACTGCAGTCGACGACAACAACGGGTCTTACTACACATTCACCACAGCGGAAGCGGACACAACGCCACCCGTAATAGAAAATGTCGCCACATCAGACATAACTGGCTATTCGGCGACCATAACTTGGGACACCGATGAACTCAGCGATAGCGTGGTCAATTATGGGGAAACCACGGCTCTGGGGAGCTCGGAATCAGACCCGACGATGGTCACAGCACACTCCATAACACTCACGAATCTTTCCGGATCTACAACGTATTACTTTGAAGTGCAATCAACGGACGCGAGTTCAAACACTGCAGTCGACGACAACAACGGATCTTACTACACGTTCACCACCACGGAAGCTGACACGACGCCCCCAGCAGCCCCGACGGGACTCACTGCTACTGCTGTG